>JANRJZ010000096.1:0-3305 GCA_033763675.1 Gemmatimonadota bacterium
AGCTTGAGCGAGTCCCGCTCCAGCGCCATCCGTTCCTGGATCGCACGCAACTCGGTGTCGTAGCGCGCCTTCTGGTCCAGCAGCTGGTTGATCTGCTGCTGCTTCCGGTAGAGCACGAAGGACAGCACCGAGATCACCACCAGGGACGCCCCCGCGACCACCCCCACGATCTTCACCCAGCGCTTGCGGGTCTGGGTCTTCATGAGGTCCCCGACCTCATGGATGGTGGCGGCCATCACTTCCATGGTGCGACGGGACTTGGTGCCCCCCGCCTTGGCCCGCTCCTCCGCCACCCGTTCCGCCGCCGCCGCCACGATCCGGACCGCCGAGGTCTCCCGGCTCCGCTCCTTGAAGGTTTCGACCATCTGGGCGGCATCCTTGGCCGCGTCGTAGTTGGGGTCGAAGACCACCGCGACTTCCGCCTCCGGTCCCCCCTCACCGCCGAAGCGAACCCGGTCACCGCTCTTCAGGGCCTGGCTCTGGACCCGCTCACCGTTCACCCACACCCCCCCGGCCTGCCCCAGGTCGAGCAGGTGGTAGGCGTTCTCCTTCCGCACCACCGCCGCGTGGTACCGCCCCACCTCCGCGTCGCGCACCAGGTCGTACCGGACGTCGCAGTCACCGCTGGTGCCCACGCGGATGGAGCGCTTGTCCAGTTCGGTCGTGGTGCCGGCGAGGCTGCCGGTGATGTGGTTGAAGCGGATCATGGATTCGGGAGTGAGGGCAGGGGGTGCAGTCGCCCCGGAGCTTACCGTCCCCCGGCCCGCCACGCCAGAGTGGCGCCGGCGTGACGCGCCCACCGGGGTGGACCGAGGTGAAGCGGGCCTTATATGGGCATTCATCACCCCTTCGCCAGCCTGGTGCGACCTTCTACCTGATTCCGGAAGTCCGGATTCACGCCCCGGAACCGGATCAGAGAGGCTGGCCCGGCCATGTCACGGTCTCCCCGCGCCCCCGTCCCCGCCCCGCCCGGGTCGCCGGGGGATCTCGTCCGCCTGATCGAAATGGAGCAGGCCCTCGCCGCGCGGCTGGAGGCCACCACCCGGGAATGCACCGGGATCGTCGCCGCGGCGCGCGAGGAGGCCACGGCGGCCGAACGGGAGCTGGAAGCACGGATCGCCCAGGAGGTGCACGCCGCCGCTGACCGGATTGCGGCCGAAACCGCTGCCCGGATCGCAGCCATGGAGGCCGCGGCCCGGGAACGGGCGGAGCGCTATACCGCTGTGTCCGACGCGAGCGTGGCCACGCTCGCGGACGGGCTGCTACGCTGGCTCACCGCGCCCCCCGGGAGCCCGCCGTGATCTTGGCAATGTCACGCGTGCGGATCCTCGGCCCCCGGCCCCGGCTCCCGGACGTGCTCGGCGCGCTCCAGGACCTGGGGCTGATCCACCTCGCCCCGCCCCCGGAAACCTCGGTCCTCGCCCCGGTGCTGACCTCGCCCCGCGAGGAACGACTCCGGCTCCGCCTGACCCGGCTGCTCGAGGATGCGGCGGTGGCGGGCAAGCTGCTCGAAGTCCCGCCGGCCACGGCGGCGGCGAAGCCGCCGCTCCCGCTTCCCCGCACGGCGCGCCTCATCGTCCGGGCCCGGCGGGAGGGAGAGCGGCTGGTGGCGAAGCTCGAGTCCCTGGAAGAGGAACAGGCGCTCCTGGCCCGGTACGAGGCGGTGTTTCAGGCCTTTGAACCGCTGCTCCGGAGCCAGCCCCGGTGGGCCAGCGGCCGGGCGTATCACGTGGTCCTCCGCCCCGGTCAGCGGGAGATGGTGGCCCGGCTCCGGAGCGAGCTCGGCGCGCTGCTCGGCGATGCCTTTGACATCCGCGATCACCCCCTCCCCGCCGATGAGACCGCGCTGCTGATCCTGGTCCCCGCGCATGCCGCCCCCCGGGTGGAGCAGTGGCTCGCCGAGGGCCGGGTGAGCGAGGTGAGCCTCCCCGCCGGGTTCGCCGGGAAGAGTCTCGCGGAGGCGATGCCCGCGATGCAGGAGCGCCGCCGCCAGTTGCCGGCCGAGCTGGCCGCGACCCGCCGGGCGCGGGCCGACGCTGCGCGCCGCTACGGCCCGCCGCTCGGACAGGGCACGCGCCAGCTGCGCGACCTCCTGGCGCGGCTCGAGGCACGGGACCTGAGCCGCGTCACCGCGCATGCCTTCGTCATCGAGGGATGGCTGCCACGCGACGCGCGCGACCGGGTGGCCCGCACCCTGGAGCAACGGTTTGGCGCGGAGGTGGTGCTGGAGGAGGTGGCGCAGGATCGCTGGACGGCCGAGACCGCCCCGGTGGTGCTCCGCAATCCCCGGCTGTTCCGGCCCTTCGAGCTGCTGGTCAGCCTGGTGCCACTCCCCCGCTACGGCAGCATCGATCCCACCCCCTTCGTGGCGGTCTTCTTCCCGATGTTCTTCGGGCTCATGCTGGGCGACATCGGCTACGCGGTGCTGCTCCTTGGCCTGGCCTACCTGCTCCGCCGCCGGTCCGCAGGCGAGGGGTGGCGCCGGTCGGTGGCCGAGATCCTGATCGCCTGCGCCTGCTTCAGCGGCATCTTCGGGGCCCTCTTCGGCGAGTTCTTCGGGGACCTGGGCCGCCGCGCCTTCGGGCTGCATGCCCTCTGGTTCGACCGGGAGGAGGCGATCGTGCCCTTCCTCATCCTGGCCGTGTCCTTGGGCGCGGTGCACATGCTGCTCGGGCTGGTGATCGGCGCCGTGAGCGCCTTCGCCGGCCACCGGCGGCAGGCCATCGGCCGGGGGCTGGCCGCGGTGATGCTGGTGCTCGTCATCCTCGCCCTGCTCGCGAGCGTCGAGGTGGTCCCCCGCGGGCTGCTGACGCCGCTGACCGTCGCGCTCCTCGTCATCTTCCCGATCATGGTGGTGGTCGAGGGGGTCGTGGCGCCGGTGGAGTTCCTCTCCACCCTCGGCAAGGTCCTCTCCTACTCCCGCATCATGGCGCTGGGCACCGCATCGGTGATGCTGGCGGTGGTGGCCAACGAGATGTCCGGCGCCTTCGGCAGCGTGATCGTCGGGGTGATCTTCGCGTTGCTGTTCCATCTGGTGAACTTCGCGCTCGGGGTGATGAGCCCCACGATCCACGCGCTGCGGCTCCACTACGTCGAGTTCTTCGGCAATTTCTACAGTCCGGGCGGGGTGGCGTACCGGCCTTTCGGGCACGGGACGCCACCTCCGTCCCGCGCCACCTGAGGAGGAGTCGGCCATGTCCATCTGGATCCCGCTCGCGGCCGCCCTGGCCGTCGGGCTTCCGGCGCTCGCCACGGCGTGGGCGCAGTCTCGCATCGGGCCCGCCGGCGCCGCCGCGCTCGCCGAG
>JANRJZ010000097.1:0-3163 GCA_033763675.1 Gemmatimonadota bacterium
CGACGCGGCCGGCTGGAAGGCCACGATGACCAACCCGGCGGTGACCGGCAGCCCGAACACCTGCGGCATCTACACCGGCCCGGCGGCCAACACGCCGAACGCCGCGGTGACCCAGGAAGGCTCCCCGGCCTGCTGGTAAGCCTCGCAGGATGACATGGCGGCGGGCGATCCACACGGGTCGCCCGCCGCTCTGTCTTTGGCCCGGCCCCCCGCCGTGGGTGGCCCCCCAGCCTGGATCAGGATTCGTAAGTCAATGCCAATAAGCGAGTTAATGTGCGGTACCTGGGCGGCTTCCGGCTTGGGGGCGAACCAGGCCTCTGGGGACGGTACAGGGTGTGCTTTACCGCTGACCGTCGGTTGTGGTACTTCAAGCATTCTCTGATGGTAGAAGGGATAAGTACCAGTTCCCCAATAGCTTGTTGGTCTGCACCTCAAGCAGGTTGGGAGCTTGACAAAAGCCGGGACGGCTTGTAGCGTAGCCTCCCATCTCCTTGTTCCAGAACCAGCTTGGCCGGGCACATACACATGGGCCTCTTCAGCCGTAGCAAGACGACTGTCGCCTTGGACATCGGGTCCGGGCTGATCAAGCTGGTTGCCGTCACCCACGGCGCCGGCGATCCCGTCCTGTCCAAGGTGGCCTACACGAGCGTGGTGGACGACGCCATCGTGGAAGGCGAAATCATGGACCCCGGGATCGTGGCAGACGCGATCAAGGGGCTCCTGGCATCCGCCGGGGTCAAGACCAAGCAGGTCGTGATCGCGGTCGGCGGCCGGGACGTGATCATCAAGAAGATCCAGATGGACCGGATGAAAGAGGCGGACGCCCGCGAGGTGATCCGCTGGGAGGCCGAGCAGCACGTGCCCTTCGACATGGAAAACGTGGAGCTCGATTTCCAGATCCTGGACCCGGAGGGCGAGGGGCTCCAGATGACGGTCCTGCTGGTCGCCGCCAAGCGCGAGCTGGTCGAGAACAAGGTCTCCCTGCTGGCGGAGGCGGGCCTCACCGCCAGCGTCATCGACGTGGACGCCTTCGCGCTGCACAACGCCTTCGAAATCAACTACCCCGACGAGATGCGGGGCGTGGTCGGCCTGGTGAACATCGGCCACGAAATGACCAATATCAACATCCTCGAGGACGGCATTCCGGTCCTCACCCGGGACCTCCCGGTGGGGACCCGGCGCTTCCGCGAGGACATCCAGCGCGAGCGCGGGCTCTCCGCCGAAGAGGCGGACCAGCTGCTGCAGGGCTTCGAGCGCAACGAGATCCTGGATCCGTTCCTCGAGACCCGCGGCGAGGAGCTGGCCGTCGGCATCGAGCGCGCGGCGGCATTCCTCCAGTCGGCCAGCCGGTCGGCGGGGGGCATCAGCCGGTTGTGGCTCACCGGCGGCGGCGGCCGCATCCCCGGACTGAACAAGGTGCTGGCGGACCGGCTGCGGATGCCGGTCGAGCTGGCCAACCCGCTGGCGCGGCTGAGCGTGGCGGAGGGCGTCTTCTCCACGATGAACATGGACGAAGTCTCGCCGCTCCTGATGCTGCCCATCGGCCTCGCGCTCCGCACCGCCGCCTGAGCCCGACGCCCGGAGACCGCACCCCATGATGATCACGGTCAATCTCCGACCCGGCCAGAAGCGCAAGGCCGCTGGCGGCGGACCCAAGCAGATCCTGGAGCGCGTCAAGTCGCTCGGGAACAAGGTCAAGGACCCCTTCCTGGTCGGGTCGATCGCCGCCTGTCTCGGGGTGGGCCTGTTCCTCGGCTGGGCGTTCCTGTCCACCAACGCCAAGTACAGCGACCTCGGCCCCCGGCTGGAACAGGCCCGGGACGAGCACAAGCGGTTCGACAACCTGCTCAAGCAGAAGCGCCGGGCGGAGACCATCCGTGACTCGCTGCTGGCCCAGATTGCGACCATCCGTGGCGTGGATGGCGACCGCTACGTCTGGTCCCACGTCCTGGACGAAGTCGCCAAGGCGCTCCCGCCCTACACCTGGCTCACGACCATGGCGCCGCAGGCCGCGCCGGTCGTCGCGGACACCGCCGACACCGCGGTCAAGGTGATCCGGTTCCGGCTGGAGGGGCGCACCATGGACCTCCAGGCCTACACCCGGTTCCTGCGGCAGCTCGAGGCCTCGCCCTGGGTGACGGACGTGACTCCCATGGAAGCGAAGACGATCATTGAGAAGGAGCGGCCGGTGACCCAGTTCACCATCCAGGCCTCCTTCCAGCGGGCGGATTCGGCGTACATCCGCACGGTGCCCCTCAGCCAGTCGGTGAGGTAACCCATGGCCGCCATCCCCCAGGAACGCCAGGTCCCCCTCCTCCTCGTGATCGTCGCGGGGCTGGTGGGCTATCTCGGCTACACCGGGACGGGGCTCGACAGCCTCGGGCTCCGTGGCGTGCAGCAGACCAAGGACAGCATCGTCGCGCGGCAGAAGACCATCGATTCGCTGGCCGCGATGACGGACAGCGCCCGGAAGCTGCTCGCCTCGGGCAGCGTCGAGGACCTGCGCCGCCGGCTGGATGGCTACCGCACCAGCCTGGAGCTGATGCGGCGGCTGGTGCCGGAGCGGAACGAGGTCGCCAACCTCATGGACGAGATCTCCACCCGCGCCAAGATCCGCGGGGTCCAGGTGTCCCAGTTCCAGCCGCTGCCGGTGGAGCCGGGGCCCGCCCCGTTCGAGACCCACAAGTACCAGTACTCGGTGATCGGCCGCTACGACCAGCTGGGCGAATTCCTGTCCGACGTGGCCAGCCTGCAGCGGATCATCGTGCCGGTGGAGCTGACCCTCAGCGCCGCCGACCTCAACCGGGCCAAGGCGCTCGGCGACAGTTCCGGTGCCCTGCTGGAGGCACGCTTCCAGATCCGCACCTATGTGAAGACCGGTCCCTCGGAGGGCATGCCCAGTGGCACCTAACCGGCTCACCCGGGCCGTGCTCGCGGGGCTCCTCCTGGGCCTCGCCGCCTGCGGCAAGAAAGACGAGGCGCCCGCCGCGGACGCGGTGGACCTCACGGCCATCCGGGCCCAGCGCGACAGCATCCGCCGCGCCGCGGTGCAGGATTCCACCGTCCGCGCCCGCTACAAGACCTGTTCCGACTCGGTGACCGCCGCCGTGGCGAAGCTGCCAAAGGCCAAGCGGCCGGCGACCGCCGCCGCGGCCGCCGCGGA
>JANRJZ010000098.1:0-3131 GCA_033763675.1 Gemmatimonadota bacterium
GGGGGCCCCATCGTCCCTCGTTTCCTTCGGCGGGCAGTTCCACGATAGGGCATGTTCCGCCGCTGTCAACGGGAAAAATCTTCCCCCACCCCCTGCCGCACTCAGAACCGGACAGCCATTTCATGATTCGTTCCGCCGTCCCCGTCCTCGGCCAGGTGGGCCTCCCCGCCCCGGTGGCCGAGCTGGCGCGCCGCCCCTGGGATGCCATCGTCGTCGGCGCCGGCCACAACGGCCTCACCTGCGCCTTCTACCTGGCGCGCGCGGGGCGCAGGGTGCTGGTACTCGAGTCCCGGGAACGGGTCGGCGGGGCCTGCACCCTGGAGGAAACGTGGCCCGGCTACCGGGTCTCCCCCTGCGCCTACGTGGTGGGCCTGCTGCATCACCGGGTCATCGAGGACATGGGACTGCCGGCACGCGGATACCGGTGGACCCCGGCGAGCGGCGGCTACTTCGTGCCCTTCGAGGACGGCACCAGCCTCCAGCTCTGGGATGACGAGGCGAAGGCGGAGGCGGAGCTGCGGCACTTCGCGCCACGGGACGTGAAAGGCCGGCGGGAGATGCACGCACTGATGAAGAAGATCGTGTACGCCCTCCGGCCCCTCGATGACACCGACACCTGGCTGCACCGGGCGCCGTCGCGGGAGCAGGTCGAGGCCCGGCTGGGGCACGACCGGGATGCCATCGGGCTCCTGTTCGAGTGGTCCATGGCGGAACTGATGGACCGGTATCTCACCGATCCCCGCATGCAGATGGCCTACATGGGCCAGGGCGTCGTGGGGAGTGCCGCGAGTCCGTACGATCCCGGTACCGCCTCCCTCTACTATCACCACTTCCAGGGCCGGCTGGACGACGGCGAGCCCGGGGCATGGGGCTACGTGCAGGGCGGGATGGGGATGGTGAGCTTCCTGATGCATGACGCGGCGGTGGAGGCGGGCGCCGTGGTGGCGGCCGGGCTGCCGGTGGGGCGCATCATCCCCGGACAGGGCGTGGAGCTGGCGGGCGGGGACCGGATCAACGCGCCGGTGGTCATCAGCAACGCCGACCCGGTCGCGACGCTCCGGCTGCTCGGCCCCGGCGCGGACCCCGGCTGGCGGGCCCGGGTGGACGCGGTGCCGATGCGGAGCGCCACGGTCAAGTTCAACGCCGCCCTCTCGGAGCTGCCCAACTTCACGGCGCGTCCCGGCACCCGGATGCCGCACCATACGGCCACGATCAACACGCCGCTCACCCACGCGGAATGGCGGGCGGGGCACGCCGCGGCCACGGCGGGGCGGCTGCCGGCACGGGTCTGGACCGAGATCTACCTGCAGACCGCCTACGACCCGAGCGTGGCGCCCGCGGGGAAGCACCTGATGAGTGTCTTCTCGCAATATGTGCCGCACACCTTCGCGTCGGGCACCTGGGATGATCATCGCGCGGCGGCGGGGCAGCTGGTGCTGGACTCCATCGGCCGCTTCTGCAGCAATCTCCCCGGCGCCGTCATCGCGAGCGAGACGCTGGGTCCGCCCGACGTGGAGCAGCGACTGGGCCTCACGGGGGGGCAGATCTTCCAGGGGGAGTGCCTGCCACCCTACATGTGGCGCAACCGGCTGGAATACCGCACCCCGAGGCCGGGGGTGTACCTCTGCGGCGCCTGCACCTGGCCGGGGGGAAGCGTGATCGGCATCAACGGGCGCAATGCGGCGTATGAGGTGATGGGGATGCTGGGGGATTAGGCGATTGGGGGATTAGGCGATTGGGCGATTGGGCGATTGGGCGGTCGCGAGGGTCAAGCCAGGACCGGGCGCGGCTCGGTGGACTGCATGAGAGGACTGGAATGTTCGCAACCCTGCTGTTCATGACAGGCCTGCTGAGCACCGTGGGACACGCGGTTCCATCCAATCGCCCAATCGCCCAATCGCCCAATCGTCTGCCGACAGACTCCACCACCGTCATCCTCCTCGGCACCGGCATGCCGTTTCCCGACGCGAAGGCGCAGGGGCCGGCCACCGCGGTCGTGGTGGGAAGCCGGATCTTCCTGTTCGATGCCGGGCCCGGCGTCATGCGGCAGATGACCGCGGCGGGACTCCCGGTGCGCGGCGGGACCATCACCCGGGTGTTCCTCACCCACCTGCACAGCGACCACACGCTCGGGCTGCCGGACATCATCTTTACCGGCTGGGTCATGGGCCGGCGGCAACCGCTCAGTCTCGTGGGGCCGTCGGGCACCCAGGCCATGACCGACCACCTGCTCGCGGCCTGGAGCGAGGACATCGCGGTGCGCACCGAGGGGCTGGAGCGCGCCGCCCCCGGCGGCCAGCGGGTGTCGGTGCGCGAGGTGAGCGGCGAAGCGACGGTCTACGATTCCGCCGGGGTCAGGATTACCGCGATCCCGGTGCCGCATGGCAACTGGACGCAGGCATTCGCGTACCGGATCGACGGGCCGGGAAAGACGGTGCTGATCAGTGGAGACACCCGACCCAGCGCGGCGCTGGAGCGCGCGGCCCGCGGCGTGGACGTGCTGATCCACGAGGTCTATCCGGAGGTGCGGCTCAAGCCGGAGGAACGCCCCGGCGGCGATGCCTGGCCGCGCTACATGCGCGCCTTCCACACCTCGGACCGGGAGCTGGGGGCGATCGCCGCCCGGGCCCGGCCCCGGCTGCTGGTGCTGTATCATATCGTCCGCATGGGCGGCACCGACCAGGAGCTGCTGGCCGGGGTCAGGGCCGGCGGCTTCACGGGCCGCACGGTCGTCGGGCAGGACCTCAACCGCTTCTAGGGCACCATGAACCCATTTCACCTCACCCTGGCGCAGGCGCTCTCCCGGATGCCCGGTCCCTATGGGGATCATTACGCCATCCTGCTGGAGCACGGCACCCTGGAGGTCGGGCTCTACGCCCCCAAGGACACCGACCCGCAGACGCCCCACACCCGGGACGAGATCTACGTGGTGATGCGCGGCAGCGGCTGGTTCCGGAACGGGCCGGACCGGGTAGCCTTCGGCCCTGGCGACGTGCTCTTTGTGCCGGCGCACCGCGAGCACCGCTTCGAGTCCTTCACCGATGACCTGGCGGTCTGGGTCTTCTTCTACGGTCCGCAGGGGGGCGAGGTCGGCCAGGGGCTCAGGGCGCCATGACCCGACGCATCCTGCT
>JANRJZ010000099.1:0-7009 GCA_033763675.1 Gemmatimonadota bacterium
AACGGGATGTTCGCCTTTGTCCTGTATGACCGGCTGGAGCGCCGGCTGCTGCTGGCCCGTGACCACTTCGGGGTGAAGCCGCTCTACCTGCACGCCACGCCTGCGCGGCTGCTGTTCGCCTCCGAGATCAAGGCGCTGCTCGCGGACCCCAGTGTCCCCGCCGAGGCGGACGCGGAGGGGGTGCAGGAATACCTGACCTTCCAGTACGTGCTGGAGGGGCAGACCATGTTCCGCGGCGTGACCAAGCTGCTCCCCGGCGAGTACCACGTCGTGGACCTGGCCCAGGAGAGCCACCGCACGGTGCGCTACTGGGAGCCCCGGTTCCACCTCGACACCCATCACACCGAGGCCTACTTCATCGAACAGCTCCGCTGGCTGCTGGCGGATGCGGTGCGGCTGCAGATGCGGTCCGACGTGCCGGTCGGCGCCTACCTGAGCGGCGGCCTCGATTCGAGCCTGGTCACGGCGCTGGCGTCCCGGGTGGCCGCGGGGCCGCTCACCACCTTCACCGGCCGGTTCGACGAGGGGCCGGAGTTCGACGAGTCCGGGTATGCCCGGCTGGTGGCGGAACGGCTCGGGGCCCGGATGGAGCTGATCACCCCGACGGAGGCGCAGTTCGTGGAGACGCTCCCGCGGCTGGTGTATCACATGGACGAGCCGGTGGCCGGCCCTGGTCTCTTCCCGCAGTACATGGTGTCGGGCCTGGCCGCGCGGCAGGTCAAAGTGGTGCTGGGCGGCCAGGGGGGAGACGAGATCTTCGGCGGCTACGCCCGCTACCTCGTGGCCTATTTCGAGCAGGCGATCAAGGGTGCCATCCACGAGAGCAACGAAGAGGCCGAGCACATCGTCTCCCTCGCCTCCATCCTGCCCAACCTGCCGGTGCTCCGGCAGTACGTCCCGATGCTGCAGCAGTTCTGGCGTACCGGGCTCTTCGGGGACATGGACCGGCGCTACTTCCACCTGGTGGACCGGAGCGGCGGCGCGCTGTCGCTGCTCTCGGCCGACTACCGGGCCGGCTACGGGCGGGAGCGGATCTTCGAGCGGTTCCAGGGAGTGTTCAACCACCCCGACACCCAGTCGTACTACAACAAGATGACCCACTACGACATGGTCACCAACCTCCCCGCCCTGCTGCAGGTCGAGGACCGGGTGACCATGGCGCATTCGCTGGAATCCCGGGTACCGCTGCTGGACTACCGGATCACCGACCTGGTGGCCAGCGTGCCGCCGGGCATGAAGTTCAAGGGTGGGGAGCCGAAGCACATCCTCAAGCGGGCGATCGGCGACCTGCTCCCCCGCGAGATCATGGAGCGCAAGGACAAGATGGGCTTCCCGGTGCCCCTCCACCTGTGGGCCCGAGGCCAGTCGCGCGACTTTTTCGCCGAGATCCTGCTCTCCGCCCGCTGCCGCCAGCGGGGGCTGTTCGACGTGCCCGAGGTGGAGAAGCTGATGTCGTACGAGCCGGCCTTCAGCCGCCGGTTGTGGGGCCTCCTGAATCTCGAACTCTGGTACCGAACCTTCATCGACCGGGACTGATCCGATCCTATGCCCCTGACGCTCACTGCCAACCGCGTGTCCCACTGGTCAGTCCGGAAGATCGCCGTCGTCGGCCCCGGCATCGTCGGGATGCCGATGGCGGCCATGCTCGCCCATGCCCGCATCAAGGAGGGGAGCGACCAGCCCGCCACCGTGACGGTGATCCAGCGGAACTCCCCCACGTCGGGGTGGAAGGTCGGCGCCATCAACGGTGGCCGCTCCCCGATCGGCGGGATCGAGCCGGACCTGGACCGGGTGGTCGCGGAGACGGTCGAGGCGGGGTTGCTCTCCGCCAGCCACGAGTACGCCGCGGCGCGGGACGCCGACGTGGTCCTGATCTGCACCCAGACCGACAAGCGCGGCATGGCGCCGGACTACGGCCCCCTGTTCGAAGCGCTGGATGGCATCGCCGGCGCCCTGAAGGAGCGGCCCGCCGGCAATGTACCGGTGGTGGTGTTCGAGTCCACCCTCGCGCCCTCCACCATGACCACGCTCATCCGCGAGCTGTTTGCGCGGCATGGCCTGGTCGAGGGCCGGGACGTGCTGCTCGGCAACAGCCCCAATCGGGTGATGCCGGGCCGGCTGGTCGAACGGGTCTCCACCTCGGACAAGATCGTGGCGGGGCTCCACCCCGACACCCCGGGCCTGATCCAGCGGCTCTATGCCCGGATCGTCACCCGCGGCACCCTGCACCCCACCAACAGCATGACCGCCGAGGTGGTGAAGACGCTGGAGAACGCCTACCGGGACGTCCGGATCGCGTACGCCGCGGAGGTGGTCCGCTGGTGCGACCGGCACGACGTGGACTTCTACACCCTGCGCCAGCAGGTGAACGACCGGCTGCAGCAGGCGGACGCCGCCAACACCGACCCCAACGCCGTACCCAGCGGTGGCCTGCTGGTGCCCACGGTCGGCGTGGGCGGGCACTGTCTCCCGAAGGACGGGATCCTGCTCTGGTGGCGGGCACTGGAGGCCAACGAAAGTACCGCGAAGAGCTTGATTCTCGACGCCCGCCGCGTGAACGACGAGTCCCCGGCGGAAACGCTGGCCCTCGCCGAGCGCGCGTTCGGGCCGCTCAACGGGAGGGCGGTGGCGCTCCTGGGCGCGGCCTACCGGTTCAATTCCGAGGATACCCGCAATTCGCCCACCCTGGTCCTGGCCCGGCTGCTGCTCGACCGGGGGGCACGGGTCACCATCCACGACCCCTACGTCTACCCTACCGACCAGAACCTGCAGCGTACCGGGCTGGCGGACTTCTTCACCCGCGAACTGGAGCAGGCGGTGGCCCCGGCGGACGTCATCATCATGTGCACCGCGCACCGGGTCTACCTGGACGAGCGGGAGGCGCTGCTGGCGATGGCGAAACGCCTGGTAGGGGTGGTAGACGCCTGCAACCTCTGGCACCGCGCGGCCGTGGCGCGGCGCAACGTGGGGTACGCCGGGATCGGGCGGGGTAGCCAGGCGCCGTCCCCGGCACTGGTGGCCGATGTCTACGACGGGTTCCGCGCGGTGGAGACCGGCGTGGCCAACGAGGTCAACGGCCTGGTCGAGTTCCTCAACGCCCGCTACGCCGCGGATGGATTCAACCAGGTCCGGTTCCATGAGGTCCAGCGCATCGCGGGCACCTGCGTCACTGGGTGCGCCATCACCGATCCGGGGACCGTCCGGCCGCCGGCGGGGACCAGCGGGTTCCGCTCAGCGCTGGTCGGGCGTGCCGGCTAGGCGCGGGCATTCCGGGCAGTGGGCCGGCGCCACGAGGAACTCCGCCAGGTAGCGGGGCCTCCCCGAGGCATCGGGCCAGATCGGGAAGATCCGCCACACCCGGAAATCGCGGGCCCGGGCCTCGTCGTAGACCGCCCCGTGGCCCTCCTCCTCATCGGAACCGGGCCGGATCCGGTTGACGGTGATATTCGGCCTGAACCGGGTCCACCCGTCGAGGTTCATGCGGACGCCGGTGTGCTGCCGGGCGCGCATCACGAAGGGAAAGAGCCGGGTGTTCATCGCGAATTCGTCGGCGACGAGCCCGACGATGACCCGGTCGCGCGCCGGCCAGTGCCGGGTGAGCACCTCGAGGCTGTCCGAGGTGTCCCGGATGGTGAAGGTGGGCCGGCTCAGGAATGCCCCGAAGCGGAGCGGCTCCGCCACCAGGAACGCGCCGATCGCCACATACCAGGGCAGGATCCTGGGGGTAGCCCGGAGCCGTGGGCCGGCCCACCAGCCGAGCAAGGCGCCCAGTGCCGCGGCCAGGTGCCACACCGGAGTCACGATGGCACCCGCCGGAGTGCCTCCGAGCGCCGCGACAATGCCTCCCGCGCCCTCGGCGAGCCAGGGGAGCAGGAACATCGCCACGGCGCCACCGAGGACCAGGCCCGCGGCCGCGCTCCGCCACCGGGCGCCAGCGCCCTCGAACCGGCCGGGCAACGGGAGCCCGGGGGCACACAGGGCCGGGGCGGCCAGGATGGCGACGGCGGGCCAGAGCAGGAGGAAGCGCCGGTCCACCTGGTAGTGCTGCGGCAGGAGCAGCAGCAGGGCACCTCCGAGCCAGGCCCACCCGAAGCATTCGGTGAGCGAGGGTCGCGGACCATCCCGCCGCGACAGGCGGCGGGCCGCGAGCAGTGCCACGAGAAGGAGCGGTACGATGCTCTGGCTGACGAAGCCGTTACGCCGCAGCCCAAGCAGCCCGAGGCCGAGGAACTCGACCCGCGGTACACCGTGATCGGTGAAGCTCACGATGCTGCTGACACGCATCTGGTTCATCACCTCGTGCCGGACCGGCCAGAGCCAGAGGGCCAGCGCCAGCACCCCGGCGGCGCCCGCTGCGAAGCTGAACCGCCGGACCGACTCGAACTGGAAGGGAGGCAGGGACGGGTCGCGGCGAGCGGCGTACCAGTGCAGCAGCCAGAAGAGGCTGAAGGCCGGGATGAGCGCGATGGCGGTCGGCTTGGCAAGCAGGGCCAGCACCAGGCCCACCCCGCCCAGGTAACCCCAGGCTGGCCGCTCCGCGGCCAGCCGGACGCTGACCGCGGCAATGACAATGAGCAGCAACTGGAAGGACTCGACCAGCCCCACCCGGCTGTGGCTGATGGCGAAGTAGCTGCACCCCAGCAGCAGGGCCGGCGCCAGCGCATCACTCCGGGGGTGCCGGGCCCGGAGCCCGAGATAGAGGACCACGCTGGCGAGCGCCCCGGAGATGGCGGCAAGGAGCCGGGTCGGTACCAGGCCGGTGCCCAGCAGGTGGTAGACGCCCCGGAGGACCGCGGTGTAGAGCGGCGCCCCATAGAGCGGCGGGTTGTGGTCGTCCATGATCCACCGGCCGAAGAGCGCATGGTTCCGGGCGTTGTGCGCCCACCAGGCTTCGTCGGTGAAGAAATGCTCGTGCATGTCCTGCGGCGGGTCGGCGCCGAGGAAGAGCAACCGGGGCAGCAGGGCCACGGCCAGGACACCGAGTACCGTCAGGGCCTCGGCGGGCCAGGCGGCACGGAGGGGTGAGGGGACGCTTGTCAGGCGCTACGCTCCTTGCAGTCGGCCGAGCCCCTCCTCGATGGCGGCAAACTCGTCAGGCGGGAGTCGCCGCTTCCGGGACGCCGTGAAGCGGAGTCCCCGGGGCATGGGGCATCCCATTGCAGGATCGATGCCGAGCAGGTCGGTCGCAATCCGGGCCATGGCCCCCTCCGGGTGGGTGCAGAACTCCTCGTAGGAGAGCACCATGGACCGCTCGGGACCGAGCGCGGCGTGGAGCTCGGCCCCCGCCCGGCGGTGGGCCACCACCTGGCGGCAGACGCTGGTGATGGGGTCATCCCCGGCCCGGAAGTCGGGGTGGAGGCCGTAGGGCGCCGAGAGGTTGCCATGGATCTCGCGCCGCGCCACGAGCAGCGCCTGGGCCAGGAACTCAGGTTCCCGGTCCAGGACCAGGAACCGGGCACCGGGCAGCGCCCCCGCCACCGGCAGGGCCTGCAGGTTGAGATTGTTGTTCTTTGTGATGAGCGGGTGCCGGGTGAACTGTTCCAGCGCGCCGAAGAAGCGCACCATGGCCTCCCGCTCCTCCGCCGTCAGTTCCGCCCGCAGCCGGGTCCGGTCGGCGCCGAGCCACCGGTCCCAGATCTGCAGCGAGTCATTGGGCGCATTGAGCAGCCGGCTGCGCCCGTAGTAGCTGCGATAGTTGGCCCGCCATGAGGGCAGCCGGCGGCTGAACAGCCGCATGGCGCGGATCGGCGAGCGCGGAAAAACGGCGGTGAGGTTGGAGAGCCAGGCCACCGGCAGGTGCGCGATCAGCGCCTGCGCCACCAGGGTGGTACCGCTGCGTGGCGGGCCGCAGACGAAGAGCTGGGGCAGGACCGGCGGGGAGGCCGCCTGGTAGAGCCGGCGTTCGGAGGGTTCGAGCAGGAGGTCGAGCGGGGCGCAGGCCACCCCCAGGGCGGCGTGACCCATGGCGGCGTAGGCGTCGGCGTCCCCGCTCCCGAGCAACCGGCGGGCGAGGCCCACGGGGTCCTGGAAGTGCGCCGGAACAAACCGATGCAGCAGCCGCCGGAGTCCACGCGGCGCTTCCGTCAGGTGGGAGGATGACACTGGGCGAAACTATGGCGGCGCGGGGAGCCGGGTCAAGCCGCCGGCTGCTGGGCACGGGACTGCGGCTCCTGATCGCGGTGGCGCTCGTGGCCCTCGTGCTTCGGAGTGCCGGGACCGCCTCATTGGCGTCCCGGTTCACCACTGGCACGGCCGTCGCGGCCGCTGGTGGGGCGCTGCTCCTCATGCTGAGCCAGGGACTGGCGGCCCTCCGCTGGCGGCTCCTGATCGGTCCGGGGGCGCCGGGCTGGGGGGCGCTCTTCCACCTGTACCTGGTGGGGGGCTTCTTCAGCCTCTTCCTGCCGACGGCAGTAGGCGGCGACGCCTTCCGCGCCACGATGGTCGCCCGGGTCATGCCCCGGGCGGAGACCGCGGTCGTCAGCGTGCTCCTCGACCGGGCGTTCGGTGTCGCGGCGCTCCTGGCCTACGGGCTCGCCGGCCTGATCCTCAAGCCCGGCGTGGCGGCTCCGCTGCTCCGGGGCGTGCGCGGCGTGCTCGCGCCGGATCGGCTGCTGCCGATTCTCGCGGCGGGGGCCCTGCTGCTCGGCGTGTTTGTCCTGCTGGCGCGGCGGAGCGCGCGGCTCCGCGCCATCCCGGCGGCGGCCCTGGATGCGGTCCGGGAGGCGCTGCGCCGGGGGCCGCGGGCCCTGGCGGCCTTCGGCGTCTCCCTCCTGGTGCAGGGACTGATGGTGCTGCTCTGGGTCGTGGTGGCGCGCGGGGTCGGTCTCACCCTGCCGGCCGAGTTGTTCCTGGTGGGGGTGCCGCTGGTGACCCTGGCCACGATGCTGCCGCTGTCGCTGGCGGGACTCGGCGTGCGGGAGTGGGCGTGGGTGGCGTTCCTGACGCCGTTCGGCGTGGCGGCACCCGATGCGGTGGCGCTGAGTCTGACCTATTTCGCCTGCCCCCTCCT
>JANRJZ010000100.1:0-21583 GCA_033763675.1 Gemmatimonadota bacterium
GCGATGCTGAACTGCCCGAACCGGTCCAGCCGCTTGCTGCGCTTGGCCTCGAGGAAGTCCAGTGGGCGGAAGTCGGGGACTTCTGCCGCGATCCGGGAACGAAAGGGGGACGGATCAAAGCGGGTGACCGGCCCCACCACTGACTTCCGCTCCGACAGGCCGTGCCACAACCCCTCCACGCCGGTGCCGATGGGGGTGATGGCGCCGATGCCGGTAACGACCACGCGACGGAACGGGTTCACTCGACGCTCCGGGCGATGCCGGCCAGGGTACGGGAGGCGATGCCGTGCACAAACACCGGGCCGATCACCCAATGGGCCGCCACCCACGAGATCAGGGGCCACGGCGGCCCGGTCCATTCGTGGACGATGCGCACGTATGTTTGCGCGCCCCGCGGCTCCAGCTCCCACAGCACGTCCATGCCGCGGGTGACGCCCCGGATGTGCCGGTAGCGCACGGTGCGCCGCGCGCGGTCCACCCACATCTCCGAGGTCCACCAGGTGGGCCAGTTGAGCGGCCCGAAGGGGCGGTTGGCGCTCATCTCCACCACCCCGCCGTCTTCCCGCCGCTCGACCATCCTCACGTAGCGGTAGTGCGGCAGGATGGCGGGCCAGCGCTCGACGTCACTCGCCGCCTGAAACACCCGATCGGCGTCCGCCGCGACCAGTCGCTCGTCCACGGTACGCATCAGGCCGCTCCCGTCGTCCAGGTGGCAACCAGGCGGTACCCCGGCGAGCGCACCACCCGCGCCCGCGCGCCCGCCCGCCCGATCAGGTCGGAGAGTTCGGCCTCGGTGAAGCCGCGCCGCACGCTGGTGAGGCCATCGGCCCGGGTCACGGGATCGAAGCGGAGCAGCCGCGAGCCGAGTCGGAACCCGGCGGCGGCGACGGGCGATCGGCGCAGGTCCGCCACCAGCACGCCCCGCCGCGCCAGCCGGTCCGCGGCCCGGCAGATCGCGACGATCGTTTCCGGGGCGAAGTGATGCAGCAGCTGGCTGGCGATCACGAGGTCCACGCTGCGGTCGCGGAAGGGGAGGTCGGGCGCCGCGGCGAGCAGCGTGGGCACCGCGGCCCGCTGCGCCAGCGCCGCCGCCGCCCGGTGTCGCTCCAGGCCGAGGGGGAGGAGCCGGATCCCGCGCCGGGCGGCCCAGCGCACCGCGCGGCAGAGCAGGTCCGCGCTGCCGCAGCCGATGTCGAGGACCGTGAGGGAGGCGCGCGGCGAGTCGGCCAGCAGGGTGACCAGCCCCCGCCGCACCGCCCACCAGCCGCCGAACCACCAGTTGGCCCGCGCGATATGATGCAGCGACTCCCGCACCACCGCCGGGTCGGCGTCGGGATGGTCGAGGAGTTCATCGCCCAGCGGGGCGGGGATGGCCGCGGTCATGGACGGGAGAACCCGCCGTACTCCCCGCGGAAGTAGAGCAACGGCTCGCCGGCCTCGTTGGCGCCGCCCGTCACCCGGCCCACGAACAGGGTGTGGTCGCCCAGCGGGAAGTCGGCGTAGCGCTCGCACTCGATGTGCGCCAGCACCCCGTCGAGCACGATCATGCCCCCCGGCGTCGCCCGCCACCCGATCCCGGCGAAGCGCTCCTCCGCCGGGAGCTGGGCGAAGCGGCGGCTGAGGTCCGCCTGGCCGTGGGCCAGGACGTTGATCACGAAGTCGCCGCTGGCGGAGAGCGCGCGGTGCATGTCGGCGGAGACGTCCACGCAGACCGAGACCAGCGGCGGGGAGAGCGACACCGACGCCAGGCTCGAGGCGGTCATCCCCACCGGGCCGCCGCTCGCGTCGCGGGTGGTGAGCACCGTGACCCCGGTGGCGAAGCGGCTGAGCAGCTGCCGGAACAGCAGCGGGTCGGCGTCGGCGCGGCTCACAGGACCATCCGGGAGAGGAACCAGGGGTTGAGCACCGCGCGGGCTGGGACGAAGTCGCCGGTCACGCCGATGAACGTGTCCGCCAGCCCGCGGCGGCCGATGCGGGCGATGGCCCGGTCGAAGAGCGCCGGCGCGAGCATGCCATAGCCGACCAGCCGTTCCACCGCCCACTTGCCGAGGAAGGCGCGGCGCCGGGCCCGGGCATAGGGCGCCAGCCGCCGGGCCGTGACCGGCGCGGCATCCGCAAGCGCCTCCGCCGCGACCCCCGCGGCGAGCTCGGCGCCGCGGAGCGCGCTGTAGATGCCTTCACCGGTGAAGGGATCGAAGAAGTCCGCCGCGTCTCCCACCAGCAGGGCGCCGTCCGCCACCACCCGGCGGGCGCGGGAGGCGAAGGGTCCGGTCACCAGCACCCGCCGCACCAGGCGGCGCGGGTCCACCCGGCCGCGCACGCCGGGATGCCGCCCGATCTGCTCGAAGAAAAACCGTTCCACATTGCCCCTGGCTCCGGCCGCGAGCCGGGCCGGCACCACCAGGGCCACGTTCGCGACCTGGGGCGCGAGGGCGATGCGGTTCAGTCCCACATACCCTTCCGCGCCCACGTGCATTTCGGTGACGCCGTCCAGCCCCGGGACCTCCGCGATGTGGGCCACGAACGCGACCCGCTCCAAGCTGCCGAGTCGCCGGGCGGCCGACCCGCCCAGCCGCCGGGCGACGACCGAGCGGAGGCCATCGGCGCCGATCACCAGCCGGGCCCGGAGCGTGTCGCGCCGGCCCCGCGCATCCCGGAGTACCGCCCCGGCCACACCCCCCGATTCGTGCAGCAGTGCCTCGACGCTCCGCCCCTCGTGGAGCGTCGCTCCGGACCCCACCGCCGCCGCGACCAGCTCCGCGTCCAGAATGCGGCGCGCCACTGCCAGTCCCGTCTCCCGCCAGGGCCGGACCTCGGCCCCGGCAAAGGTGCCGGTCAGCGACGCCCCTCGCGGCCCGTGCACGGTGGTGCCGCGGATCGGTGCCCCGGCCGGCTCCACACGCGCCAGGACCCCGAGCCCGTCCAGCAGCCGGGTCGCCTCGGGGCTCAGGTACTCGGAGCAGACCTTGTCCCGGGGAAAGTGCGCCCGGTCCACCAGCGACACCCGGAGTCCCCGCCGCGCGAGGTGCCAGGCCGTGGCGCTCCCGGCCGGCCCGGCACCCACGATCAGGACATCCAGCGGCGCGTTTCCCATGGGTCGGAAAGTGACTCCCTTGGGCAACGGATGCCAACCGGAAGTTGTCGAGGGTTTCCGCCCTAGGATCCCATGCCCGGGAGGAGCCACCGCCACGCCACCCATCCCAGCCCCGCCGCCGCGCCGGTGGCCAGTGCATTGACGCCGTCGTTGGTGAGCCGCGCCAGGCCGCCGGTGCGGCGCGCGGAGCGGCCGCACTGGTGCACCCGCCGCTCCGTGTCCTGCCCGCAGTGATCGCAACGGAACCGGCCCTGGAGCGTGGCGCCCAGCAGCGAGTCCAGCAGCATGCCGGCCACCCCGATGCTCACGGCAACCACGAGGAGAGACTGCCCCCTCGGGGCGACGAGCAGCGCCGCGATCCCCACCGTGAAGGCGCCACCAACCCCGCCAAGGGTCCCCGGCCAGGTCACCCCGCCGCTGGTGCCGGGGGCGACCCGCGCCCAGGTGACCAGGTGTCGCGGCGGCCGCCGGCTCCAGCCGCCGGTGGCGGTGGCCCAGGAGTCGGCGGCCGCGGCGGCCAGACTGGCGGTGACCAGCCAGAGCCCCGCCTCCGGCACCAGCGCACCGAGCGCCGCCGACCCGCCATTGGCCAGCACCTGCCAGGAATCGCGCTGCTGTCCCTTGGTCCCGAGGGCAGCGGCGGGATCCGGAGCCAGCCGCCCGATCGCGCTGGCCCCGACGAAGAAGGCGCCGAGCACGGCCATCCCGGCCCCGCCGGTCGCGGAGAGGATGATGGTGCCGATGAGGGTGGCGGTGGCGGCGGCGCCGGCGGTCAGGGCGCGCAGCATCCAACCGAGCCCCGCCAGCAGGGCGGACAGCAGGAGCGCAGGCAGGAGCGGCAGGGCGGAATCCGGGTTCGGGTGCCGGGGTGGCCGGGAACGACGGGCTTCGATCTATATTGTAGCGCCGACGACCACCCCCCAGGCCGGTGGTGGTGCCGCCGGAACCCGTCACAGGACCAGGAACCGACTTGTCCGTTCCCACGATCATTCCCCTGAGCCTCCTCGAGGCTCTGCGGAACCTCGACACGCCGGTCGAGGATGGACTGGAAGAGCTGGCCGGCGAGATCGTCGCCAAGCGCTTCGGCCTGTCCTCAACCGTCGCCGCCCAGATCGCGCGGTACCAGGACCAGGTGCGCCGCAATGAGCCGGTCTCGGTGGATGAGGCGGTCTCCGTGTTCCGCCTGGCCGGCCGGCGCCCCGACGCGCCGCTGGTCTTTGCCGACGCCGGACGCCGGGCGGCGCGCCACGCGGCGCGCAGCGCCCCGGTCCTGGCCCGCGCCGCCACGCGGCTGGTGCCCGGCGGCCTGGGCCGGTCCCTGGGGACGGGGGCCGCGGTGCGCGCCGCCCGGCGCTTCCTGTCGCTGGAGCTGGAGGTGGGCGAGAGCGGGGCCGTGGCGGAGGTGACCAGGCCGCTGTCGGCGATCGCCCTGCCGGACGGCGGGGCCTGCGCGTTCTACGGCGCGGCGCTGGCGGAGCTGCTGCGGCTGCTCACCGGGTTCGAAGGCGCGATGGTTCATGAACGCTGCCGCGGCGCGGGCGATGATCGCTGCCGCTGGCGCGCTACCGCAGTGGGAGGCTACGACTGATGTTGCTCGATGGACTGGACCTCAAGCAGGTCCGCGCCAGCCTCACGGCGCTGGGCCTCGATGGCTGGCTGCTCTTCGACTTCCGCGGCATCAACCCCATCCCGACCCGGCTGCTGGGCCCGATCGGCTTCTCCAGCCGGCGCCTCTTCCTGCTGATCCCGCGGGAGGGGGAGCCGGTGGCCCTGGTGCACAAGATCGAGCTGGCCCCGTTCGAAGGGGGGCAGTTCCCCGGCCGGGTGATTCCCTACGCCCGGTGGGAGGAGCTGCACGCCGGGCTCGGCTCGCTGGTCCAGGGGAAGGCGGTGGCCATGGAAATCTCCCCCGATGACGCCGTGCCCTACCTCGACCGGGTCCCCTACGGGGTGGTGGAACTGGTGCGGCGGCTGGGCGGGCGGGTGAGCGGTTCCGGCCCGCTGGTGACCACCTTCGCCAGCGCCTGGAGCGTGGGCGAGCTCGAGGATCACCTCTTCGCGGCCGAAGCGCTGGCCACCATCGCGAACGAGGCGCTGCGGTTCGCGGTCACGCAGGGCGGGGCCGGGCTCACGGAGAGCGCGCTGCAGCAGCGGGTGATCGCGGCGATTCATGCCCAGGGGCTCGAGTTCGATCATCCGCCGATCGTGGGCTTCGGGCCCAACGCCGCCAACCCGCATTACGAGCCGGTGCCGGGGCGGGATCGCACCCTCAGCCGGGACGAGGTCGTGCTGCTCGACCTCTGGGCCGGGCGGCGGCTGGGTACCGTGTTCGCCGACCAGACCTGGATGGGGTTCTCGGGCACGGCCGTACCGCAAAAGGTCCAGGAGGTGTGGCGCACGGTGCGGGACGCGCGGGACGCCGCCATCGCTGTGGTGCGGCGCAAGGCCGGCACGGAGCCGTTGCGGGGGTTCGAGGGGGATGCGGCGGCGCGGGGGGTGATCGAGGCGGCGGGGTACGGCGCGTACTTCGTGCACCGGACCGGGCATTCGATCGACCGGGATCTGCACGGCTCGGGGCCGCATCTCGACAACTACGAGACCCATGACGACCGCGAGATCCTGCCGGGCGCCGGGTTCTCGGTGGAGCCGGGCATCTACCTGCCGGGCGAGTTCGGGGTGCGGAGCGAGGTGAACATGGTCTGGGCGCCGGGCGGCCCGATCGTGACGCCGAAGACGCCGCAGGTCGAGCTGGTCACCTGCTAACGAACCCCGGTCGCGGGGGAGGCCGGCGGGGCCCCGACCGGCAGGACTTTCCGCCTGACAACTGCCCGGGAACCCGCCCCCGGGAGGGGGTTGGGGACCCCCGGCGGGGGACCGACCTGGCCGTGCCGGTTCGCGCCCGGTTTGTGAAGATCGGGTGATTCCGGGGTCGGGTGGGCCGGGGGTGCGGAGCGCCCATGTTTCACGAATGTTCAATTGTTCCAAGAGGTTACGGGCCGTTACCTGGCCGAAACCCGCCATATTTCTGTTCCTTGACACGTGATTTGGGTCACTCCATATTCATGCCTCCGATCAGGCCGTGATCGGCGACTTTTCGTACCCCCAGCGTATCTCGTCCGCAGTTCTTCCATCTGGTAGGGCAGGCGCATCTCGTTTCCCACCCGGGTCGAGGACGGCCAATTGGCCGCCGCGCCTATGAGGTTTTCGCGTAGTCGGCCGTCAGTGTATCACGCCATTGGAGGACGTCTCCATGAAAGAAAGCTGTGTCGGCGCCTTCGCTCGCGCTGCGCGGTGGATCGCGCTCGCGGCAGTCGCCCTGGTCGTGGGAGCGGGCACGCTCCACGCGCAGGCGACTGGTAAGCTCGAAGGCCGTATTCGGGACCAGGCCGGTGCACCGGTGCCCGGCGCCCAGGTCCGGATCGAGGGGACGGCGTTCGGCGCCGTCGCCAACAATCAGGGCTACTACTTCCTCAACAACGTGCCGGCCGGGTCGGTGGACCTGACGGCCACGTTCGTTGGGTACAAGCCGGTCCGGGTCACGGGCCTCCGCGTGCTGGCGGGCCAGACCGTGACGCAGGACTTCGCGCTGGAACAGCAGGCGGTGGATATCGGCGAGATCGAGGTGACCGCGGCGGTGAACGTCCTGGTCCCCCGGGACGCGGTGACCACCAAGCAGAGCATCGACGGCGAGTACACCGAGAAGCTGCCGGTGGACCGCATCGCCAACGTGATCGCGCTGCAGCCGGGCGTGGTCGTCAACCGGAACGGCGGGATCAACATCCGCGGTGGCCGTGACGACGAGGCGGCGGTGTACATCGACGGCGTGCCGGTGAGCCCCGGCGGGCGGGGCGGCCAGTTCGTCGGCACCAGCGCGGGCCGGGCGGACGTGTCGACCGGCGGGTTCGAGCAGGCGTCGGTGACCACCGGCGGCAGCTCGGCCGAGTTCGGCAACGCCCAGTCGGGCATCATCGCCATCGAGACCAAGAGCGGCGGCTCCAAGTGGGGCGGCAGCTTCGGGTATGAGAACGATGAGATCGGCGGCACCAATCACAGCCTCGGGTTCAACCGGATCCAGGCCAACATCGGCGGCCCGATCACCAACAACCTGACCTTCCACTTCGGTGGCGACATCGAAGGGATCAAGTCGGCGGGGCAGGGTCTCGACGGCCAGAAGTTCCCGGTGTTCGTGCCGGTCGGGGTGGACACCACGGTGGCGGTGCTGGGGAACGGCGGGCTGGACACGGCGCAGGTGGACGTGGCCCGGTTCGCGATGTTCACCGGCGAGTGCGATGCCTTCAAGGGCAGCAGCAACAACGGCATCGCCAACAACTATGGGTTCGATTGCCGCGGGGCCCGGTTCCCGGCGAGCGCCCAGTCCAGCTACCGGGTCAACGGCAAGCTGCAGTACACCTTCGGCACCGGCAGCCGGATCGCGCTGACCGCCATCCGGAGCCAGGGCAACACCCGCAACTTCGCCTACGGCAACCTGACCGCCCCGGAGAACCTCACCGGCGGCTGGAACGCCAACAACGTGCTGACGCTGAACTGGACCCAGAACCTGTCCAAGTCGGCGGAGCGGGCGCTGGCGCTGGAAATGTATGCGTCGTACCAGTGGGATCGCGCCATCACCGGCCCGCTCACCCGGTCCGGCGAGCAGGACACCCGCGATCCGTTCGGCGGCTTCATGTTCAAGCCGCTCGACTTCCTGTTCGACTTCGACAACTTCCCGATCTCCGACCTGGCCGGGAATTTCCGCACCAACTCGGGGCGCCTCGGTCCCTACGACTACGGCAACCCGACCCAGTACCAGCCGGTGAACGAGTACCGCAACAACCCCTACGGCCTCGGCGAGACCTTCGTCGTCTTCAACGACCGCGGCGGGCCGGCCGGCCGGATCTCCCTGTACAAGGAAGACCGGGCCATCGGCAAGGCGAACCTGGACTGGCAGCTGGACCGCTACAACCGCGTCAAGCTGGGTGGCGAGTACACCAAGTACTTCATGAACTCGTACTCGTCGGGGCTCACCAGCCAGGCCTTCTCGGACGCGTATCATGAGAAGCCCACCCGGTGGAACGCCTTCCTCGAAGACCGTCTCGACCTGGGCGACGTGGTGCTGGTGGCCGGCCTCCGGTACGACTGGTACAAGAGCGGCGCCTCGCGGCCGTACTTCACCGATGCGCAGGGCAACCGCAGCTGGTTCCCGCGGATCTCGACCATGCCGGGCTTCAACCCGGGCACGCTGGACACCCTCCTGGTCGAGGACAAGAGCCACGACTACCTGAGCCCGCACGTGCAGGTGTCGTTCCCGGTGACCGAGCGGACCAACTTCCGGCTGTCCTACGCCCACCAGGTGCAGGCGCCGGACTTCCAGCTCATCCTCGGCGGCATCAACACCGACCTGAGCGTCACCAACACCAACCACGTGTATGGCAGCGACCTGGACTTCGGGCGCACCATCACCTTCGAGTTCGGCATCCGGCACTCGTTCAATGACGACATGGTGCTGGACATCTCGGCGTACAACAAGGACAAGCTGGCCGACGCGGCCGGCCGCCTGGTGAGCTACTTCGACCCGTTCAAGCAGGCGAACGTGGACATCCGGGTGGTCACCAACGCGGACTTCGGCAACGCCCGCGGCATTGACGTGCGCTTCGACCGCCGGATCGGCGAGCTGTTCAACGGCAGCCTCGCGTACACCTTCGAGGAAGCCAAGAACACCGGCTCCGATCCGTTCACCTACATCAACTTCGGCTCCCGCATCCTGAACTCGCTCGGCGGCGGCAACAACCCGCCCCCGCAGGCGATCCTGCCGACCAACCAGAGCCGGCCGCACAACCTGGCCGGGCAGCTGGCGCTCAACTTCCCGAACAACTGGAAGCAGGGCTCGACGGCGGGGTCGGTGCTGGAGAACGTGGGCCTGTACGCCACCTTCCGGTTCGCGTCCGGCACGCCGTTCACCCGCTGCCCGACCGAAGTCGCGGCGGATGACAACGTGTTCGCCGGCGGCGTCTGCAGCCGCCGTCTCGACGGCGACTACAACGGCGCCCGGCTGCCCAGCCTGCGCCAGTTCGACCTCCGGCTCACCAAGGGCTTCAGCCTTGGCGGCCTGGATCTCCAGGCGTACACCGAGGTCCGGAACCTGTTCAACTTCCGGAACGTCAACACGGTCTTCGCCCAGACGAACGACATCAAGAACAACAAGGAGCGGGACCGGGTCCGGGCGGATGAAATCGAGAGCTTCGCCAACGAAGCCACCCGGAACGGTGTGCTGGCCGCCGACAGCACCATCGACCTCACCTTCGGTGGCGCGTCGACCGGTGGCTGCGGCGCCTGGGTGCGGGATGACGGCAGCTCGGCCCCGCCCAACTGCGTATACATGATCCGGGCCGAGCAGCGCTACGGCAACGGCGACGGTCTCTTCACCCAGACCGAGCAGATTCGCGCCTCCGACGCGCTGTACAACGTCTTCCGCGGGCTGTCCAGCTTCACGGGCGCCCCCCGGCGGATCCGGCTCGGCTTCGAAGTCAACTTCTAGGGCCCTACGGCGGGCCCGGTCCGGGGGCACCCCCGGGCCGGGCACCCCGCATATCCAAAGAGCGAGGGGAGAATGCACTCACGATTCCGTATGAAAGGCGTCCTGCTGGCAGCGCTCGTCGCCATCGTGGCGAGCGTCGCACTGCCGGGAGCGGCGTCGGCCGAGCCCCAGCCGGGGGCCAAGAAGAAGGGCTTCCGGCTGTTTGCCCGCGCGCTGGGCGCCATGACGACCAACCGGGTCTACTGCGGCCTGGCCGCGGACGGCCGGGTCTGCGTGGACTCGACCAACTCGTCCACCATCGGCGGGGGCTTCTGGCCCAAGGGCACCGCGGACCAGTACGTCTTCAACTCCGGCCTGCAGGTGGCCGGCATCATCAGCAATCCCGGCGGGATCTGGGACAACGACACGGTCGGCGGCTTCTTCTTCGATCCGAAGGGCACCACCGAGCACGGCGAGCAGATCCTGCCGCTGTTCAACTCGTCCCAGCTGGACGCCTCCGGGGCGGACGCGGACGGCGATCTCTGGCCCGAGGCGGCCTGCGTGCCGAACTCGGCCAATGACGCCGACGGCAACCTGTTCTTCCCGCTGCTGCAGACCGGCACCGACAGCGTCATCGCCCCCGGCTGCCGCATCCGGGCCTCGCAGGGCGACGTCTGGTTCCTGTCGTGGGAAGGCAACCCGAACCTGACCGCCGGCCGCCGGCACCCGCTCGGCGTCGCGGTCGAGACCCGGGGCATGGGGTGGAACTACCCCAGCGGCAACGAAGACATCATCTACTTCATCTATTCGTTCTACAACATCACCTCCAAGAATCGCGCGGACTACAACGCGATCCGTCCCTCCCTGGCGGACATCCTGTACGCCAAGGCGCTGGACTTCCACGCGGCCAACCTGGCCCGCGGGGTGGACCTGCCGGACGGCGGCTACACGATCAACAACCTGTTCGCCGCCTTCTCGGCCGACATGGACGTGGCCGAGGCCGGCTCGAACTACTCGGGCGTGAACCTGCCGTTCGCCTTGGGCCACACCTACGACCACACGTTCTCGCAGCCCGAAGGCTGGACCTTCGACCCGTCCATCTTCTCCGCCCCGTTCTTCAACGGCGCGGGGTTCGTCGGCGTGAAGTACCTCAAGAGCCCGACCGGCGCCGGCGCCATCCAGCTGTTCGGCAACACCATCAACGGCGGCGCGTTCGGTGACGCCCGGGACGTGGTCCAGCTGTACCGCTACCTCTCCGGCAACATCAGCCAGGCCGCCGGCGACGCCCCCTGCAACACGGGCAACCCCGCCGTCACCAACATCTGCTTCGTGAACAACAGTTCGCCGGCGGACATGCGGTTCTTCCAGTCCTCCACGCCGCTCACCCTGCCGCCCGGCGGCCGGGGCTCGATCGTGGTGGCGTACATCTTTGCCGCCCCGGTGGCGACGGGCGCCTGCCCCGGTCCGACCTGCGACCTGCGGCCCGGCGACGGGCGGGTGCTGACCAGCGTGGATACCCTCACCACCA
Source organism: Gemmatimonadota bacterium (assembly GCA_033763675.1). Taxonomy (GTDB): domain Bacteria; phylum Gemmatimonadota; class Gemmatimonadetes; order Gemmatimonadales; family GWC2-71-9; genus JADJOM01. The sequence continues at coordinate 11,137 of JANRJZ010000100.1, forward strand.
TCGGCGCCAACGCGGTGGACTCGGTGAGCGGCTTCCGCGGCTACACCGACCTGAACGGGGACGACATCGTCCAGCAGGGCGAGTTCACGGTGGTGCCCGGCTCGCTGCTCGGCAAGGCGCTCACGGCGCAGGCCGTGTTCGACGCCAAGTTCCTGCTGCCGTTCGCTCCGGAAGCCCCGGAGTTCTTCCTGATCCCCGGCAACAACCAGGTGACGGTGCTGTGGAAGCCGAGCCCCTCGGAAGTGACCGGCGACCCGTACTTCGCGGTGGCCAACGCCGCGCAGGTCCCGAACGCGATCACCAGCGTCCTCGAACCGAACCCGCTGTATGACCCGAACTACCGCCAGAATGACGTCGAAGGCTACCGGGTGTACCGGGGGCGGGTGGACGCGCCGAACGAGCTCACCCTGCTGGCGCAGTTCGACTACTCCGGCACGGTGATCAGCGACTACACCGGCATCGTCAACCCCGCGGTGGATTGCGCACCCGAGTACGGCGTCGGGGTCGGTTCCACCTGCCCGGCGGCGTTCCCGGCCGGCGGCAATCTGAAGGACGGCACCACCCTCACCGCCTCCGTCGACTATGACCTCGTCGGGGACGTGATCCAGGTGCAGGCCGGCAAGGGCCGGATTCCGCTGGCCGACGGGACGGCGTTCACCGTCGATCCCGACACCGCCGTGACCCAGGGCGGCACCAACGGCGCCTGCGGTCCGCGGTCGGCCTGCCCGGCGCTGTCCAATGACGGTGTCCCGTTCGTGTACGTGGACGCGACGCCGCGCAACAACTTCCGGTACTTCTATTCGGTCACCGCGTTCGACGTGAATTCGATCGAGTCGGGGCCCACCAGCCTCGAGTCGCCCCGGAACACCAAGCCGGTGACCCCGGTGCGGCCGGCGTCGAACAACGTGAGCACCGCGACCCTGCTGTCGAAGGTGGTCGGGCGCGGCGGGATGAACATGGACAGTGCCTTCCCGACCCCGCAGACCATCAACGCCACCACCGGCACCTTCAATGGCCCGGCCCAGCCGGCCAACGGTGCGGTGCTGGGTTTCGTGGGGCAGTTCGCCAAGGAGGTCGTGGGTGGTCCGGGAGCCCTGCGGGCGCGGCTGGACAGCGTCCGGATGGGCCAGCCGAACACCAGCGGCTGCTGCGGCGCGGGCGCGGCCGGCATCCCGGGCGCGACCTACTGGACCGCGTTCGCCGGCACCGACAGCTTCCAGCTGAGCCTGCCGGTCCAGAGCGAGTTTGACCACGAGGCCAGCTCGAGCGCGCTGTTCGCGGCGCTCAGCATCGACAGCAGCCTGGCGTCCCGGTACGGCGGCAACAGCAGCTACCGGCTCCAGGCGCAGCTGACCAACACCATCCCGGAAACCACCAAGAACGGCAACTGGGGCCAGTGCGGCATCCTGGGCGTGATCGGCTGCGCCGCCTCGGACTTCACGGCCACCGGCACGACGGGAATCCGGTTCAACGGGCTCCGGTGGTTCGACGGGCCGTCGCCCCAGAACAACGAGACCGCCGCCCATCCGACCGCGGGCAACTGCGGACCGGCGTCCGGCACGGCGGCCTGCAACAGCACGCAGGCGCTGGCCACGAACTTCCAGAACGCGGGGACGCTTACCGGCGTCACCACCGTGTACCAGCCGCTCTCCGGCCACATGTTCGACCGTGAATGGCGGAACCTCGAGTTCCCCTCGGCCACGGTGCGTCGCGCCGGAGACTTCAACGTGTACTGGGGCGCCGGCGGCGTGGTGGATTCCGTCATCGACGTGACGCACAACATCGCGCTGCCGTTCGATGGCAACTTCGCCAACGTGGGCTGGGGCATCCTCAACACCAGCGACCAGGGCGCCGGCAGCTTCGACGGCCGGCCCACCGTGCTCACCCCGCTGGACTGGGTGTGCGTGGAGCCGTACTACGGCGTGGTCAGCGGGCTGACCCAGTCGCAGACCGGCTTCTTCCCCTGCACCGCGCCGGCGGCCTTCCCGATGAGCAACACCGCCGAGCTCGGGGCGATCGCCTTCGGGGCCGGGAGCAACCAGTCCACCACCGCCGCCAAGTCGGTCCGGAACGCGGCGAATATCCAGCCCAACGGCGGCTTCTCGATGTACATCGCCGGCACCTTCAGCTTCTTCGAGATGACGGCGCTGCCGGCGGCGGGCACCGTCTGGACCATGCGCAACTACTCCGGCGTGATCTACGGCGGCACCGGCGTGGCGGGGAACTACGGCAACTACGCCTACCGTGAGGCGGTCCGTCCGTTCACGGCGGTGGGGGCCGAGGTGCAGGTGGCGTTCGACGTGACCAACGCGATCCAGGGCGTGACCGCGTCGAACCTCAAGCAGGTGCACACGGTGCCGGATCCGTACTACGTCACCAACGGCTACGAGCAGAGCACGGACAACAAGGTCATCAAGTTCGTGAACCTGCCGCGGTCCGCGATCGTCCGGATCTACTCCTCGAGCGGCGTGCTGGTCAACGTGCTCGAGCACAACAGCAACACCTTCGGCGGCGAGATGACCTGGAACGTCCGCAACCGGAACAACCAGGTGGTCGCCAGCGGTGTGTACTTCTATCACATCGAGTCCAACGACGGCGGGAGTTCGGCCAAGCGGGTCGGCCGGATGACCATCGTCAACTTTGCCCAGTAGTTCCCCAGGGGGCGGGCCCCACCGGGCCCGCTCCACAGCCAGGAGAATGGAACAGATGAAGCACACTCTTCCCTCGCGCCTGGTGTTGCTGGCGGCCCTGCTGGGCGGGACCGGTCCGGGCCTCGTGGCCCAGGCCGGGACCAAGCAGGACAACACCGCCTACGGCACCACCGCCGCGGAATTCCTGCTCCTCGGGGCGGGCGCTCGTGGCACCGCGCTTGGCGGCGCCTATGCCGCCATCGCCAATGACGCCAGCGCGCTGTACTACAACCCCGCCGGCGCGGCCCTCATGACCCGTCCGGGCATGGTGGTCGGCACCTACGACTACATCGCGGACACCCGCTACAGCTGGGGCGGCATCGCCTTCCCCTTCGACGGCGGCTCCAAGACGGTCGGGTTCCAGCTCGGCACCTTCGGGTTCAAGGACCAGCCGGTGTACACGGTCGAGGACCCCGAAGGCGACGGCTCCACCTACGACGTGAGCCAGACCTTCCTGGGCGCCACCTATGCCCAGAACTTCTCCGACCGGTTCTCGGCCGGCCTCACCGCGAAGTTCATCAGTGACAACCTCGGCGATGCCAGCGGCAAGGCGTTCGCCGTGGACTTCGGCACCAACTTCCACGCGGCGCTCAACGGGCACCCGGTGAAGTTCTCGTTCGTGCTCGCCAACCTCGGCACCAACATCTCGTACGAGGGCAACGGGCTCAACAGCGATACTCCCCGGGATCCGCTTCCGGGCGAGGACGAAGTGCCGAGCCTGCCCCAGCCGTCCCGCTTCCGGACCAAGGCGTTCCCGCTCCCGACCACGTTCCGCGTCGGGCTCGCGTACGACCTGATCACCGGCAGCAACAACCGGCTGACGTTCCTGAGCGACTTCAACCAGCCCAACAACAACCGGGCCGGGTTCTCCGCCGGCGCGGAGTGGGCCAGCCGCAACCTCGGTGGATCGGGCTTCTCGGCAGCCGTGCGTGGCAGCTACACCCACGCGGCCGCGAACAACCTGAGCCCCTCCACCCTGGGCACGAACCTGGATGACGAGGAGAACCTGCAGGGTCTCGCCGCAGGCGGCGGGATCAGCTACGGGACCGGAAACTTCAACCTCGCCGTGGACTACTCGTACAAGTACATGGGTATTCTCGGCCCGACCCACTTCGTCAGCTTCGGGCTCGGCTGGTAATTGTCGGTGGGACGGAGCTCCGGCTCCGTCCCGGGGTGGGCCGCAGGGCCCACCCCACGAAACAAGGATGCGAATGCGACGTTGCACCATCGCCATGGGGTTGCTTGCCCTCATGGCCGCGGGCCCAGCAGCCGTGGGGGCCCAAACCGCCCCGGCGGTAGACGTGCGGGCCTACCGGTTCTACCGGGCGGAGAGCGGGCAGACGCTGGTCCAGGCGTTCGTCGATGTTCCCTACGAACTCCTCGAGGCTTCGGCCACCGGTCCCGACGGGAAGCTGCAGTACGGGGTCGTGGTCGAACTCACGGACCAGGCGGGGCAGCAGATCAACCAGGTCTCCTGGCCAGGCCGGGCCAGGGCGGACCTGCGCACCAGGGGCGCGTCGAAGCTCGAGATCCTGGACTTCGCCGTGCCGCCGGGGACGTACCGGGTCACCGTGATCGTGACCGATTCGGTCTCGGGACGCAGCTTCAGGAGCAGCACGGACGTCGAGGCCTGGAGCAGCGCGCCGCAGGCGTCGGACCTCATGCTGTCACCCGGCATGCGGCTGGCGACCGGCGCCGACACGATGCCGCGGCTGGGCGAAATTCGGCGCGGGAACACGATGGTCACTCCCGCCACCCGCCTGCGGCTGACGCCGGTCCGGTCCAAGGCGTACTACCTGCTGGAGGCGTACGCCTCGACCCCGGATTCGGGTTCCATGGTGGTCCGGGTGCTGGATACGGCGGGGAACAACCTCGTGAGCAGCCGCCCGACCCGGGTGCAGATTGCCGCCGGTGGGTCGGTGCTCAAGGGCCAGCTGGACCTCGCGGGACTGCCCGCCGGACGGTACCGCTTCTCCGTGGCCATCGACGTCGGCGGCCAGCGGGCGGAACGGACCGACGAGCTGGTGATGGCGGATTTCGAGGAGACCATGCGGCGCGAGGAAGCACGCCTCGCCGCCGAGAAGGAGACGGACGAAGGCTATTTCGGGACCATGAACGCCGAGCAGCTGGACGAGGCCGCCGAACCGCTCGTCTACCTGACCACCAGTGACTCCCTCGGCGTGTTCAGCAAGGACCTGTCGCTGAACGCCAAGCGGCAATTCCTGATCCGCTTCTGGCAGGCGCGGGATCCCTCGCCGGGACCGGCGCGGAACGAGAGCCGGCTGCAGTTCTACAACCTGATCGCCACCGCCAACCGGCAGTACCAGGAACGTGGCGGCAGCAAGACGCCGGGCTGGAAGACCGATCGGGGGCGGGTGTACGTGAAGTACGGGGAACCGATCGAGAAGCTGGACCGCCGGAGCGCGACCGGAAACGCCCCGCCCTACGAGGTGTGGCGCTACCAGCGCGGCAAGGAGCTGTACTTCATCTTTGCGGACCGGACCGGCTTCGGTGGCTACAAGCTGATGGCCACCAACGATCTCAAGGAAACCCAGCGGCCCGGGTACCGGGAGATCCTCGGGCGGGAAGCCCTCCAGGACATCAGTCGCTGGCTGGGCATCGACCTGTTCCGTGATGAGTCCGGGCGCGGGGTATCGCCGGACTCCTGACCGATGGATGCACGTTGAAAGCAGACCCCGTTCCAGGGCGAGCGGAGTACAAGTTTCCGACTTCTGAATGAGGTAGACCGTCATGAACCGTGTGACACGTGGTACGGTCGTGCTCGCTGTCGCGCTGGCTGCGCTCTCCTGCAAGGGCGATCCGACCGATTCGCTCCGCGGCGGCGTGGATCACCTTGTCGCCACCCCCAGTTCCATCTTCATGTTCTCCGGGGATGTCACCAGCATCCTGGTGGAGGCCGTGGACGAGCAGGGGAACCGGCAGGGCACCAGCTTCAACCTGGGAACCGTTGGCGCCGGCATCACCGTCGCCGAGGACGATTCCTTCAACCTGGTCTTCGACGAGAACGGCAACCAGGTCAAGCCCAAGAACTGGCCCCGGGTGCAGTATGTCGTGACCGCCACCGGCAACACCGGCAACAGCAGCTTCGTGGTCAGCGCCGGCGGGAAGAACCTGACCATCCCGGTCCGGATCATCCCCAACAACCTGGCCCAGGGGACGCTGTCCAACGCGGCGCCGGCCCTCGGTGACACGGTGCAGGTGATCGCCCCGGCGCCGTTCAAGTTCACCCCGGCCTCCGTCGTGACCCTGACGGGCGCTGCGGCGGTGACCATCGGGATCAGCGCCGACAGCAGCCAGATTTCCTTCCTCGCCGGCCCGAACGCCAACGGCCCGGTGAGCGTCTCCAACACGATCCTCAGCTATGCCCCGACCATCGGGGTGTTCACCCTGACCACCGCCGCCGCGTTCACCACGCCACCGGTCTCGTTTGTCGGCGCGCTGAGCAGCACCACGGCGCAGGTGGGTGATACCGTGACCGTGACCGTGGCCCCCGGCTCCAACCTGCGGGTGCGGCTGAACTCGGCGGTGACGTTCGGCGCCCTCCCGGGCCTCGTCGCCTCCGTCGCGCCGGACAGCCTCTCGATGCAGGTCATCCCGCCCCCGGGTGTCGCCAACACCCCGGCGACGATCTCCAACGTCATCCTGAGCTTCCTGCCGGCGGTGCCGCTCAGCCTGCCGACCAGCAATAACCTCACGGTGGCTGGCAACCGGTTTGCGGGCAAGGACGATCCGGCCACCGCGCCGGTGCTTCCGGTTCTCGCGGTCAATTCCGACACCCTGCTCTTCTTCGACTCCTCGGACTTCATCGACCAGTTCTACCGGATCGATGCCCCGGCGGGCTCGAACTTCCTGGTCCAGCTCTCCTGGCCGGGAACAGGGGCCGCACCGGACATTGACCTGCTGGCCTGCAACCTGGCCTGCAGCGCCTTCATTGGCGGCTTCGGCGGCGCCACGGGCTCGCTGCCCGAGAACCTGACGCTGACCTTCGCCACGGCCACATCGTTCAACCTCTGGATCAACGTCTACGCGGGAACACCGCCGGCGCGCTACCAGATCCGGATCATCCGTACATCCTGATGCCCTGAGGGTCAGGAAGTGGATCGGCCCCCGCGCCTCTGGCGCGGGGGCCGATCTGCTTGTGGGGTATGTCTTCCGTTCGCCAAGGTAGCCCCGCCTCATGACCGCGAAGGCGGCCCAGCGCGAGGGTCAGGGGTCGGGAGGCCTGGGAGGCGGGGCCGGGCCGCCGCGGGGCCGCCCATGGTCAGGTCGGCGGCGCTCGGGATGGGGACGGGAGGCCGCCGCCAGCCGGTTTACCGGGTCGGGTCGTTCTTGCCGGGGAAGTAGAGCGACTGGATACGCTGTGCCCGGAAGACGTACAGCCCGCTCACACCGGTGATCTCCCAGGCAAGGTTTCCGGCGGGATCAACCTCGAGCACCCGGCCGACGGGGCCGAAGCTGACCGTCGAATGGCCGTTGCTGTAGTACTGCGTGCTTCCACCCACCGTCGCGAACAGGTTCAGCGGATCGGTATAGGACATCACCAGGGTGGCCACCAGGGTCTGCTGGTTGAGCAGGTAGCGCACCAGGCGGCTGGGGGCGGCGCTGCCGTTGTCGAGGAACTGGATCTCGCCGGGGGCGCCGCGGCGGAGGCCATGCTGCCGCTGAAAGGCACCCTTCGGGTCGTTCACGAAGGTGAACTGGTTTGCCGGCCCGCCGAAGCGCCAGAGGACACTGCCGGTGGTGGCGTCGACCTTGGTGACCTCGTTGAGGCTCCGGAAGGAAAGCAGGAGGTTCCCATCGAGGTCCAGCGCGATCCCGTTGCCGTGGGTGAAATTCACCGCCGGCCCGGTCCGGTCCTGCAGCGGGAGGTCGGTGATCTGGAAATGGTCGAAGACATTCCACTCGAACTGCAGCTGGCCAGCCGGATCGAGGTGCTGGACCACGGTCCCGGTGACCACGGCGCCGGCCACGCCTCCGTCGCCGGAGAGGTCCATCACCCGCACGTCGTCGCACATCACGTAGGTGTCACCGGCGCTGGTCACGAGCAGGTCGTGGAACCGGGTCTTGTATCCTCCGACGCAGGAGATCTTGCCCACGCTGTCCCCGGCCGCGTCAAAGACCAGATGGCCAGAGGAATCGGCGACGCCCAGGGAGGTGTACCGACCGTTGGGCTGCGCCTGGAAGGAGTTGAGGATGCCGCCCGGGGTGAACCGGTACCACCGCACCGTTCCGCTGTTGTCGCTGATGACCGGTCCGTTCGGGAAGCTGAGCAGGAAGTACCCCGGGGTCGTATCGGTGCCCTGGACGCCGAAGGCCGGGATCCAGGCGGGCAGGCTGCCGGTCTGGAAGGTCAGGGTGTCCACCGCCACCACGCCGTCGGAGCCGTGGAGGTTCACCTCCAGGCTGTAGCTGGAGGCAGTGTCCAGCCCCAGGACCGGGAAGACGGCCACCGAGTCGGCGCCGATCGGGAAGGCCGGGGTGCGTTCAGCGGGCGCCGTGCCCTTCCAGAACCGGACATGGGCGCTGTCCGCGTGCACCGCGCGTACAGTCATGATGGCGCTGATCGTGTTCCACTGATTGCTGTCGGCGGCAGCGGCAATCAGACGGGGAGCGCGGGTTTCGGGTGCGGTCGGATCGTCCGAATCGCAGGCCGAAAGCGCGCCCGCGAGCGAGAGGAGCAACAGGCCAGGGAGGGGGCGGGTACGCATGGGCTTCGGTGTCTGGGGAAGGGGAGTCTGCACCCGGGAAGCCTAACGTTGAACGGGGGGCCGGTCTAGGAGCGAGGTTCCCTTAGCGCGGTAGCCCGCCCTCGTCCCCCTCCCGGAACTGCCGCTGGTACAACCGGGCGTAGAGCCCCCCCCGGGCCAGCAGGTCCGCGTGCCGCCCCTGTTCCACGATGCGCCCATGGTCCAGCACCACCAGCCGGTCCGCCCGGCGCACCGTCGAGAGCCGGTGGGCGATGATCAGCGTGGACCGGCCCACCAGGAGCCGTTCCAGGGCATCTTCGATCAGCCGCTCGCTCTCGGTATCGAGGCTGCTGGTGGCCTCGTCCAGGATCAGGACCCGGGGGTCCTTGAGGATGGCCCGGGCAATGGCGATCCGCTGCCGCTGGCCCCCGGACAGCTTGATTCCCCGTTCCCCCACCACGGTGTCGTACCCCTCCGCCAGACGCTCCACGAACTCGTGGGCGTGCGCGGCCCGGGCCGCTGCCTCGATCTCGGCCAGCGTGGCCTCCGGCCGGGCGTAGGCGATGTTCTCCCGGATCGTGCCGCTGAACAGCGCCGGCTCCTGCGGGACCAGCCCGATGCTCCGCCGCAGCTCCGCCAGCCGAAGCGTCCGGATGTCCCGGCCGTCCAGGGTGATCCGGCCCTCCGAGACATCCCAGAAGCGAGGCAGCAGGGAGACCAGGGTGGTCTTTCCGGCTCCCGAGGGCCCCACCAGGGCGACAACCTCCCCCGGGGCGACGGTGAGAGACACATCCCGGAGCGCCCAGGGCTGGTCGGGGCCGGCGCGGTACTGGAAGGAGACCCCCTCGAGCGCCACCTCCCCCCGGACCGGCGCGGAGAGGGGGACGGCTCCTGGCGGGTCGGTGATGGCGCTCGGCGTCTCCAGCAGCTCGAACACCCGTTCCACCGCCCCGACCGACTCCTGGTACCCGCTCACGAATGACACCAGCGACGCCACCGACCCGGCGATCATGATGGTGTAGATCATGAAGGTGAACAGGGTGCCGGGGGTGAGCGCGCCGTCCAGCACCAGCCGTCCCCCCTGCCACAGCACGACGACGATCGCCGAGAAGGTCGCGAAGGTGATCACGCCGAAGAACATCCCGCGCACCCGCGCCCGGACCAGGGCGGTCGCCACCGCCTGCCGGATCTTCGCGCCGTAGCGCCCCCGCTCGTGGTCCTCCTGCACGAAGCTCTGCACCGTGCGGATCTGGCCGATCGCCTCCTCCGCGACGGCGGTCGCCTCGGCGACGCGATCCTGCACCCCGGTGGAAATCCGCCGCAGCCGGCGGCCAAAGAAGAAGATGGCCCCCACCGCCACCGGCACCGCTCCGAGCGCAGTGAGGGTGAGCCGCGGCTGCACGATCACCAGCATCGTCACCCCGCCGGCGAGGGTCAGGATCTGGCGAGAAAACTCCGCGATCTGGTGGCTCAGCGTGCCCTGCAGCTGGGTGATGTCGCTCGTCAGCCGGCTCACCAGCTCCCCGGTCCGGCGCTCGGCAAAGAAGCCGACGGGGAACTCCAGCAGCCGGTCAAACAGCATGGTGCGGAGCCGGTTGACCGCGCGCTCCCCGGTGGCGGTGAGGAGGTAGGCCTGGGCGTAGTTGAGGCCCGCCTGCAGCAGCACCACCGCCATGAGCTGCGCGGCGCGGGTGTCGAGCTGGTCCCGGCCCCCCTGAAGGAAGGCGGTGTCGAGCAGCCAGCCGGTCAGGCGGGGGAAGGCGAGGCTGGCGGCGGTGCTCAGGACCAGGCAGACCACCGCCAGAGCCAGCGCCCACCGATAAGGCTCAATCAGCGGCAGCAGCCGCTTGAGGGCGGTAGGGGAGGGGAGCAGGCGCTTTGGCGACGGCCCAGGCACTGCTGGACGTTAAACCGCCAAGGCGCAAAGGTCGCAAAGGTCCGGGCAGACCCTTCGCGTCCTTCGCGTCTTGGCGGTTAATCCTTTCAAGAAGCGCCCAGCCCTACTCAGGGGCTTCCGCGCCTGGGGTTGGTACCGGGAAGGAGTCGTCC
>JANRJZ010000101.1:0-1577 GCA_033763675.1 Gemmatimonadota bacterium
AGAGTGAACCGGTACGAGACCCTGTCGCTGGACCGTCCGGGGGCCCCGATGCAGATCGGCGTTCTCGATCTCGAGGGCACGCTGTACGTGACCGATCCGAGTGCATTCCTCGGCGCGCTGGGGGCAGGGTTCGGCCGAGCCAAGGCCTTCGGGTGCGGATTGATGCTGATTCGACGCGCATAGGATTCCATGGCAGACGGCCCGTACGTCCCGCTCCGACCGATCCCGATCAAGGACCGGTCGGCGATCGTGTTCCTGGAATACGGGCAAGTTGACGTCATTGACGGAGCATTCGTACTGGTGGACCGGACCGGGGCCCGGATTCAGATCCCGGTCGGCGGCTTGGCCTGCCTGATGCTCGAGCCGGGGACGAGGGTAAGCCATGCAGCAGTGGTGCTGGCGGCGCGGGTCGGCTGCCTGCTGGTCTGGGTAGGAGAGGCGGGGGTGAGGCTCTACGCCGCCGGACAGCCGGGCGGCGCCCGGGCAGACCGGTTGCTGTACCAGGCTCGTGCCGCGCTGGACGAGAGTGCCAGGCTCAAGGTGATTCGGGCAATGTATCGTCGCCGGTTCGGGGTCGAGCCGCCGCTCAGGCGGAGCCCGGAGCAGCTCAGGGGGATGGAAGGCGCACGGGTCCGGCGGATGTACCGCAACCTGGCCCAGGCCGCCGGGTTCGACTGGGAGGGGCGTCGCTACGACCCGGATGCGTGGGATGAGGCGGATATCCCCAATCGCTGTCTCTCGGCCGGGACGGCCTGTCTCTACGGCCTCTCTGAAGCGGCGATCCTTGCAGCGGGCTACGCCCCTGCGATCGGTTTCCTGCACCGGGGGAAGCCGCTCAGCTTCGTCTACGACATCGCCGACCTGTTCAAGTTCGAGACCGTGGTGCCGGTTGCCTTCGGAGTGGCGAAGAAGTTCCTGAACGCTCCTGGGGCGGGGGCGGCGCTGGAGCGACAGGTGCGCATCGGGTGCCGCGATGTGTTTCGCCGGACTAACCTGCTGGAGCGGATCATTCCGACGATTGGCGAATTGCTGGCGGCGAGCGGACTGGAGCCGCCCGCCGAGGCGCCCGAGGGCCAGCCACCGGCGCTTCCCACACCGGTGTCGGGCGATGATGGTCATCGTGGTTGAGAACGCGCCGCCGCGGCTGCGGGGTCGGCTGACGCTGTGGCTGGCGGAGATTCGCGCGGGGGTGTACGTGGGCAACTACTCGGTGCGGACGCGGGAGCGGATCTGGGAGGAGACGCTCAAGCTCCTGGGTGACGGGTCGGCGGCGCTGGCATGGACGGCGCAGACCGATTCGGGGTTTGCGTTCGAGACAGCTGGTCCCAACCGTCGGGAATCGGTGGACCTGGACGGGCTGACCCTGGTGCGGTTTGTGGCCGCGGCGGGCGAGGGCGGAGTGCCGCCGTCCGGAGCGCCGGGGAGCCGGTAGGGTGCAGTGAAGGTTGGGAAGTGCTGGTAGGGTGTTGAGTTGCACGTAAGTGTGTTCCCCGCGCGCGCGGGGATGACCCGCGGGGGACGCCCAGCTGGCGCCGCTGGTGGAGGTGTTCCCCGCGCGCGCGGGGATGAACCAGGCG
>JANRJZ010000102.1:0-3800 GCA_033763675.1 Gemmatimonadota bacterium
GGTGTGCTGCTGCTCCTGGCGCTCAGCGGCGCCGCCCCGCTCGGGGCCCAGACCCGCGAGCGGCAGGACCGGGGGCTGCAGCGCCAGCTCGATTCCCTGGTGCGGGGCTTCCGGGGCACGGTGGGGATCTACGTGCGGCACCTGGGAAGCGGGCGCAGCGCCGCGATCAACCCCGACACGGTCTTCCCCACCGCCAGCATGATCAAGGTGCCGATCCTCGTCGGCACCTTCGACGCCCTGGACAAGGGGCTGCTCCAGTTTGACCAGGAGCTGATCTACACCGACTCGCTGCTCTACCCCGGCGAGGACCTGCTCGGCGGGATGAAGGACTCGAGCACGGTGCCGCTCTCCAAGCTCACCCTCCTGATGATCACCACCAGCGACAACACCGCCAGCCTCTGGCTGCAGGCGCTGGCCGGCACCGGCAGCGCCATCAACGCCTGGCTGGCGGCCTACGGCTTCGACTCGACCCGGGTGAACAGCCGCACCCCTGGGCGGGAGGCGAGCCGCACCATGTACGGCTGGGGGCAGACCACCCCGCGGGAGATGGCGAATCTCCTCGTGATGATCCGCGAGGGACGGGCGGTGAGCCGCGCCGCGAGCGAGGAGATGTACCGCCACCTGACCCGGAGCTACTACACCGCCGAGGCGCTCTCGGCGCTGCCGCCGTGGGTGCAGGCCGCGTCCAAGGTGGGAGCCGTGGACCGGTCCCGGTCGGAGGTGGTGCTGGTGAACGGGCCGTCGGGGGACTACGTCTTCTGCGTCATCACCAAGGGGCAGGAAGACACCTCCTGGGATCCACCCAACGAGGGGTGGGTCCTCATCCGGAGGCTGTCGGCCCTGCTGTGGAATCACTTCGAGCCGAAGCATCCGTGGCAGCCGGCGGAAGGCGCCACCCGCTTCAAGCCCTGAGCCTGTGATGACGCCGCCGGACGAAGTCGCACTCACCGAGACCAGCCACACCATTCCCGCCCTCGACGGCTACCCGCTCGGCGCCGTCGTCATCGAACCCCCCGCGCCCCGCTGGGTCATGCAGCTCCAGGGGGGCACCGGTATTCCGAGCGAGCTTTACCTCAAGTTTGCCCGCTTCGCGGCGGCGCGGGGGGTCGCGGTGGTGCTCTACGATTACCGCGGCGTGGGCGCCTCGCGGCCGCCGAAGCTGCGCGGCTTCGAGGCGTACATGCGCTGGTGGGGAGAGCGGGACATGCCCGGGGTGCTGGAGTGGATCAAGCTCCGCTATCCCGGCCTGCCGCGAACGATTTTGGGCCACAGCGCGGGGGCGCAGCTGGTGGGGCTGATGCCCAATCATGCCGACGTCACCGCCGTGGCGGCGATCGCGGCAGGGTCGGGGTACTGGCGGGAGCTGCAGCGCCCCTATCGCTACTTCTCGCTGCTGGTCTGGCTCGGCCTGCATCCGGTGTTCAGTCCCATTCTCGGCTACTTCCCGGGAAGATTGCTCCGCCTCGGAGAGGACCTGCCGGTGGGGGTGATCACCGAGTGGCGCGACTGGTGCCTGCACGGACCGTACATCGGCAACCGGCTCGCGAGCACCATGCCGAAGCACCAGTACGACGCCTTCCGCGCCCCCATCCGGGCGTGGGCCTTCACCGACGATCCAATCGCGCACCCCGATTCGACCCGGGAACTGTTCCGCTTGTACAAGCGGGCGGAGGTCACGGTAGTGCCGGTGACGCCAGAGGATGTGGGGCTCGGGGAGATCGGGCATGTCGGATTCTTCCGTTCGCGCAGCCAGGCGGCGCTCTGGGACCAGCCGCTCGACTGGCTGGAACAGCAGGTGCAGCGTGCCGGACACTGAGCCGTCGCGGGCGCTGGAGCGCTACCGCTCGCTGGCGCGGACCATGGATGCGCGGTTCCGGGTTCCCGGCACCCCCATCCGCTTCGGCTGGGACGCGATTCTCGGCCTCATTCCCGGGGTGGGAGACGCGCTCGGCGGGATGAGCGGCGGGTATGGCCTCTGGGTGGCGTACCGGCTGGGGGCGCCGCCGGTGGTGCTGCTCCGGCTGCTGTTCAATGTGGGAGTGGACCTGACGCTCGGCACCGTGCCCTTGCTGGGGGACCTGTTTGATCTCGGCTGGCGGAGCAACCAGCGGAACCTGCGGCTCATCGAGGCGTGGCACGCCGAGCCGCACCGGGTGCGGCGGCGGAGCGGGGTGTTCTTCGGGGTGGTGCTCGGGGGACTGGTGGTGCTGGTGGTGGGGGCGGTGGTGGCGGCGGGGTGGGTGGTGGGGCAGGTGCTGAGATCGATCGCCGGGGCCTGATCAGCGACCAACCCGAGCCGCTGGTCAGGAGACGACTGTCGGCGCAGAGAAATGGCTTACAGCTATGGGTCACGGACCTGAACCCATGTGCCGGTTGGGGCCGGCAGGACGAACTCCACACCAGGCGCCGCTCGCATTGCCTGGTACACAGAGTCATACACGGCCCATGATGCGCCCGGGTCCGCGATGACTATATGGTAGCGGTTCAAGGTGTGGGCGTCAGGTCTCGAGCTTCCGCCGACAATGCGGGCGCGGAACCGCGTCAGGAACTCCCGGATCGTCTGACCGCTGGTTGAGTCGTCGAACCGGACGGAGAAGGACTCGCGGTCGAAGACCCACCGTGGATCGGCCGGGTTTGCTACCGTGAGGCTCGGGCTCGTCCGCCGCGGACTTCCGTTCACGATCGCCGGGCGCGCGGTGTCCAGGGGGAACCTTCCGCGTGCGAACACGTATCCGCCATGATTCCGCAGCACGAACTTGACGCCGGGATACCGAGCAATTGCCTGGTACAGCGAATCGTAGGCCGCCCATGTCGGACCCGGGTCAGCAGTAAGCACGTAGTACCGGTCCCACCCAGGCAGCCCGTTCGCGCTCCCGCCCACGATGCGCGCTCGAAAAGTCGTCAGGAAGCTTCCAACGAGACTTCCTGAAACGGTGTCCTGGAAACCGACTTCGAAGTAGGTCCGAAGCTGGTACTTTGTGGGATCTGATGGGTCCGTGACTCGAGGCACGGGACTGGATATCGCGAGCCCCGTTCGGATCGCTGGCGGCAGGTCTCCATTCGGCAGGCCCGTCGCGCCGCGCGCCCGGACCGTGCCGGCTCCGCTCCGCATCACGAGGCTGACGCCCGGATAACTGGAAATGCGCTGATAGAGGGAGTCCATCGCGCCCCAGCTTGGTCCGGGGTCGGCTGTGAGGATGTAGTACCGTGAGTACTCCGGGATCCGTGTGCCACTACCTCCGACGATGCGGGCCCGGAACACAGTCAGAAACGCCTGAATGGAGGCACCCGGAAGCGAGTCATCAAACCGCACTTCGAAGTAGTTGCGGACGTATACAAGTGTGGTATCGAACGGCGCCGTCACGGTCAGCGCGGGGTTCGGCAAGGGATCAATCCCAGTTCTCAAGGCCGGGCGGGCATTCCCAGCCGGCGCACACACCGTTCCCCTCCTCGGCAGCCCCGTGGCCGCATCGAATCCATCCGCCGGCACCAGTTCCCCGACCACCGGGCGGTCGGTCCCCACCGCCTCGTTGCTGATGTTCGAAGCATCCAGCACGTCCCACAGCCGGACACAGTTCGCGTCCCACCCCGGGCCCTTGGTGTCGGCGGTCTCGCCCAGCCCGGGGGAGTTGAACGGCGCCACGTTGCCGACCAGCTCGGCCAGGTCCCCCGGCGCCGGGATCGGGGTCCCCGCGGGAGACGGATTCCCCACCGCCCAGTTGCCCACCCGCGAGGCATCCACCACGTCCACCGCACCGTTCCCGGTGACATCCCCGAACCGCCGCCCGGTGGGAATGGAG
>JANRJZ010000103.1:0-4771 GCA_033763675.1 Gemmatimonadota bacterium
GCGACGGGGACCTCCCGCTTCAGCGGCTGGCCCCGCTGGACATGGCAGGGCCGGACGCCTTGAGCTTTCTCCTCACATCCCGCTATCTCGCCGCGTACCGGCACTCCCGGGCCGGCGCCGTCCTCGTCCCCGAGGGGCTGGCCGGCACCCCCGGTGGCCCCGCCACACGCATCGTGGTTCCCGACATGGCCCTCGCCCTCCCGCGGGCCGCCCTCGCCTTCCAGCCCCCGGCCTCGCTGCCCATCGGAGTCCATCCCGCCGCGACCGTGGCACCGGGAGCAGGGCTGGGGGAGCGGGTGTGGGTGGGCCCCGGGGCCGTGGTCGAGGAGGGAGTTACGGTTGGGCCGGGCACGCGGCTCGAGGCCGGGGCCTGGATCGGAGCGGGGGTCTCGATCGGGGCCGACTGCTCCGTCGGGCCCCATGCCGTATGTTACCCCGGCACGGTGCTGGGGGACCGGGTCATCCTGAAGGCGGGGGCCGTGATCGGCGGCACGGGGTTCGGCTACCTGCGGGGCGCGGCGGGGCACACCCGGGTGCCGCACCACGGGCAGGCGATCCTGGAGGACGACGTCGAGATCGGCTCGGGAACCTGCGTCGACCGGGGGAACTTCGATGACACCGTCATCGGGCGGGGGAGCAAGCTGGACAACCTCGTCCAGGTGGGTCACAACGTCCGGATCGGCGCCCGGTGCCTGATCATGGCGACGACCGGCATTGCCGGCAGCTGCCGGATCGGGGACGACGTGGTGATCGCCGGCGGCGTCGGGATCGCGGATCACGCCGTGATCGGGGCGGGGGCGATCGTGGGGGCGAAGAGCGTGGTGTTCGGGGGCGGGCAGATCGAGCCGGGGGCGGCGGTCTCCGGGTACCCCGCGCGCCCGCACCGCGCCTTCCTCCGGGCCCAGGCGGCGCTGTACCGCCTGGCGCCGGTCGCGGAGCGGCTGGTCGGGCTGGCGGGGGAGCCGCGGGACCATGCCGCGCCGCACGATCCGCCGTCCGATTGAGCTGACGGGCGTCGGGCTGCACACCGGTGCCGCCGTGCGGCTCCGGATCGGCCCCGGTCCCTCGGGGAGCGGTCTCCGGTTCCGCCGGACCGACCTGCCCGGGACGGTCGAGCTTCCCGCAACCCTCGCCTCGGTCTGCGCGACGGATCGCCGGACCGTGCTCGGCCAGGGGGACGGCCGGGTGGAAACCGTGGAGCACCTGCTCGCGGCGCTGAGCGCGCACGGGGTGGACGACGCGGTCCTCGAGCTCGCGGGCCCGGAGGTGCCGATCCTCGACGGGTCCTTCGCGCCGTTCTGGGAGGCCGTGGCCTCGGCGGGCCTCGTCGAGGAAGCCGGCCGCCGGGGCCGGTGGGAGGTGCCGGAGCCCTTCGCGCTGGAGGAGGAGGGCGCCGCCTACCGCGTGACGCCGGCCGGCGACTTGGAACTCTCGGTCACCCTGGTCCATGCGGAGCCGGTGATCGGCCGGCAGCGGGCGGATTACCGGGGGAGGCCGGGCGAGTTCGCGCGGGAGATCGCCCCCGCCCGCACCTACGGCTTCCTGGCGGAGGTCGCGTCCCTGCGGGCCCGTGGCCTCCTGGCGGGCGCCACGGGCGAGGCGGCGATCGTCCTCAGTGACACGGCGCCGCTCAACACGGCGCTGCGGTGGCCGGAGGAGTTCGCCCGGCACAAGCTGGGCGACCTGCTGGGGGACCTGGCGCTGCTTGGGGGCCCGCTCCGGGCCCGGGTGGACGCGGAACGCCCCAGCCACCGGGGCAACGTAGCCTGCGCGCGGGCCATCGCGGCCCGCGGCCGATTCGTCGAGGAGGCGTGATGGACGTGACGAAGATCCAGGAACTGCTCCCGCACCGCTATCCGTTCCTGCTGGTGGACCGGATCCTCGAGGTGCAGGGCACGCAGAAGATCGTCGGACTCAAGAACGTGACCGTCAACGAACCGTTCTTCCAGGGCCATTTTCCCGGCCATCCCATCATGCCCGGGGTGCTGATCGTCGAGGCGATGGCCCAGACCGGTGGGCTGCTGCTCATGGAGCGGGTCACCGAGCGGGAGAACAAGGTGGTCTACTTCATGGCCCTCGATGCCGTCAAGTTCCGCAAGCCGGTGGTGCCCGGGGACCAGCTGCGGATGGAGGTCGAGATGCTCCAGTTCCGGGGCAAGATTGCCCGAATGAAGGGAGTGGCGACCGTGGAGGGGCAGGTGGTCACGGAGGCGGAGATGATGGCCTGCGTGGTGGACAAGTGACCCTGGCGGCGGTGCACCCGTCCGCGGTCGTGGACCCGGGCGCGGAGCTGGGGCACGAGGTGCAGGTCGGTCCTTACGCGGTCATCGGGCCGCAGGTGCAGGTCGGGGACGGCTGCGTGCTGGGACCGCACGCGGTGCTGGAGCGCAACGTCCGGCTGGCGCCGGGGGTCCAGGTCGGGGCCGGCGCGGTGCTCGGCGGCTGCCCGCAGGACACCCGCTACCGGGACGAGGAGACGTGGGTCGAGATCGGCCCCGGCACCGTCATCCGGGAGTACGCAACCATCAACCGAGCCACCGCGGCCAGCGGCACCACCCGCGTCGGGGCGGGATGCTTCCTCATGGCCTACGTGCACGTGGCCCACGACTGCCAGATCGGGAACGGCGTCCTGATCGCAAACTCCACCCAGCTCTCCGGCCATGTGATCATCGAGGACCACGCCAACCTGAGCGGCCTCGTCGCCGTCCACCAGTTCGTCACGATCGGCTGTTACGCCATCATCGGCGGCGCCTCACGCATTCCGCAGGACATCCCCCCCTACGTGAAGGCGGTCGGCAACCCGGTGAAGCTGTTCGGGCTGAACCGGATCGGGCTGGAGCGGGCCGGATTCGGCCGCGAGGTCCTGGCGTCGCTCAAGCACGCGTACCGCCTCCTCTTCAACTCCGCGCTGCCCCGCGCGGAGGCGGTGGCGGCGCTGGCGGACGAGGCCCGCCGGGTACCGGAAGTCCGGCGCCTGGTGGAGTTCGTCACCGCTGCCCGTCGCGGGGTGCCCGCATGAGGCGCCCCGTGCGGATTGGGGTCATCGGCGTCGGCGCGCTGGGCTGGCACCACGCGCGCCACCTCGCGGCCATGCCCGAGGCAACGCTGGTCGGGATCTACGACATTCGTCGGGATCGGGCGGAGTTCGTGGCCCGGCAGCTCGGAACCACGGCCTTTCGTACCCGTGAGGAGCTGCTGGCCCGCACCGAGGCGGTGACCATCGCCGTGCCCACGGCCGCGCACGGGGAGGTGGGACTCGCCGCCCTCTCGGCCGGGCGGCCGGTGCTGATGGAGAAGCCGCTGGCCGCGACCATGGCGGACGCGGACGCCCTGGTGCTGGCCGCCGCGGCGGCCGGGGTGCTGCTCCAGGTGGGGCACATCGAGCGCTTCAACCCGGCCCTCCGGGCCGCCCGGGCGTACGTCGAGCACCCGCTCTTCATCGAGGGGGAGCGCCTGGCGCCGTTCCAGCCCCGCGGCACCGACGTGCCGGTGGTGCTGGACCTGATGATTCATGACCTGGATCTGATCCTGCACCTGGCCGGCGGGCCGGGGGTCCTCGACGTGCGCGCCAACGGTGCGGCGGTGATCTCGCCCCTGCTCGACGTGGCCCACGCGCGCGTCGAGTTCGAGACCGGGCTGGTCGCGAGCGTTACGGCGTCCCGGATCGCGGAGCACCGGATCCGCCGGCTTCGGGTGTACCAGGACGATGGCTACCTGGCGCTCGATCTGGCCACCGGGCAGGGGGAGTTCCTGCGACTGCGCAACGGCTGGACGCCCGGAGACGCCCGCGCCCTGCACGACATCACCGAGCGCATTTCGCTCGAGGCGCCGGCGGTGGACGCGCTGCGCCTGGAGCTGGAAAGCTTCCTGACCGCGGCGCGGGGCGAACAAGAGGCGGTGGTCTCCGGCGAGGAGGGTCGCGCCGCCCTCGGCCTCGCGCTCCGGGTGGCGGAGGCGATTCGTGTCGCCACACCGGTGCCTCCCAACCCGCCGTGACCCGGGAGCCGGACTGTCGGCTCCTGATCTCCGCGGGCGAACCCTCGGGAGACGTACTCGGCGCGGGGCTGATGGCGGCGCTGCGGGTTCGGCGCGGCGGCCTCTCCTTCGAAGGGGTGGGGGGCCCCCGGATGGTGGGCGCCGGGCTGCGCGCGCTGGCGGAAGTGACCCAGCTCGGTACGATCGGCTTCACCGGGGTCCTGGGCGCGATTCCCCGGCATCTGCGGCTCTACCGGCGCATCCTGGCCGGGGCCCGCGCGGGCCGGTACCAGGGGGCGGTGCTGATCGACTACCCCGGATTCCACCTTCGCCTGGGACCGGCCCTCCGAGGGGCCGGGGTCCCGGTCATTCAGTACGTCGCGCCGCAGCTGTGGGCGTGGCGCGCCTCACGGCTCCCCCAGCTGGCGCGCGCCGCCGATGAGGTCGCCGTGGTGCTGCCGTTCGAGGAGGCGTGGTTCAGGGAGCGGGGGCTTTCCTGCCGGTATGTGGGTCACCCCGCCACCGATCGCTCCTGGCTCTCCGCCGCGGCGGCGCGGCAGGCTCTGGGCATCACCAAAAGTGGACCGGTCCTGGGTATCTTCCCGGGCAGCCGCGAGGGGGAAATCCGGAGCAACTGGCCCCTGTTCCGCGATGTAGGTCAGCGGATGCTGGCGGAGGGGAACTGCGCCTCGGTGGTCGTCGCGGCCACCGCCACGGGCTATTACCCGGACGCCGGGGAAATCGTGGTGCGCCGGGGAGAGCCGGACCTGGTACTCTCCGCCGCCACCGCGGCCGT
>JANRJZ010000104.1:0-2222 GCA_033763675.1 Gemmatimonadota bacterium
ACTGCTCCACCCGGTCGAGGGCGGCGTCGCAGACGCTCTCGTAGGCGGGGCGGATGTCGTCGGGGATGAAGCCGGCGTCGAGCAGGTACTCGCGGGAGGTTTCACCGAACGAGTGGATCGAGAGGTGGGGTCGGTGCCGGAAGCCGGCGCGCTGCCCGCACAGGTGGATGCGGGCCACAAAGCGGCCCAGCTGCCGCAGCAGCTGCAGGTCGTCCAGTTCCGGGGCGCGGCCGCCGAAGCAGGGATAGACGGCGAAGCGGAACGCGCCGCGGTGATGCAGCGTCGCGCCGGCCCGGTCGAAGGGCGCGGCCACCGGGATCTCCTCCGCGGCGAGTTCCAGGGTGAAGTCGTGCTCCTCCTGGATCGCCGCGTCGGACCAGCGGCCGGGGCGGTAGAACTTGGGCACCACCGGCGGCCCGTCCTCGATGCCGACCCGGTACACCCGGTTCTCGTAGCTGTTCAGCGTGAGCAGCCGGCCGTCGCAGCGGAAACCCAGGCTTTCCACGGAGGAGAGGATGTCGTCGGGCGACAGGTCCTGGTAGGCGAGGGTGTCCTCGGCGGTGTTCACTGGGATTCCAAAGGGCGCATCAGGCCAGCACCTCGAAGAACTCGAGCCAGACGCCGTCGGGCGACCGCACCGGCGCCAGGCGCACGCGGCCGTAGGGCTCCAGGGCCAGCTCCGTCACCGGCCGCGCGGGGAGGATGCCGTGGCCGCGGAGGCGGTCCAGGTGGGCGGAGAGATCCTGCACGCCGAAGCGCAGGGCCATCGAACCCAGGTTGGGCGGTTTCGCACGTTCGGCGAAATCGCGGCCGGGCGGGGCGCCGTCCCAGCCGATCAGTTCGACCGAGCCGAGGTTCCCGCCCTGCGGGTGCACGATCACCGTCCTGATGGTCCGCACGCCGCGGAAGGCCGCGAGGTCGGCCAGCAGGGTGAGCCCCGGGTTGTCGCCGTTCCACTCGACTTCCATCCAGGGCTTGAAGCCGAGCTTGTCGATGAAGAATTCGCGGGCCCGGTCGAAGTCGCGGACGATGATGGCGGCGTTGAAGACGTGGGTGAGCTTCGGCGCCGGGATGGCGAGCGGCGGCTTCAGCTGCTCGATGATGGACAGCACCATGCCGTCGGGGCCGTGCTGGTGCACCTCGTTGACGGCCAGGTCGCCGAAGTCGAAACCGTGCACGCCCCGCACGCTTGGCCAGCCGGCATCGGCCATCGCGCGGGAGAGCGACGCGTCGTCGGCGGAGCGCGTGTAGAGCAGCCACAGGCCACCGGTCTCCCAGGGGCGGGCATCGAGCGGGCGGATGGGCTCCTGGGGCGCGTTGCCGATCCGCGTGAAGCGCAGGTAACCGTAGGGCATGGACGGCACGTGGAGCACCTGCTCCTGGATCCCGGCGTCGGGCTTCAGGCCCCAGGCCTTGTGCAGCTCCGGGGCGCCCGGCCCGGCGTGCAGCACCTCCCAGCCCCCGGCCTGGACCAGGCCCGCAACCTTGCCGAAGTGGCTGACGCTGACGACCACCTCGGCGAAGCCTGTGTAGCCGTCCCGGGCGGGGTTGCTGCCGTTCGCTGCCATGCCGAAGATGGTAGCAATATCGGGTGCGCGGCAGGCGGTCTGCTATCCTTTGCGCCCGATTTCCGTGGACACAAGCCGATGGCCGAGCAACCTCTCGATCTCGAACTGAAGATGGAGGAGAACGACCTCTATCAGGAAGAAATCTTCACCGACCGCCGCGTCGGTACGATCCAGCGCCTCACGCCCATCGACCGGACCGGCAAGCCCGATCCCGCCCGGCCGGTGCTGTACGTCGGCCAGACGCAGCTGATGTCCCGCATGGGCGCCTTGCCGCTCAGTTTCGAGATTCCCGGGGACTCCCTGGAGCAGGCCGTGCAGAATTTCGCCACCGCGGCGAACGGCGCGCTCGTCGAGACGATGCAGAAGCTCGAGGAGATGCGCCGCGAGCAGGCTTCGTCGCTGATCGTCCCCGATGCCACTGGCGGCTTTGGTGGCGGCGGTGGCGGCCTTGGCGGTGGCGGCGTGCCCGGCGGCGGCCGTATCCGGCTGTAACCAAAAGGTACCGGACACTTAGTTTTGTTAGTTTCGGGGGGCGGGGGGGGGGGGGGCGGGGGGGCGGCGCGAACACCAGGGAGTGGGGGGGGGCGGGTGGGGGGGGGGGGGTGGGGCGGCCGGCGGGGGCGCCGCCCGCGCCGGCGGCGGCCCCCCCGCCCC
>JANRJZ010000105.1:0-7065 GCA_033763675.1 Gemmatimonadota bacterium
CGGGAGCCGCGGTATCAACAGCTGGATGATCCCGTCGGGCAGGGACTCCGGCCCGGCCGCTGGTTCTATACCCAGCGCGGCCTTGACCGTGTCGCCCGGGCAGGGGACACGCTGATTGCCTATGGGATTGCGCGCGCCACATGGCAGGGGGCCGACGCCTGGATCTTCCTCGGTGGACGGAGGTTTCCCGACGGCCGCACCGACTGGAGCGACACCACCTGGCTCTCGCACGACAGTCTCCGGCCCTACGCCCGCGTGGCACGGGTCGGAGAGTCAGGCCGGATCGAGGAGACCTGGCGCGATGACGGCGTCCTTGTTGGCGAGACAGTGAACGGCTACACCGCCTGGCGCACTCGACCCCACCGTTACCCCGGCTTCGTCACTACCGAGGGCGCCCCGATGCGCTGGCACCAGCTCCTCGCGCGGCTGCAATCGGCCAGCATGGCGCCGGGGTGGAAGGGGAGCCTGGCGATCCCGGGGGTCATGGTGGACGGGCGGTATCAGATGTTCCTCGATGTCGCGGTGATCCGCGACGAGACCATCGACGTACCGGCGGGCAAGTTCGATTGCTGGAAGGTGGGGCTGGGTCGGGAGGAGAAGAACGGGCTCTTCTTCTGGGTCAGCAAGGACCGCGGGTGGCTCGTGGCGGTCGGCGCCACCTGGGATGGGGTGCAGCGGTACGGGCAGGTGCTGGTCGAGGGAGAGAACTTCTAGGGGCCAAACGCCACCAGAATCTCGCCCCCCCCTGGCGGTCTTCGCGGTCCTGGCGGTTGAACCTCTCGGGCTTCGCGTGGGGGCTGTCATTGCGAGGCCCCGCAGGGGCCGAAGCAATCCCCCACCCTCCGCGCGGAGTGCAGGGGATTGCTTCGTCGCGCTGCGCGCTCCTCGCAATGACAGCCTGCCCGTTCCCGGCTTCCCCGTTTCCCGTTTCCCGTTTCCCGTTTCCCCGTTCCCCCGTCTCCCGTTCCCCCAACGGCCACGGCCTCAGGGTGCTGGGACCTCGAGGTCGCGGCAGATCTTGCGAGCCAGGAAGTCGTTGATCTCCCGGTGCCTGGGAACGGTCGAGGACTTCCCCGCCACCCGGTTGACATAAATAGAGTGGCTGCCACCCTCACGCAGAAGTTGGCAGCCATGCAACTCAAGATGACGAACAAGGTCGACCCGCTTCACGCCGCCGGGTTCCGCACCGGCTCCCGGATCACCCGCAGGCCCCGGAGTCCCTCCTCCGCCAGGGCGCGGTTCGCTTCCACGACGAGCTGCACCGCCTCGGCGAGCCCGATCCGCGCCTCGTCAAGGGTCGCCGCCTGGGTATTCGCCCCCGGGAGCTCCTCGACGAAGCCGATGTACCCTTCCGGGACCTGCTGGAACACCGCGGTCAGTTCGATCTGCATGGGCCTCTCCTGAATGCTCGAAATCTAGTCAGCGGCTCCCTAAATGCGACACCCTTCGCGGCCTTCGCGGTCTTGGCGGTTGATTCCTGCGAGGCTCGGCGTGGGGCGGAGCTGGCGCTCCGCCCCTGCCCGGGTGACTCTGTCATTGCGAGGCCCCGCAGGGGCCGAAGCAATCCCCCACCCTCCGCGCGGAGTTCAGGGGATTGCTTCGTCGCGCTGCGCGCTCAACGCAATGACAGCCTGCCCGTTCCCCGTTCCCCGTTCCCCGGGGCGGGGCACAGCCCCGCCCCTCCTGTGTTACAACCCCACCTTCCACACCTCCACCCGGTTCTCCATGAACAGCGGCACCGCGATCAGCCCCCGCACCTGGTCCACCCCGATGTCCGCCGGGCTGTTCACCCCGGTGATCAGCTTCCGCATCCCCGTCGAGTCCATCACGTAGACCGACGAGTCGGTCCAGCTGGTGAAGATGGCCTGGCCGTTGAGCACCTCGACCCCGTCCTGCTGCCCGGGGCCGGATGCGATCGAATCGCCGGTGGCGGCACCCGGCGCCCAGGTCAGCAGGGTGTTCCCGCCTAACGGCACCACCAGGTACTTCCCCCGCCCCCCGTCCCAGGTGATCCCGTTCGGCGCCTGCAGCCACGCCCCCTCCGCCGCCACCGACACCTCCCGCCCCTTGAGCGCGAAGATCCGGTCCGGACCAGGATGGGAAAAGGCCCCCGCGTCGCTCACCAGGAACCCCGAATCGGTGATATAGATGGTCCCGTCCGGCCCCAGCACCACGTCGTTCAGGAACTTCGCCTGGCTCCCCAGCTCGATCGTGGCCACCGCCGCGCCGGTCCTTCTATTGAAGGCGCGCAGCGCGTCGATGTCCGATACCCACAGCGTGTCCCCCACCAGCGCCATCCCCTTGGGCGCGTTGAGCGTCACCCCGCCCCGCCCCCCCAGCACGAAGTTGAGGCTGTCCACCACCCCGTCGGCGGTGAGCCGGCTGATGAAGCCGTTGCCGTCCTTCGCCGCCGGCGAGCCGTTGATATTGCTCACGAACCAGACCTGCTGCGCCGCGTCCCACAACACAGATTCCGGCGTGCTGAACCCGGAGACGTCCGCCACCTTCGCGGGCGGCGCCGGCTCGGCCGCCTGCGGCACGGGCGCCTCCTTCTTGCCACAGCCAGCGGCGACCAGCAGGACCAGGGGGAGCAGCAGTTGGGGCTTCACGGCGGGGGTCCTCGATGGGGGTGTAAGATTCCGGTGCCGACCGGGATTCTAATCAAGTGGAGACGAACCACAATTCGACAAGGCATGAACCGCAAAGACGCAAAGAGCACGAAGACTCCTCGGCAGCTCCTTTGCGCCCTTTGCGCTCTTTGCGGTTAAAATAACGGTCTCAAGGGCAAGCTCATGCGCGATCCGCAGCACGATGGTTGAACTGATCGCGACCGAGATCTCCGATGCGGAGCTCGCGGCCCAGGCCGCCGCCGGCGACCGCGACGCCCTCGGCGAGCTCTACCGCCGCCACGCCGGGCGGCTGACGCTGCTCGCCCTGCGGCTCCTCCGGAGCAGCCCCGACGCCGAGGACGTGGTCCAGGATCTCTTCGTCGCCCTCCCCGCCGCCCTCGGCGGCTACCGGGACGAGGGGCGGCTCGGCGCCTGGCTCTCCCGGGTCACCGCCAACCTGGCCCTCAAGCGGCTCCGGAGCGGCCTGCGCCGCCGGGAGGACGCCCTCCCCGCCGGCGCCGATGAGCCCGCCCTCCCCAACGCCGATCCAGAGCAGCTCTCCGTCTTCCGCGCGGTGGATGCCCTCCCGGACACCCTCCGCGTCGTGGTGCTGCTCAAGTTCGTCGAGGGATTCTCCCACGCCGAGATCGCCGAGCTGCTGGGCATCGGGCGGGGAACGTCAGAAGTGCGGCTGTTCCGGGCCATCCGTCAGTTGCGCACCACCCTGGGAGCATGACCATGTCGCCACGTACTCTGGAACAGCGGATCCGCGATGCCTTCCACGCCGTCCCGGCCCGCGAACCGGCGGGGGGCTTCGCCGAGGTGCGGGCCCGGCTGGACCGGGGAGAGCGGGTGACGCTCGACCATCCCGCCCCCCGCGGCGGGCTGCGCCACTGGCAGTACCTCTCGGTGGCGGCGGCGCTGGTCTGTGTTCTCGTCTGGCGCCCCACCGACACCGCCCCGGCGCCCGGGGCTGCGACTCCCCCGCGCACCGCCGGGCAGTTCCGGCCCGATCCGCTGCTGGCGCTGGCGACGGCCCCCACCGCGGCCGATGCCGCCTCGCTCCTCCGGCTCGACGGCAGCAAGCTCAGCGCGGGGCTCTGGGTCTATCGCGGCGGGGACGGCGACGCCGCGGTGGTGGACTCGGTGAGCCTCTGCCAGGGGACGGCTGGAAAGGAGCCGGCGTGGCTGGTGCGCTGGACCGGTGGGTTCGCGCGGGGCGCCGGCGCCACCGGCCCGGCCAGCGAGACCGTTGCGCTGCGCCAGGCCGATCTCTGGCCCCTGGCCCGCACCGTCACCCTGGTGAGCGGCTACCTGCTGCGCGAGCTGTTCACCCTCGACTCGTCCGTCTCCCACCTCATCGCCGCGGGGGAGACCACGGTCACCCGCGCGCCGGGGCTCTCCGAGGGCGACGGTGCCGGAGTCATTGGCATGACCGGGATCCACGCCCTGCTGCAGGCCGCGCCGCTCGACTCGAGCTGGCAGGCCAATGTCCGGGTGCTGGGAACGGACACCACCGGCAAGAAGGTGGTGAACCGCCGGGTCGCGCTGAAGGTCACCGGCGAGGAGAAAGTCACCGTCCCCGCCGGCACCTTCGACACCTGGAAGGTGACCCTGGGCAACCGGCTGCCGCAGTTCACCTACTGGGTCAGCAAGCGGGGCCGGTGGATCGTGAAGGAGACCACGGTGGGCGCGGACGGCCTGCCTCTCCCCGGCGGCCCCATCCGGGAGCTGGTGAGGCAGGATAGTTTGGGGTGCTGACAGCGGGGAAACGGGGAAACGGAGAAACGGAGAAACGGAGGTAGCCCCAGCTGTCATCGCGAGGAGCGCGCCGCACGACGAAGCGATCCCCTGCACTCCGCTCGGAGGGTGGGGGATTGCTTCGGCCCCTTCGGGGCCTCGCAATGACAGCCACACCCTGTTCCCCGTCGTTCCCCGCTTCTCCTCTTCCCCGTTTCCCCGTTTCCCCGTTCCCCTACTCCCTCCGTATCGCGTCGCTGACCCAGGTCGCCAGCTCCTGCGCGTCCCACGGCTTGGGGAGGAGCGGCACCCCCTGCGGCAGCTTCACCCCGTCGGGCATGGCGCGGCCGGCGTAGCCGCTGGTAAAGAGAAAGGGGATCGCGATCCCCTCCCGTTCCAGTGCGGCGTGGAGCGCCGGCCCGCCCATCTTGGGCATCACCACGTCGGACAGCACCAGCCGGATCTCCGCGCGATGCTCCCGCGCCAGCCGTAGTCCCTCCTCGCCGATGGCCGCCTCCAGCACCTCGTAGCCCTGCCGCTCCAGCAGCCGCCGCGCCGCGCGGCGGAGCGAGGCCTCGTCTTCCACCACCAGGATGGTGCCCCCGCCGTGCGGCACCGCCGGCGCCGCGGCCCGCTGGACCGCCGGCGCCCCGTCCACGGCGGGGAAGTAGAGCGTCACCGAAGTCCCCGCCCCCGGCGCCGACTCCACGTCCACGTAGCCGCTGTGCTGTTTCATCAGGCCGTATACCATCGGCATGCCGAGGCCGGTGCCCACGCCCGGGGGCTTGGTGGTAAAGAACGGCTCGAACAGCCGATCCATCACCGCGGGCGGCATCCCGCTCCCGGTGTCGCGGATGGTGATCGCCGCGTACTCGCCGATCCTGCCCCAGCCGCGCCGCTGCACGAACTCGCGGGTCATGTGGAATGGCGCCAGCGCCAGGGTGAGGCTGCCGCCCCCCGGCATCGCGTCCCGCGCGTTGGTGGCGAGGTTGAGCACCATCTGCTGCACCGCCGCCGGGTCGGTGCGCGTCGCCGGGGCGGCGGGGTCGAACTGCGCCTCGATCCGCACCGAGGCGGGGAGGATGCGGCGCAGCAGCCGGACCGATTCGGAGAGGATCCGCTCCAGCGCCAGCGGCTCGAAGGTGAACTGCCCCGAGCGGCTGAAGGCGAGCAGCTTTTTGATCATCTCCGCCCCGCGCTGGGCCGCGATCCGGAGCTCGTCCAAATCCTCCCGCACGTGGCCGGCCTCGGCCGGGAGCCCGTGCTCGATCAGCCGGACGTTGGTGAGGATGACGGTGAGCAGGTTGTTGAAGTCGTGCGCGATCCCGCCGGTGAGCTGACCCACCGCCTCCATCTTCTGGGCCTGGCGGAGCTGCGCCTCCACCACCCGGCGAGCCTCCTCCGAGGCGCGGAGCTTCTGCCCCACCCCCCGGAGCACCAGCGCGCCCAGCCCCACCAGCAGCGCCGCCGTGCCCACCATGCCGGCGAAGAACCAGCGCGCCGCCGCTCGGGCCCCCGTGCTGATGCTGGTCGAGAAGGCGTGCTCGACCCGGCCCAGGTCGATGGCCAGCCGCTCGATTTCCGTCACCGCCGCCGCCTGCGCCGGCCCCTCGAGCCGCCCCGCCCGCGCCTCCGCCTCCAGCCGGGCGCCGACCGCCTCGAGCCGCTGCATCAGCGAGTCCCCCTCCTCCCATGAGGCGATCGCCTCCGCCACGAAGGGGACCGACCGGAAGCGGCGCAGGAAGACGCCCATGCCATGCACGTCCTCGGGGTGGTTGCCGCCCCGGAGGAGGCCGGCATGCACCCGATCCCAGTCGGGGTCGGGTGCGAGCGCGGCCAGCCGGGCCTCGCGGTCCCCCCGATACACCTCGAGGGAAGAGCGGAACCCGGCGTAAAGCAGGCTGTCGTGGTTGTAGCTGTAGCGGACCAGGTGGTAGACGGCGTCCTTCTGGGCCTTGGACCAGAGCCCTTCGCCGCCGACGTAGGCCCGGGCCGAGGAGAGGGTCTCGAAGCCGAGCCGGGCGATCGCGAGCAGCGCCACCACGATCGCGACGATGAGTCCGCCGTTCAGCAGCAACTGGCGGCGGGAGAGGCTGGCAAGCCGGCTTTCGGGCATGCCTGACTATCTCACAACGTACAGCTCCCCGCCAGCGGTCCGGAATTCCTCCGCCTTGGCGGCCATCCCCCGGGCCGCCTCCCGGATGTCCTGGGTGATCTGCATGGAGCAGAACTTCGGCCCGCACATGGAGCAGAAGTGCGCCACCTTGGCCCCCTCCGCCGGCAGGGTCTCGTCGTGGTAGGCGCGGGCGGTGACCGGGTCCAGCGCCAGGTTGAACTGGTCCTCCCAGCGGAACTCGAACCGCGCCTTGCTCAGCGCGTCGTCCCACGCCTGCGCCCGCGGGTGCCCCTTGGCCAGGTCCGCGGCGTGGGCCGCGATCTTGTAGGCGATGACGCCGGCCTTCACGTCGTCCCGGTTGGGGAGCCCCAGGTGTTCCTTGGGCGTCACGTAGCAGAGCATCGCGGTGCCGTACCAGCCGATCATCGCCGCGCCGATGGCGCTGGTGATGTGGTCGTACCCCGGCGCGATGTCCGTGGTGAGCGGCCCGAGGGTGTAGAACGGCGCCTCGCCGCACCACTCGAGCTGCTTCTCCATGTTCTCCTTGATCAGGTGCATCGGGACGTGGCCCGGCCCCTCGTTCATCACCTGCACGTCGTG
>JANRJZ010000106.1:0-5880 GCA_033763675.1 Gemmatimonadota bacterium
TACCGGCTCAACCTGGGGCGGCAGCGGAGCAACGGGCAGCTCACCATCGGCAGCGGGATTCTGGGCGGGTCACTCGGGCTCACTTCGAGGCTCACCCTCTTTGCGCGGGTGCCGCTGGTCACGACCCGGGTGCAGGCCAGCTTGCGGCTGGACAGCACCACGGCCGACGCGGGCCTCAACCCCGCGCACCCCACGCTCGGCAACGCCCTCGGGCAGAGCAACGCCGCCGCCTTCTTCAACACGTTCGACCAGGCGCTGGCGGACCTCCAGGCGCGGATCTCGGGGGGAACCTATGCCGGCGACCCCGCGCTCGACAGCCTGGCCCGGGACATCGCCAGCCGGAGCAGCATCCTCCGGGACCAGTTGGCCCAGGTGACCAACGACCCGAATGTGGCGAGCCCGTTTCTTCCCAGCGTCGGGAGCACCACCGGGCAGCAGCTGACCGCCGCGATCCGCGGGCTGAGCGATACGCTGGTGACCACGCTCGGCGTGGGCACGGCGCTGCTCGACCCGGTGCTCGCGGCCGGCCTCCTCACCAGCGCCGAGTTCACGGGGTTTGTCGCCGACCCGCTGGGCCCGGTCGGGGCGTTCCCGCTCACCGAGTCGAAGATCTCCCGCGCCGGGGACACCGAGGTCGGCGCCATCTACACCCTGATTGACCGCTTTGACCGTCCGGGCACGACCGGGGGCTTCCGCCTCGCGGTCACCGGCATGATGCGGCTCCCCACCGGGCAGCGGGACGATCCCGCCAACCTGCTCGACGTGGGCACCGGGAACGGTCGCTACGAAGTGGGCGTCTCCGGCGCGGCGGACCTCGGCTCGCGCCGGTGGGGAGTCCGCCTCACCGGCGGCTACCTGGTACGGCTCAAGACCCTGCGGGTGCGCCGGGTCACGAGCCCCGACCAGCCCTACGCCCCGGCCACCACGCTCACCAACATCGACCTCGACGCGGGCGATATCCTGAGCCTCGGCGCCCGGCCGTTCTACCGGCTGGCGCGGAGCCTGGCGCTCAGTGGCAGCGTGGACTATTGGCGGGCGGGAGACGATGCCGCCACCTACTCCAGCACGGCGGATGCCATCCCCGGCGTGTCGGCGAGCGTGCTGGCGGCCCAGTCGGGGCGGAGCGCGGTGGCACTGGGCGGCGGGGTCAGCTACGTGGGGCGCGCCGTGCGGGAATGCGAAGGCAACCGGCGCTGCGGCTGGCCCATCGAGGCGAGCTGGAACTACTCGACGGTCATTGCCGCCACCGGCGGGCGCGTGGAGCGGTTCCGCAGCACCCGGCTCGAGATCCGCTGGTACCAGCGGCTGTGGCGCTGACGCCGTGAGCGGCCCCGGCGATCGTCCCAGCATGGCCAACCGGTTCCGGATCGCGGAGCTGCGGTCGGTGGCGATCAGCGGGCTGTTCGTGCTGGCGGTGCTCTACACCCTGCACCTTGCGCGGGACCTGGTGCTGCCGATCGTGCTGGCGCTGTTCCTCTCGCTGCTGCTGCAGCCGGTGGTCCGGCTGCTCCGCCGGCTGCGGATCCCCAACGCCGCGGCGCCGGCGCTGGTCCTGCTCGTGCTCCTCGGCGGCGGGGGGATCGCGCTCTACAACCTCTGGACCCCCGCCGCCGAGTGGGTGGTCCGGGCCCCGCAGGACCTCAAGAAGCTCGAGACCAAGGTCCGGCGGATCGTGCGCTCGGTGGAGAACGTCACCCGCACGGCGCAGCAGGTGGACCAGATTACCGATGTCGGAACGGCCGACGCACCCCAGGTATCCCTCAAGCAGCCCACCTTGAGCGAGACCATCCTGGGCGGGGCGTGGCACCTGCTCGCGACCGGCCTCATCATCACGGTGCTGGCGTACTTCTTCCTGGCCTCGGGTGACCACTTCGTCCGCAAGCTGCCGCGAATCATGCCCCGGGAAGGGGCGGAGCGGGTGATGGCCATCATGCAGGAGACCGAGGCGCAGATCTCACGCTACCTCCTGGCGGTGACCCTGATCAACCTGGGGCTGGGGGCCCTCACCGCGGCCGTGATGGCGCTGCTGGGGATGCCGACGCCGCTGCTGCTTGGCGTGCTCGCCGCGGCGCTCAACTTCGTGCCCTATATCGGCCCGATCACCATGGCCACGCTGCTGGGGATGGTGGCGCTGGTGACCTACCCCGAAGCCGGCCAGGCGCTGCTGCCGCCGGTGGCGTACCTCGCGCTGCACGCCACGGAGGCCAACTTCCTCACGCCGCACCTGCTCGGTCGGCGGCTGCCGCTCTCGCCGGTGGTGATCTTCGTCGGCTTCCTGTTCTGGTGGTGGATCTGGGGGGTGCCGGGGGCCATCCTGGCGGTCCCGATCATGGTGACGATCAAGATCATCTGCGACAAGACCGAGCGGCTGGCGGCGGTGGGGGAGTTGTTGGGGAGGTAGGGGGACCGGATGAACGGGGGAACGGGGAAACGGGGAAACGGGGAAACGGGGGAACGGGGGGGACGGGGAAACGGGGAAACGGGGGGGACGGGGAAACGGGGAAACGGGGAAACGGGGAAACGGGGAACGGGGCCTGAAATCCAAGGCCGAACCGGCCGACCGCCCGACCGCCCTATCGCCTTACCGCCCCAGCAGCGCCGCCGCATGCTGCCGCGCGGTCGCCGCGTCGGCATCGCCGAGCATCCGCGCGATCTCCCCGACGCGGTCCTCGCCGTGGATCTGCTGCACGTCACTGGTGGCGACCCCACGCTTCGCCGCCTTGGAGACGACGAGGTGCCGCTCTGCCCGGGCCGCGATCTGCGGCAGGTGAGTGATCACCAGCACCTGGCGCCGGGCCGCCACTTCCGCCAGCGCCGCGCCCACCTCCGCCCCCACCTCACCGCCGATTCCGGCATCGATCTCGTCGAAGATCAGGGTCGGGACCTGGTCGTGGCGAGCCAGGACCACCTTGAGCGCCAGCATGATGCGGGAGAGCTCGCCGCCCGAGGCGGCGCGTGCCAGCGGCCGCGGCTCCATGCCGGCGTTGAGCCGCACCAGGAAGGTGATCCCCTCCTGACCCGCGGAGTCGATGCGCCCAAGCGGCGCCAGCTCCACCTCCAGCCGCCCTCCGCCCAGGCCGAGCTGGGGCAGCAGCCGCGAGACGCCGCGGGCAAGGCGCCCCCCGGCCTCACGCCGCTTGGCAGAGAGCGCATCGGCGGCCGCCTGGGCCGCCCCTTCCGCCGCCACCCGCCGGGCACCCAGCTGGCGCAGGTCCAGGTCGGCGGTATCGAGCAGGTCGAGCTCCCGGGCCGCCTGGGCCCGGGTCTCGAGCACCGCCTCCAGGGTGGCGCCATGCTTCTGCTTGAGCCGGTAGATGACGTCCCGCCGGCGCTCGATCTCGGCTAGCCGCGTGGGATCATCTTCCAGCCCGTCGGCGTAGCCTCCCGCCAGCCGCGCCAGTTCGCTCAGCCCGGCGTACGCGCCGTCCAGCAGCTCCCGCCAGGCGCCCACCGAGGCATCAATCCGCTCCAGCCCGGCCAGCAGGCGCTCCGCCTGCCCCAGGGCCTTGAGCGCCCCCGCCTCCTCGCCGTCGAGCACCTGCGCCAGCCGCTGGGCCTGCTCCGCCAGGGTCCCCGCGTGGGCCAGCCGGCGCGCCTCGAGGTCCAGGGACTCATCCTCACCGGGGTGGAGCTTCGCGGCGTCAATCTCCTGCACCACATGGCGGAGGTAGTCGGCGCGTCGCCGCACTTCGTCGCGCTTCTCCTGCAGCGCCGTCTCTTCCGCCCGGAGCGTCGCGACGCTCCGCCAGGCGTCCTGCAGGGCCGCGCGTTCCGGTGCGGCGCCGGCAAAGGCATCCAGGATCTCGCGCTGCCCCTCGGCCTGGAGCAGTGACTGGGTCTCATGCTGGCCGTGCAGGTCCACCAGGAGGGCGCCCAGCCGGCCGAGGGTCCCGATGGTGGTGGGGCTGCCGTTCACCCAGGCACGTGAGCGGCCGTCGCCGCCAATTTCTCGGCGGATGATCAGCCGGCCGTCCTCGGGCTCGACGCCGAGCTCTTCCACCCGGCGGCGTAGGGGGGCATCGCCGGCGTCCAGGGCGCCTTCCACCACCGCGCGGGCGGCGCCGGGGCGCACCAGGCTGCTGTCCGCCCGCGCGCCCAGGAGGAGGGCCACGGCGTCCACCAGCATGGACTTGCCGGCGCCGGTCTCGCCGGTGAGCACATTGAGCCCGGGACCGAGGGGCAGGGTGACATCCGCGATCGTGACCAGGTCACGCACGCGGAGCTCGGTGATCACCGGACGACCTCGCGCTCGGACAGGTCACCCCAGTTGAGCTTGGTGCGCATGCGGGTGAAGTACCCTTCCCCGCCGAGCCGGATGAGCAGCACCGAGTTCTGGGCCCGGCGGACGTACACCCGGTCCCCCAGGGTCAGGGTGGTGCCCAGCTGCCCGTCATACGAGACCAGGAGATCATCGGCGCTGGGGGAGACGGGCTCGGCACAGATGGTGGCTTCGGGGGGCACGACCACCGGCCGCACGGCCAGCGTGTGGGCACAGACCGGGGTGACAATCATCGCTTCCACGCCCGGGGCCACAATGGGCCCGCCGGCGGAGAGCGAGTAGGCGGTGGAGCCGGTGGGGCTGGCGATCACGACCCCGTCGGCGCTGTAGGGGCCCAGCTCCTCGCCATCCACGCTCAGGCGGATGCGCACCACGCGCGCGACGCCCGCCTTGTGAATCGCCACATCATTGAGCGCCACCTGCTCGCTCCGGACCCCACCCTCGTCGCTGATGATGGTGGCATGAAGCGCGAGGCGCCGCTCCAGCACGTAGCGGCCCGACACCAGGGCATCGAGGGCGGCGGGGAGCTGCTCGCGGGTCGCGGTGGTGAGGAAGCCGACCCGGCCGAGGTTCACGCCGAGGATGGGGACCTCGCGCCCGCGCAGCAGGCGGGCGCCGCGGAGGAGGGTGCCGTCGCCGCCGAAGGTGATCATGGCGTCGGGGACTTCCTGGTCCAGCAGTGGCCGGACGTCATCCCAGAGCGGCACCAGGCTCGGCTCGGTGAGCAGGCGCATGCCGCGCGACGGCGCCATCGCGGCGAACTCGCGCAGCACCGACTTGAGGTCCGCGTACCTCGGGTTTCCGACGACCCCGACCTTCATCGCGCCTCGACGCTCTCCTCGCTGTGCAGGGCGCGGAGCCGGCGCGCGATCCCGCCGGCGGAGAGCCCGAACGTCTCGAGCTGTTCGGCGCGCGGCGCCTGCTCCACCAGCCGGTCCGGGATCCCGAGTGCGACCACCCGCACCTCGGGATTGGTGGTCTGCAGGGTCTCGGCCAGATAGGCGCCGAAGCCGTTGACGATGGTCCCTTCCTCGACGGTCACCAGGGTACGGTGCTGCGCGGCCAGGACCTGCAGCATGCCGCTGTCGAGCGGCTTCATGAAGCGGCAATTGACCACGGCGGCGTCGATGCCCTCGGCGGCGAGCTCCTCGGCGGCCTGCCGGCTGTTCTCGACCATCGTCCCCACCGCCAGGATCGCCACGTCCTTCCCCTCCCGCAGCAGCTCCCAGGTGCCGTACGGCACCGCCGCAACCTCGGCGGCGGGCCGTGGCTCGGTGGGGGCCTTGTCCCGCGGGTAGCGGATGCAGAACGGGCCGTCGTGGGCCAGCGAGGTGCGCAGCAGGCCGATCATCTCGTCGCCATCCCGGGGCGCGGTCACGGTCATGCCGGGCACCGCCAGCATGTAGGCGATGTCGTACAGCCCCATGTGCGTCTGGCCGTCCTCGCCGACCAGCCCCGCGCGATCCATGCAGAACGTCACGGGCAGGTGCTGCACCGCGATGTCGTGGATCACGTTGTCATAGGCCCGCTGCAGGAAGGTGCTGTAGATCGCCACCATGGGACGGATCCCGCCGGTGGCGAGCCCGCCGGCGAAGGTCACC
>JANRJZ010000107.1:0-51844 GCA_033763675.1 Gemmatimonadota bacterium
GTCATCGCGGCGATCTTCCTGGCCATCGCCGTGATCATCGGCGGGGCCCTCAATTGATGGCGCACCCGGGGCGCACCCCTGCCCTGCTGCTGTTGCTCGCCTGTCTGGCGGCGCCGCTTGGGGGCCAGGCGGTGACCGGCCGCTACGACGCCACCTTCCGGAAGTACAGCAAACGGTTCTTCGGGGTGGGGTTCGATTGGCGGCTGTTCAAGGCCCAAGGGATGACCGAGAGCAACCTCAATCCCAATGCCCGCAGCTGGGTGGGGGCGCGGGGACTGATGCAGCTGATGCCCTCCACCTTCCGGGAGATCCAGTCCCGGAACCCGGCGCTCACCACCCTCGATGATCCCGAATGGAATATCGCCGCCGGGATCCAGTACGACCGCCGGCTCTGGCTGCTCTGGGCCGAGGACTCGGTGCACGATCACGATCACCACGACTTCATGCTCGCCAGCTACAACGCGGGCCGGGTGCCCCTGCTCCGCGCCCAGGCCATCGCCCGACGGCAGTTCCTCGACTACCGGGACTGGCATAGCGTGGTCAGCGTCGCCCCGGCGGTGCCCAGGTGGCGGCACCGGGAGACACTCGACTACGTGATCCGCATCGAAGGCAACCTGGCTCGGCTGGACCAGGACGGAAAGGCGGTGCGCCCCTACGTCCTGATCGACACCGTGCTGGTGGAAGCGCCGGAGTCCCTCCTGGCCCTCCGCCGGACGCGCTAGCCGGCGTCGCCCGCGCCTTCGTGGCCGGCTTGATCTGCGCGATCACGTGGCGCCGGTACTCCGGGACGATCCTCTGGCCGGGACAGGGCCGGATGTCCCTGCCCAGAGAAAAAGCCAGGGTCTCGAGGGCGCCATGCGGCGGTCGAGCCGCGCATGCGGAAGAGGCTGGGGTGGACGGAATAGCGGGGGTGAGGGGGCATGGGCCGGCGGGGAAGGGAAGGGGGAAGAGGGAAGCGGGAACGGGCCTCCATCTTTGCGGTCCCCGTTCCCTGTTCTCCTCAGTTCAGGCTACAGCAGTCCGGTCAGCGGTGTGGCGTAGCTTTCCGAGCGGGGCTCCGGCTCGGAATAGCGTCCCTCGTGCGCGTGCTGACGGTTCCACTCTTCCCGCAGGCAGAAGGGATCGAGCCCGTGGGGCCGGTCCACCGCCAGCACCCCATCAAGGTGATCGATCTCGTGCTGCAGCAGCTCCGCCCGGTCCCCCTCCAGCTCCACGGTGTGCCACTCGGCCTTGAGGTCCTGGTAGCGGACCTTGATGCGATAGGCGCGGGTGACCCGGACCAGGAGGTTGGGGAAGGAAAAGCAATCGTCCCAGACCGAGAAATCCTCGTTGCCCACGTCCACGATCTCGGGATTGATCAGCGGCCAGGGCTTGTCCATCTCGACGAAGACGATCCGGACCGGTGCGCCGATCTGGGGCGCGGCGATGGCGCGGCCGTAGCCGAAGCGTGACTGAAAGTCCCGGAGCGTCTCGCGCAGGTCATCCACGATGACCCGGACCGCGGCCGACTGCGGCCGGGTGATCGGCTCGCAGCGGGTACGGAGGACCGGGTCGCCGAGCATGCGGATGCGGTGAATGGTCATCGTTCATCCGGTTAAGGGCAGCCCAATCTTGTGCCGGAAGCCTCCGGCCACAATAGCCCACTCCCGGGCGGGGGAGGGCTCCGCTGCCGATGTCCCCGGCCGTTGACAGCTAAGTCAATGATTTCAAATGCATTGCATAGTAGTACTATTAGTTACTACTTTTGCCGGGCGTGTCCGGCTGCGGCCGGGTTCCGCGCCTGGTGACGCGATCTTTCGAGCCAATCCTCCCCTCGATCAGGCGATAGACGAACCCCCCTCAACCTGCAGCGCAACTCCTTCATGAACAAGAGATTACGGATTCGCCCCATTGGTTTGGCATTTAGTTGACAAATCCCGGTATGGCCCTTAGGGTTACCCCCCTATGGGTGCCTCCATCTCCGAACACCTGCACGAGCAGCAGCTGCCCGCCGCCTACAAGGGCCCGCGTGGGATCATCCTGCTTGCGCTCAAGCGGGCCGGCGCCCTGACCACCCGCGAACTCTCGGAGCAGCTCGGGCTCTCGGCCAACGCCATCCGTCATCATCTCCGGGAGCTCGAGGCCGAGGGAGTCATCGCGTACCGGCGGGAGCAGCGCGGGGTCGGCGCCCCCACCTACGCCTGGCACCTCAGCCCGGCCGGCGAGGGGCTCTTCCCGCAGCGCTACAAGGAGCTCCTCACGGAGGTGCTGGACCGGGTCGCGGCGCAGGCGGGCCGGCAGGCGGTAGTGACGGCGCTCGAGACCCGGTTCACCGACCTGGCGCGGAAGCTCCAGGGCGAACTCACCGGGGCCTCGCCCGAGCGCCGGATCGAGGCGGTGATGCGGGCCCTGGGCGAGGGCGGGTACATGGCGGAGTGGCGGGCCGGGGAGGAGGGCTTCACCCTGACCGAGCACAACTGCGCTATTCGCGCCCTGGCGGAGCGGTTTCCGGAGATCTGCGTGGCGGAGCGGAAGTTCCTGGAAGAAGTCCTGGCGGCGGCGGTCCAGCGCGAGTCCCACATGCTGGACGGCTGTCCCGCGTGTGAATACCGCGTCCGGTTCCCCGGTGGGGAGCCGACGCTCACGGTACTGGAAGGGCCGGCCCAGCCGGCCCGTGAGGAGCAGGCATGAGTTCGTCCCCCGAATCGGCGGTCGAGGCGCTGGTCAACCGCGAGTATCAGTACGGGTTCGTCACCGACATCGACACCGACACCCTGCCCCGCGGACTCAGCGAGGACGTGGTGCGGCTGATCTCCGCCAAGAAGCAGGAGCCGGCGTGGATGCTGGAGTGGCGGCTCAAGGCCTATCGCCGCTGGCTGGACATGAAGGAGCCCCACCACTGGGCCAACATCACGTACCCGGCGATCAACTACCAGGACGTGATCTACTACTCGGCGCCCCGCAACGTGAAGCCCCTGGGCAGCCTCGAGGAGGTGGACCCGGAGCTGCTCCGGACCTACGAGAAGCTGGGGATCCCGCTGTCGGAGCAGAAGCTGCTCGCCGGGGTGGCGGTGGATGCCATCTTCGACAGCGTCTCGGTGGCCACGACCTTCAAGGCCACCCTCGCCAAGTCGGGGGTCATCTTCTGCTCCATGAGCGAGGCGGTGCGGGAGCACCCCGAGCTGGTGCGGAAGTATCTCGGCTCGGTAGTGCCGTACAACGACAACTTCTTCGCCGCGCTCAACTCCGCGGTCTTCAGCGACGGCTCCTTCGTGTTCGTCCCGAAGGGGGTGCGCTGCCCCATGGAGCTGTCCACCTACTTCCGCATCAACTCGGCCGACACCGGGCAGTTCGAGCGGACCCTCATCGTCGCCGAAGAGGGCGCCTCGGTGAGCTACCTCGAGGGCTGCACCGCCCCCAAGCGGGACACCAACCAGCTGCACGCGGCGGTGGTGGAGCTGGTGGCGCTCGAGGGGGCCAGCATCAAGTACTCGACGGTGCAGAACTGGTACGCCGGTGACAGCGAGGGGAAGGGCGGCATCTACAACTTCGTCACCAAGCGCGGCAAGTGCGCCGGCCACGACAGCAAGATCTCCTGGACCCAGGTGGAGACCGGCTCGGCCATCACCTGGAAGTACCCCAGCGTCATCCTCCAGGGTGACCGCTCGGTGGGCGAGTTCTACTCCGTCGCCGTGGTGAACGGCCGGCAGCAGGCCGACACCGGCACCAAGATGATCCACATCGGCCGCGACACCCGGAGCACTATCGTCTCCAAGGGCATCTCGGCGGGGCGGGGGAACAACAGCTACCGGGGCGAGGTGAAGGTGCTGGGCAAGGCGGCCAACGCCCGCAACTACACCCAGTGCGATTCCATGCTCATCGGGAACCGCTGCGGGGCGCACACCTTCCCCTACATCGACGTCCAGAACCCGACCGCGGCGGTGGAGCACGAGGCGTCCACCTCCAAGATCGGCGAGGACCAGATCTTCTACCTGAAGCAGCGCGGGCTCAACACCGAGAACGCCATCAGCATGATCGTGAACGGGTTCTGCAAGGAAGTGTTCAAGGAGCTCCCGATGGAGTTCGCGGTCGAGGCGCAGAAGCTCCTCGGCGTGAGCCTCGAGGGCAGTGTAGGCTAGGTCCGGCCGGAGCGCCCCGTCGGCGCCCCGACGCTCAACTGGGATTGGAGAACGACGTGCTCGAGATCGTGAACCTGCACGCCAGGGCTGGCGACAAGCAGATCCTCAACGGCATCACCCTGACGGTCAACGCCGGCGAGGTGCATGCCATCATGGGCCCCAACGGCTCCGGCAAGAGCACGCTGGCCCAGGTCCTCGCCGGCCACCCGGCCTACGAGGTCACCGGCGGCGAGGTCCGCTACAACGGCCAGGACCTCCTGGACATGGACCCCGAGCTGCGGGCCCAGGCGGGCGTCTTCCTCGCCTTCCAGTACCCGGTCGAGATCCCCGGCGTGTCCAACGCCTACTTCCTGCGCGCGGCGCTCAACGAGATCCGCAAGGCGCGGGGCGAGGAAGAGATCGACCCGGTGGACTTCATGGACCTGGTCGAGGAGAAGCTCAAGCTGGTGGAGTGGGGCCCCGAGATCATGTCGCGCGCGGTGAACCACGGCTTCTCGGGCGGCGAGAAGAAGCGGAACGAGATCCTCCAGATGGCGGTGCTCGAGCCGACGCTCGCCATCCTCGACGAGACCGACTCCGGGCTCGATATTGACGCCCTGCGCATCGTGGCCAACGGGGTCAACAAGCTCCGTCGCCCCGACCGGTCCACCATCGTGGTGACCCACTACCAGCGGCTGCTCAACTACATCGTGCCGGATTACGTGCACGTGCTGGCCGGGGGCCGGATCGTCAAGTCCGGCGGCAAGGACCTGGCCCTCGAGCTCGAGGCCAAGGGCTACGAATGGCTGACCGAAGCGGTGGGGTCGGCGTGAGCGGCGCCATCCTGCAGGACTACGTGGCCACCAGCCGGGAGGCCGGTGCCGGCGCCCCCTGGCTCGGCGCTCTCCGGCAGGCGGGGCTCGACCGCTTCCAGGCTGCGGGCTTCCCCTCCACCCGGGACGAGGACTGGCGCTTCCTCAACCTGGCGCCGATCACCGGCACCAGCTTCCGCGTCGCCGACACCGACGCGGCGGGGGTGACCCGCGCCGCGCTGGCGCCGTTCCTGTACCCGGTCCCGGGGGTCATCACCCTCGTGTTCGTGAACGGGCGGTTCGCCCCCGCGCTGTCGGACCGGCCCGCGCTCCCCCGCGGCATCACGCTGCAGCCGCTGGCCGCCGCGCTCGCCGCCGAGGGGGAGCTGGTGCGCCGGCACCTCGGGCAGTACGCGACGCCGGTGCAGAGCGGCTTCACTGCCCTCAACACCGCCTTCGTGGCCGACGGGCTGTTCCTCCGGGTAAGCCGGGACACGGTGCTCGAAGCGCCGGTGCACGCGGTCTTCGTGACCCCGTCCGGCGCCGACGGCGTGGCCACCCATCCCCGCAACCTGATCCTGGTGGAGCGTGGCGCCCGCGCCGCGGTCATCGAGAGCTACGTCGGCCTGGGCCCGTCCGCCTACTTCACCAACGCGGTCACCGAGGCGGTGGTGGATGATGGCGCCTACCTCGAGCACACCAAGATCCAGCGGGAGAGCGAGCGGGCCTTCCATGTGGGCACGACGCACATCCGCCAGGGGCGTGACAGCCGGGGCCTGTCCTTCTCGGTAAGCTTCGGGGCCGCGATCTGCCGCAACAACCTGGACGTGGTGCTCGACGGTCCCGACATCGAGGCCCAGATGCTCGGCCTCTACATGGGGCGCGACCGGCAGGAGGTGGACAACCACACCAGCCTGCTCCACGCGCACCCCAACTGCGGCACCCGCGAGGTGTACAAGGGCATCCTCGACGACCGGGCGCACGGCGTGTTCAACGGGAAGATCTACGTCACCCCCGAGGCCCAGAAGACCGACGCCAAGCAGACCAACCGGGCACTGCTCCTCTCGGACGCCGCCCGGATCGACACCAAGCCGCAGCTCGAGATCTTCGCCGACGACGTGAAGTGCACCCACGGCGCCACGGTGGGCGCCCTGGACCAGGCGTCGGCCTTCTACCTCAAGAGCCGCGGCATCGGCGGCGCGCTCGCCCGGAAGATCCTGACCTACGCCTTCGCCGCAGAGGTGCTGGAGGAGATTCCCTACGAGCCGGTCCGCGCCGCCCTCGAGGCGGTGGTCATGAGCCGGCTCGAGGCCCGGGCGGAGGGGTAGGGCGCCGTGACGGCGACGCACCCCGGGACGGTGGCGGCGAGCGGGCTCGATGTGGCCCGCCTGCGGCACGAGTTCCCCGTGCTGCGCGCCGTGATCAACGGCCGGCCGCTGGCCTACCTGGACAACGGCGCCACCAGCCAGAAGCCCCGGGCGGTGGTGGAGGCGGAGTCCGACTTCGCCCTGCTG
Organism: Gemmatimonadota bacterium; assembly: GCA_033763675.1. Taxonomy (GTDB): domain Bacteria; phylum Gemmatimonadota; class Gemmatimonadetes; order Gemmatimonadales; family GWC2-71-9; genus JADJOM01. Next base: position 6,424 of record JANRJZ010000107.1, read on the forward strand.
GAGAACGCCAACGTCCACCGCGGGGTCCACACCCTGAGCCAGCGGGCCACCGCGCGCTACGACGCGGTCCGGGAGCAGGTGCGGCGCTTCCTGAACGCCGCGACTGCGGACGAGATCGTCTTCACCTCCGGCACCACCGCCGCCATCAACCTGGTGGCCCAGAGCTACGGCCGCGCGGTGCTCCGCCCCGGGGATGAGATCCTGCTCTCCGAGATGGAGCACCACTCCAACATCGTTCCCTGGCAGCTGGTGGCCGAGGCGGTCGGGGCCCGGATCCGGGCCATTCCGGTCACCGCCGACGGGGAGCTGGACCTGGCGGCGGTCCCGGGTCTGCTGACGGACCGCACCCGCATCGTCGCGATCACCCACGTTTCCAACGTCCTCGGCACCGTGAACCCGGTCCGGCAGATCGCCGACCTGGCCCATGCCGCCGGCGCCGTGGTCCTGGTGGATGGTGCCCAGGGGGTACCCCACCTGCGGGTGGACGTGCGGGCGCTGGGCGCCGACTTCTACGTGGCCAGCGCGCACAAGATGTACGGCCCCACCGGGGTCGGCTTCCTGTATGGGCGGCTGGCCCTGCTGGAGGCGATGCCCCCCTGGCAGGGGGGCGGGGGGATGATCCAGACGGTCAGCTTCGAGGGGACCACCTACGCGCCGGTCCCCGCCCGGTTCGAGGCCGGCACACCGCCGGTGTGCCAGGTGGTGGGGCTCGGCGCGGCCCTCGAGTATCTGGGCCAGCTGGACTGGGCGGCCGTCGAACACCACGAGGCCGATCTCCTGCGCTACGCCGTCGAGCGCGTGGGCACGGTGCCGGGGGTGCGGTTCATCGGCACGGCCCGGGAGCGGGTCGGGGTGCTGTCGTTCGTGCTGGAGGGCATTCATCCGCACGACGTCGGCACCGTCCTCGACCTCCACGGCGTCGCGGTCCGGGCCAGCCACCACTGCGCCCAGCCGCTCATGCGGCGCTTCGGCGTCAGCGGGACGGTGCGGGCGTCCTTCGCCCTCTACAACACCCGGGCCGAAGTGGACCAGCTGGTGGGGGGCCTGCTCGAGGCACGAAAGGTGTTCGGCGCGTGACCGACGCCAGCGAGCTGTACCAGAGCCTGATCCTGGATCACAACCGGGCGCCGCGGAACTTCCGCGCCATGGAACAGCCCGATCGCTCGGCGGAGGGCTACAATCCGCTCTGTGGTGACCAGCTCAAGGTGTGGCTCAAGCTGGACGGCGACCGCATCGCGGATGTGAGCTTCCAGGGGTCGGGCTGCGCCATCTCCAAGGCCTCCGCCTCGCTCATGACCACGGCGGTGAAGGGCAAGACCCTCGCCGAGGCAGGGAAGATGTTCGACAGCTTTCACCGCATGGTGACCGGCGCGGGCGGGCCGGCGGATGACCTGCCGAGCAAGCTGGCCGTCTTCGCCGGGGTGCGGGAGTTTCCCGCCCGGGTGAAGTGCGCCAGCCTGGCCTGGCACGCCCTCAGCACCGCGATGCAGACCCCGGCCACCGCCCCTCCGGGCGCCACCGGTTCATAGCACAACGGCACGGCCTCCGGCCTGGCCCGCACTACTACACAGGAGCCTGACCCATGCCTTACGATCCCCGCCTGGTGCAGCCGATGCGCGATGAAATGGTCCGCATGGGCGCCCGGGAGCTGACCACCGCGGCCGAGGTGGACGCCGCCCTCGGCGACCCCAAGGGCACCATGCTGGTGGTGGTGAATTCCGTCTGCGGCTGCGCCGCGGGCGCGGCCCGGCCCGCCCTCGCGCTGGCCCTCACCCACCCGACCCGGCCCCAGCAGGTGGTGACCGTCTTCGCCGGCCAGGATACCGATGCCACCGCCCGGGCCCGGCAGTACTTCGCCGATTACGCGCCCAGCAGCCCCTCGCTGGCGCTGTTCCGCGATGGCGAGGTGGTGCACTTCGTCCACCGGCACATGATCGAGGGCCACAGCCCGCAGGACATCGCGAAGGGGCTCACCGCCGCCTTCGACAAGTACTGCGCCACGACCGCCGTCTGATGACCGGGCACGTCTTCCACCCCGGGCACGCGGAACTCCACGGGGTCACCGTCGTGCTGGAGATGGCGGGTGCAGGGCTGTATGTCGGGCGGTACCACGAGGAGACCCCGGCGGGGATCCTGCTGCACGATGTGGCGGAACATCAGCCGTCGGACGCCGGCGTCAGCCGGGACGAGTTCCTGCGGAAGACCCTCAAGTTCGGCGTGCGCGCCACCCACAAGCACCTGGTGATCCCCACCGCCCAGGTGCAGCGGATCTCCCGCCTGGTGGAATGGGAATCAGGGTTGTCGTAGTTGCCGGCCGCCGGCGCGTGCGACCGCGCGCTCCTACGGCCAGACCTGTTCGCCGTGGTCCGCAATCAGCGTGATCGCGTCCACCGGGCAGGCGCGCGCGGCGAGCAGAATCCGCTTGTCCTTTGCGCCTTCCGGATCCAGCACGATGCACAACTCCTCGTCATCCAGCCCGAATACCTCCGGCGCCAGGGATACGCACTCGGCGTTGCTCGCGCACAGCTCTCGGTTGACGACGATCTTGTAGGGCATCGGCGGTGGGGCGGGGGTGAGGGTTCCGACCGACCCCATTTTCGACAAAGTGCCGCCGGAGGGCAAGAGCCTCCCCCGGCCGCGGGTCCCCGGAGGTTGTCCGGACGGCGGCCGGGGGAGATCTTCTCGCCGGCCCTCCGGATCCCGTCCGAAACACCCGCGAGACCCGGGGCGTAGGTGGCCACCCGGAACTTCAACCCCAGGAATGCCATGGCCAGCAGCGTCATTTCGGTGCAGGGGGTGACCAAGCGGTACGCCGGTCACACCGCGGTGAGCGCCCTGTCCCTCGAGGTCCCGGCGGGCGGGATCTTCGGCCTCCTTGGTCCCAACGGGGCGGGGAAGACCACGACCATCCGGATGCTCCTCAGCATCATCACCCCCGATGAAGGGCGCGTGGTCCTGTTCGGCGGCGCCGGCAGCGGCCGCGAGCTCTCCGCCCGGATCGGCTACCTGCCCGAGGAGCGGGGGCTCTACCCCAAGATGCGGGTCCTGGACCAGCTCGCCTTCCTCGGCGAGGCCAAGGGGATGAGCCGGTGGGACGCCCGCAAGCGCGCCAAGGTCTGGCTCGAGCGCCTGGGCCTCGAGGACTGGACCATGCGCAAGGTCTCCGACCTCTCCAAGGGCATGCAGCAGAAGGTCCAGTTCGCCGGCGCCCTGCAGCACGATCCGGATCTGGTCATCCTGGACGAACCCTTCAGCGGTCTCGACCCGGTGAACAGCCAGGTCATGCGGGATGTCGTGGTGGACGTGGCCCGGAGCGGGCGCACCGTACTCTTCTCCACCCACATCATGGAGCACGCGGAGAAGATGTGCAGCCGGATCGCCATCATCGCGCGCGGGGAGAAGGTCCTGGATGGCAACCTGGCGGAGGTGAAGGGCCAGTTCGGGAAGAGCCATGTGGCGCTCACCTTCACCCGGAACGCCGCCGCCGCGGCCGGCCCGCTGGCCGATCGCACGCTTGTGGCCCGGGTGGACGACTACGGCGCCAGTGCCGAGGTGCAGCTCACCGCCGGAGCCGACCCGGAGGCACTGCTCAAGGCGCTGCTGGCGGTGGACGTCGGGCTCTCCCGGTTCGAGGTGGTCGAGCCTTCCCTGCAGTCCATCTTCATTGCCCGGGTCGGCGCCGATGCCGCCCATCCCGCCGCCCGTCAGGAGGCCTAGGTGAACAAGGTTTTCGCGGTCATCCGGCGGGAATTCATTGAGCGGGTCCGTACCAAGTCCTTCCTGATCGGCACCTTCCTGGTCCCCTTGCTGGTGGCCGCCTTCGGTTACCTGCCGCAGCTCCTGGCCCGGCGGGACACCGGGAGCAAGACCATCGTGGTCCTGGATGCCGCGAGCGGTCCCATCGGTCAGGTCATCGCCAACCGGCTCGGGGCCGACTCCATCGGGGAGGGGGAGGGGCGCCAGCCGCGCTTCCTGGTGGTCCGGCTTCCGGCCGCGGGGCGGCTGGAGCAGCTGCGGGACTCGGTCGTGGCCACGATCGGCCTGCAGGACGGGCCGGCCGATGCGGCCGACGGCGTGCTGCTCCTGACCGAGGAGGCGGTGGAAGGCGGCCGGATCACCTACCTGGGGGACAACGCGGGGAGCTTCCGGGACATGGGGGCCCTGGAACGGCTGATCGGCCCGGCGCTGCGGGAGGAACGGCTGCAGCGGAAACAGGCCGACGCCGCGATCATCGCCGCCGCCAATGTGCGGCTGGACCTCAACAGCACGAAAGTGACCAACGGCAAGGCAACCGGCCAGAGCGGGGAACAGACCTTCTGGCTGGCCTACATCGTGAACCTGCTGATGTACATGGTCCTGCTCCTCTATGGCATCCAGGTGATGAGCGCGGTGATCGAGGAGAAGAGCAACCGGATCGTGGAAGTGCTGGTCTCGAGCATGTCGCCCTTCCAGCTCCTGATGGGAAAGGTTCTCGGCGTCGGCGCCAGCGGCCTGCTCCAGCTGGCGATCTGGGGGATCACGGGCTTCTACATCACCGCGACCCTCGCCTCGGGCGGCACCAGCGCCGGGGGGCCTGGCATCGCCGCGGACGGCTCGGCAGCCTCCATTTCCGTACCGGTGATCTCTCCCGAGCTGGTGGCCGTGATCCTGGCCTTCTTCCTGCTCGGGTTCTTCCTCTACGCGGGGCTGTACGCGGCGATCGGCGCCATGTGCAACACCCAGCAGGAGGCGCAGCAGGCCAACACCCCCGTGACCATGTGCATCGCCATCGCCATGGTCGCGGTCTTCGCCCTGATGAACGACCCCTCGAGCACCATGGCCAGGGTGTTCAGCCTGATCCCCCTGTTCGCGCCGATCGTGGTGCCGGTGCGCTACGCCATCTCGCCGCTTCCCCTGACCGAGGTCCTGCTGTCGGTCGTGGCGATGGTGGTCGGGATCGTCGGCGTGGTGTGGATCGCGGCCCGGATCTATCGGGTCGGCATCCTGTCCTACGGCAAGAAGCCCAGCATGAAGGAGCTGTGGCGCTGGATGCGGACGGCGTAGGGAGCGGCTTCGGCGATTGGGCGTTTGGGCGATTCGAGTCGAAGGTTCTAATCGCCTAATCGCCTAATCGCCCAATCGTCACAAAGACCTGCAACCCTCCCCCCACGGCCTCCCCCCCTGTAGTTTCGCCTCCATGGACCAGTATGACGTGATCGTGATCGGCGGCGGGCACGCCGGGGCGGAGGCCGCTCGAGCCGCGGCGGCCACCGGCGTCCGGACGCTGCTCCTGACCCAGAACCTCGAGACCATCGGCCAGATGTCCTGCAATCCCGCGATTGGCGGGATTGCCAAGGGGACCGTGGTGCGGGAAGTCGATGCCCTCGGCGGTATCATGGGGCGGGCCACCGATCGGGCGATGATCCAGTTCCGGATGCTCAATCGGTCCAAGGGTCCCGCCGTCTGGTCGCCGCGCGCGCAGTGCGATCGCGGGCTCTACCGGCGTGCCGTGCGCCACCTGCTGGAACGGGAAGACCGGCTGTCCTTTGCGCAGGGGACGGCGGTCGAGCTGCTGCTCGACGCCGGCGCGATCAAGGGGGTGCGTACCCGCGAGGGTCACGCCTTTGCCGCCCGCGCCATCGTGGTGACTGCCGGGACGTTTCTACGAGGCAAGATCCACCTGGGCCTCGAGACCGGAATCAGCGCCGGACGGGCCGGGGATCCGCCGTCGATAGAACTTGCACAAGCGTTTGCAGAATATGGACTTACAATAGAACGCTTCAAGACAGGTACGCCCCCAAGGATCGATGGTCGGAGCGTGGATCTCAGTCGCTTCCCGCGTCAGGACGGCGAACCCGGCGGTTATCAGTTCTCCCATCACGAGCGGTCGGCCCCGTTGCCGCAGCTGCCGTGCTACCTGGCCTGGGCCGGGGGGGCGGTGAAGGAGGTTGTGGCCGCGAGCCTGGGCGAGTCGGCGCTCTACGGAGGCGAGATCAGTGGTCGTGGTCCTCGCTACTGCCCGTCCATCGAGGACAAGATCGTCAAGTTCCGGGACGCGGAGCGGCACCAGCTGTTCCTGGAGCCCGAGGGGCTCGAGACGAGCGAACTGTACGTCAACGGGCTGTCCACCTCGCTGCCGCTCGCGGTTCAAGAGCGCATGGTGCACGCGGTCCCTGGGCTGGAGTCTGCACGGATCACCCGAGCCGGCTACGCCATCGAGTACGATTACCTCCCGCCGACCCAGCTGCGTCATTCCCTCGAGTCGCGAGTGATCCGTGGGCTCTATTTCGCCGGGCAAGTGAACGGGACGACGGGCTACGAGGAGGCCGCAGGCCAGGGGGTGATCGCCGGGCTGAACGCGGCCCGAGCCACCAGAGACCTCGAGCCTGTTGTCCTCCGGCGTGATCAGGCGATGATCGGAGTCCTCATCGACGATCTGGTGACTCGGGGTGTCGATGAGCCCTACCGCCTCTTCACCTCCAGGGCGGAATACCGCCTGCTCCTCAGGCAGGACAATGCCTTGCGGCGCCTTCTCCCCGTGGCAGAGATGGCTGGCCTTCTGGGGCGAGCGGAGTTGGCTCCGGCGGGGGAGCGCCTGCGGAGCGAGGAGGCTGTGCTCGACTTGGCTGGAACGATCAGCGTCTCCCCGGCCGCCGCGAATCCCATCCTGGAGGCGGCTGGGAGGGCCGTTTCAGCGCCCGCCAGAATCCGTGAGCTGGCTCGACGACCGGGAGTCTCCCTGGCCAGGCTACTGCGCGCCGGCGGCTGGTCAGGCCCGGAGGAGCATGCAGAATGGGCCGATATCGAGCTCAAGTACGAGGGGTATCTGGTGCGTGAGCGAGCCGCAGCCGGACGGCTCGCGACGCTGGAGGACTTCATGCTGGACGCCCAGCTCCCCTACACCGACTTCCACTCGATCTCCATCGAAGCTCGGCAGAAGCTCTCAGCGAACCCACCGGAGACCCTTGGGGCCGCCGGCAGGATTCCCGGCATTTCTCCTGCCGACATCCAGAACCTGGTCATCGAAGTGACCAAGTGGCGCCGGAACCTGGAGCACTGCATGGCCCCGAGTTAACCTGTTGCACGTGAAAAGCTCCGCACATTCATGACGGCGATGTTTCACGTGAAACGGCACCCCAAGCCCCCCTTCCAGCTCAAACTCAGCATTTCGCCGCCAACGACTTCCCGCTATATTCGCTCATCCCACGGCCGCGTGACCGGGGGCATTCCTTGCCCATGTGTTCAGTTGTATTTACTTGTAAAATAAAGAGTTGAAATGGCACGAATCATCGCCATTGCAAACCAGAAGGGCGGCGTCGGCAAGACTACGACGGCCGTGAACCTCGCCGCGTCCCTGGCCATCGCCGAGCGGAAGACGCTCCTGGTGGATGCGGACCCGCAGGGGAATGCCACCAGCGGCGTGGGGGTCCGGCGTGACCAGCTCCGGTACGCCCTCTACGACGTGCTGATCGAGGGGCGCCCACTGGCCGACGTGGTGCTCAACGACACCGCCCTGCCCTACCTCGACATCCTCCCGGCGACGCAGGATCTGGTGGGGGCGGAGCTGGAGCTGGTCGAGCGCAACGGTCGCGAGAGCGTCATGCGGCGCGCGCTCGAGGGAGCGCGGGATTCCTACGAGTTCATCCTCATCGACTGTCCCCCTTCGCTGGGCCTGATCACGCTCAACGTTCTCGCGGCCGCCGATGGCGTGATCATCCCGATCCAGTGCGAGTACTACGCCCTGGAGGGCATCTCCCAGCTGCTCAACACCATCAAGCTGGTCCAGCAGAACTTCAACAGCTCGCTGGCGATCGACGGTGTGTTGCTTACCATGTACGACAGCCGGGTGAACCTCTGTCGCCAGGTGGCCGCCGACGCCAAGGAATACTTCGGCGCCCGGATGTTCTCGACGGTCATTCCCCGCAACGTGCGCCTCGCCGAGGCGCCGAGCTACGGGAAGCCGATCCTCTTGTACGACATCCAGTCCATCGGCGCGAAGAGCTACCTGGCGGTGGCCCAGGAGCTGATCCGTCGCGCGGATGCCCCGGCGACCGCGCCCGCCTCGGGGGAGCGCGCCCTCACCGGTACACCCGCTGAGATGGGGGAGACCGACGCATGAGCGAGACCAAGCGTCTCGGCCGCGGCCTCGAGGCCCTGCTCGGTCCGATCTCGCGCCAGGATGCGGAGGCGAGCGGTGCCTTGCTGGAGCTGCCGATACAAAGCATCCGGCCCAATCCCTACCAGCCACGCGCCCGGCTCGATGAGCCGCAGTTCTCGGAGCTGGTCGCCTCGCTCGAGACCGCCGGGCTGCTGCAGCCGATCGTGGTCCGGAAGCACCTGAACGGGTACCAGCTGATTGCCGGCGAGCGCCGCTGGCGGGCCGCGCAGAAGCTCGGATGGCAGAAGATCGCCGCGGTCATCAAGGAGGCCGATGACCGGACCCTGCTCACGCTCGCCCTGGTCGAGAATCTCCAGCGCGACAACCTCTCCGCGATCGAAGAGGCCACCAGCTACCAGCGCCTCATCGAGGAATTCCAGCTGACCCAGGCCGATGTGGCCCGGTTGCTGGGGCGCGACCGGTCCACGGTTGCGAATGCCATTCGCCTGCTCAAGCTGCCGCCGGACGTCACCGAGATGGTGGATCGCGGCCGCCTCAGCGAGGGGCATGGGCGCGCCCTGCTCGCGCTCTCGGACCGGGGCCAGATCACCCGGCTGGCGCAGCTCGCCGCGGAGCAGGGGTGGTCGGTGCGGGACCTGGAAGCGAAGGTCCGTGGCAGCCGGCCCGCCGTCGCCCGCAAGGTGCCGGTGCGCGAACTGGCGCCGGCGCACCGCCGGGTGGAGGAGGCGCTGCGCAAGCGACTGGGCACGGATGTGCGGGTCACCGCCCGCCGCCGGGGCCGCGGTACCATCGCCGTCAGCTACTACAACGAGGATGACCTCGCCCGCGTGCTCGAACTGATCCTCGGCGAGCCCTACGGCGGATGAGCCGGACACGCCGGTACGTGAGGGTCGTCATCCAGTCGGATGGCGAAGTCGCCTCCCGGACGTTTCGGACACCGCAGTGGCTGGCACGCGCCGGCATCGGCCTGGCGGTCACCGCGGGCGTGGCGCTGCTGCTCGCCGTCGCGACCTACCTGCCCGTCCTCGCCGCCGCGGCACGGGTTCCGGGACTGGAACGGGAAGTGGAACGGCTCGAACGCGAGAACCGGAAGATCGGTGAACTGGTCGCGGCGCTGGACAGCGCCGAACGCCGATACGACCGGATCCGTGCGCTGCTCGGCGCCGACATGGTGCCCGATCCGGTCCGCTTCGCCGCCGAGCTTCCCGTGGCGCCGGCCATCCAGGCCAGGGCTCCGGGGAGCCGCGCTACCAGCGTGGCCGGACCGACCGAACCAGACCAGTGGCCGCTCACCGACCCCGGCTATGTGACCCGCGGCCAGGTGGCGGCGGGCGGCACCGGCGATAATGGGGGTGAGGCCCACCCGGGGCTCGACATCGCCGTGCCGATCGGGAGCCCGGTGCGCGCCTCCGGTGGCGGGAACGTGCTGCAGGCGGGGGAAGAGGCGGAGTACGGCCGGTTCGTCCTGCTCGAGCACCCCGGTGGGTACCAGAGCATGTATGGGCACCTGAGCCGGATCACGGTGTCCCCGGGGCAGCGCGTCGCGGCGCGGGAAGTCATCGGGCTGTCCGGCAACACCGGGCGCTCCAGTGCCCCACACCTGCATTTCGAAATCAGACTCGCGGGGGAACCCATTGACCCCCGGACCATCGTCAAGGAGCAAAGCTGATGGCGATCTTCTCCCGTCCCCAGGGCTCCAGCCGCCCCGGTGAACCCGCCGGACTCACCATCATCGCCGTGGGCACCACGGTCGCCGGGGACATTTCGAGCGAAGGGGTGGTCAAGGTCGAGGGGACCGTGGAAGGCACCGTCCGGGCCGCCACGCAGCTCCTGATCGCGGCCGGGGCCGTCATCCGCGGGGATATCTTCGCGGCCGAGGTGGTGGCGGGGGGTGAAGTCCACGGGGGAATCCAGGCAGGGGAGCGGGTCGAGATCCAGGCCGGCGCCCTGGTGGCGGGCGACATCCGGACCCAGCGCCTGCACATTGCCGAGGGTGGCCGGGTCAACGGCCAGATCACGATGGAACCCGGCCCCGGTGAGCGGGGTCAATTCTCGGGGCAGGATCAGTTGGGTCAGATGTCCAAAGTTTAGTGAAATAACGACCTGCGGCTTCCCACATTCGTTGATAAGTGTGCCAAGGTTGTGGAAAGCAGCAGCTTCCGCACCGATTCGACATACACAGCGCACAGTCGGTGTAGCCAAAGTGATCATATGATCAGGATCATCGCCTCGGCCACTTGCGCCGCCCTGGTGCTTAGTAGTTGCACAAAGGACAACTCCAGTGGCGACTTCCGGGTCGGTCTGGTCACTCCAGGCTCGATCGCGGACGCAGCTTGGAACTCCGGGGCCTATGCCGGCCTGCAGCAGATCCGGGACTCGCTCGGGGTCGCGATCAGTCACGTGGAGGCCAGGACTCCAGCCGAACAGGAGGAGGCGCTTCGCACCTACGCCGCCCAGGGGTACAGCCTGGTCTTCGGCCATGGGTTCGAGTTCCAGGGATCGGCGGAACGAGTCTCCGAGCAGTTCCCCGCCACGATCTTTGTCGTGACCTCCGGGGAACGGGTCGCCCAGAACGTCTCCCCGCTCATCTTCCGCCTGCATGAGGCCAGCTATCTGGCCGGCATGGTGGCGGGAGGGATGTCCCGGACCGGGACGATCGCGTTCGTCGGCGGCATCGAGTTGCCGCCCATCAAACTGGCCGAGGACGCTTGGGTGGCCGGCGCCCGGCGGCTGAACCCCGCCATCGTGTCCCGCTCCACCTATCTCAACACCTTTGATGACGTGGCGGCCGGGCGCGAGGCGGCGCTGGCGCTGCTTCAGGCCGGCGCGGACATGTTCCACCACAACGCCGATCAGGCGGCGCTGGGCGCCTTCCAGGCGGTCAAGGAGTCGCCCGCGGCGTACATCTTCGGCGCCAACCTGGACCAGAGCTCGCTGGCGCCCGAAAGGGTGATCGGGTCCGCGGTGATCGACCTGCCCCGCGCGTTCCTGACCGTGGCCCGGGAGGCGAAGGCGGGGGGATTCGTGCCGAAGGTGGAATCATTCGGGCTCAAGAGCGGCGTCATCCGGTTCGACCCGAACCCGGCGCTCCTTGCCACCGTACCCGCGCCGGTTCAGGCGGCGGTCAACGCCGCGCGCGACTCCATCATCGCCGCCGACACCGGCACCACCACGGCCCGCCCACCCCAGTGAGCGCGGCTTCCGTCCCCCTCGCCGACATCGTCGCCTACCTGGATCAGTACCTGCGCATCCGGGATGTCCCCGATGACGGGAATGCCCATAACGGCCTGCAGGTGGAGAATCAGGGCGCCGTCGGCCGGCTGGTAGCGGCGGTGGATGCGTCCCTCGCCACCATCGAAGGACTGGGTGCGCCCGTCCGCGCGGGCACCGCACCCGCGCTGCTCCTCGTGCATCACGGGCTGTTCTGGGATGGATCCCAGCCGGTGACCGGCCGGCGGTACCGCCGGTTGCGGGCCCTGCTGGAGCGCGACGCCGCGCTGTACGCGGCGCACATCCCCCTCGACCTCCATCCCGAGGTGGGCAACAACGCCGGACTGGCTCGGCTGCTGGCCCTCGAGGAACCGCGGCCTTTCGGCCAGCACAAGGGAGTGCTGATCGGGGTGGCCGGGCGGGCTCCGGGCCGACTCCGCGACCGGGGCGCGCTCGCGGCACGACTGGCGGAGGTCCTGGGGATCGAGCTGCCGCGGGTCCGGGTGATCCCGGGAGGACCGGCGGCGGTCTCCACGATCGGCGTGATCACCGGCGGGGCGGGGAGCGCCATCCTGCAGGCCCGGGAGGCGGGGTGCGACACCTTTGTCACGGGTGAAGGTGCCGCCCACACGTATTTCGACGCCATGGAGTTCGGCGTCAACGTCCTGTACGCCGGGCACTACGCCACCGAAACGATCGGAGTTCGGCTGCTGGCGGAGCACCTCGCCGCGCGGTTCGGGATTCCTTGGGAGTTCCACGACCATCCCACCGGCATGTGACGCGGGGCTCCGCGCCGTCCTTCCCGCCCTCCCGCTGAGGCGCCGAGGCCCCTGATGCCCGCCCCGCTCCTCACCCTCGCCGCCATCCGAAAGCGCTACGGCAGCACGGAGGCGCTCCGGGGCGCAGACTTCTCCCTGGCCCACGGGGAGATTCACGCCCTCCTGGGGGAGAATGGCGCAGGCAAGTCCACGCTCATGAAGATCGCCTTCGGGCTGGTGCAGCCGGATGGTGGCCGCATCCTGGTGGACGGCGCCGAAGTCACCATCCGAAACCCGCTCGCGGCACGGCGGCTGGGCATCGGTATGGTCCACCAGCACTTCATGGACATTCCCGTCTTCACGGTGGCGGAGAACATCGCCCTCGCGGCCGGCTGGCCGCCGGGCGGACGCGGGCTGCGGGACCGGGTGCGCCGGCTGGCGGAGGAGGCCGGACTTCCGCTCGACCCGGACGCGCTCGCGGGGGAACTCTCCGCCGGCCTCCGGCAGCGGCTCGAGGTGCTCAAGGCGCTCGCGGGGGAGGCGCGCATCCTGCTGCTGGATGAGCCGACCTCGGTCCTGCCCCCGTCGGAAGCGGACACCTTCCTGGGACTGGTCCAGCGCCTCCGGGACCGTGGCGTGGCGACGATCCTGATCACGCACAAGTTGCAGGAGGCCCTTGCCGTCGCCGACCGGATCACGGTGCTGCGGGCGGGGGTCGTCGTTCGGACGTCTGCCGCCGGCGCCGAGCGCGCCGACACCCTCGCCACGGCGATGCTGGGGAGCGCCCCGGGTCGGCCCGCGGGCAGGATCCGCGCGGCCGCCGGCGACGTCGTGATCGGCGTCTATGACCTGGTGATCCCGGCGGCGACCGGCGGCGGCACCGGCGTCCGGTCTGCCAGTTTCCAGATCCGTGCCGGCGAGGTGGTCGGGTTGGCGGCCGTCGAGGGCAATGGCCAGCGCGAGTTGCTCCGGGCACTTGCCGGATTGGTCCCGCCGACCCATGGGACGATCCAGGTCACCGGCCCCGTCAGCTTCATTCCCGAGGACCGCACCAGCGAGGGCCAGGTCGGGGAGTTCTCGCTCACGGAAAACCTGGTGCTGAGCCAGGGACGCGCCGCCCCCTGGGTGCGGCGTGGCTGGCTCGACTGGGCGGCGGCACGGCGCCGCGCGGGCGAGTTGCTCGAGCGGTTCGACATCCGGGCGCCGGACCCCGACGTGGCAGCCAAGCTGCTGAGCGGCGGCAACCAGCAGCGCCAGATCATCGCCAACGCGATGGAGCGCCGGCCGCGGGTCCTGCTGGCGGAGAACCCGGGGCGAGGGCTCGACCTGCGCGCCACGATGGAGGTGTACGACCGGCTGCGGCACGCCGCCGCGGACGGCGCGGCGGTCCTGGTCCACCTCCCCGATCTCGATGACCTGCTCGAGGTTGCGGACCGGATCCTGGTCCTGGCCGGTGGTGAGCTGATCCCGATGCCCGAAGGCGCGCCTCGGGACCTGATTGGCCGTGCCATGCTCGGCACCAGCGTCGTGGCGGCCGCCGGCTGATGCCGCGAGACCCGACGCTACGCCGGCTCGGTCAGGCACTGCGCACGCCCGTGCTGGCCGTCATGATCGGGTTGGCGGTCCTCGTGATCGGGCTGGCCGCCGCGGGGTATCCGCCGCTCCCCGCACTCGCCGCGCTCTGGCGCGGGGCCCTGGGGACCCCAGACGCGGTGCTGTCCGCCCTGCTGCCGCGGGCGATTCCGCTGATCCTGATCGGGCTCGGGATCGGGCTCGCCTTCCGCGCCGGCGCCTTCAACATCGGCGCGGAGGGGCAGTTCTATGCCGGCGCCATAGCCGCCACCTGGGTCGGACTAACGCTGGGGGCGTGGCCCCGGCTGGTCGCGGTGCCGACGGTGCTGCTGGCCGGGTGCGCCGCCGGGCTGGCATGGGCCGCGGTTCCCGCCCTGCTCCGGGTGCGGTTCGGGGTACTCGAAGTCATCAGTACCCTGCTGCTCAACTTCGTCGCCGAGGCACTGGTCAGCTGGATGGTGCTCGGCCCGCTGCAGGAATCGAAGCACACCTACCCCCAGAGCGATCCCCTTCCGCTGGCGGCCCGCCTGCCGCAGCTCCCGGGCTCCCGGCTCCACCTCGGGCTGGCGGTGGCCCTGTGCCTCGCGCTGGCATTGTGGCTCTTCGGCCGGCGCACCCTCGCCGGCTTCCAGCTCCGCGCCGTCGGACTCAACCCCGCGGCCGCGCGGGTGATGGGAGGGGTGCGACCGGAGCGGTTCTTCGCGGCCGCCCTGCTGATCTCGGGGGCGTTCGCCGGGCTGGCCGGCGCCAGCGAGGTATCCGGGACGACCTTTGCGCTGTTCCAGAACCTCTCTCCCGGATTCGGCTTCACCGGCATCGCGGTGGCTCTCCTGGCGCGGCTCCACCCCCTGGGGATCGTCGCCACCGGGCTGCTCTTCGCCGGTCTCGAGGCGGGTGCCGGCGCGATGCAGCGGGACGCCGGCGTCCCCGCCGTGGCGGTCTATGTCGTGGAAGCGGTGGTGATCCTGACAATCGTCCTTGCGGACCCGGCGGCGCGGAGGACCGGCGTCGCGGCGCCGAACCCGGCCGGCCGGTAACTCACCATGGATCTCCTCGAGACGTTCCTCACTGCCGCGGTCCGGGTCGCGACCCCATTGCTGCTCGCGGCGCTGGGCGAGGCGATCGCCGAGCGAGCCGGAGTCATCAACCTCGGCATCGAAGGGGCCATGCTGGCCGGGGCCCTGGGCGCGGCGCTGGGCGCAACGGCCGGGGGGCCGCTCCTGGGCATCGCCGCGGCGACCGCCGCGGGATTGGGCATCAGCCTGTTGTTCGCCGTGGTGGCGGTCCGCTTCCGCACCAACCAGATCATCGCAGGCACCGCGGTCACGCTCGCGGCCATCGGGCTGACGGGCGCCATCTACCGCGAGGCGTATGGCGCGGAGGGAGTGGGCCTCTCGCTGCCGACGCTCGGTGTCCTGCCGGTGCCGGGGCTCTCACGCATCCCGGTGCTCGGGGAGGCGCTGTTTGCCCAGAGTCCACTCACCTACGCGGCCTACCTGCTCGTGGCCTGCTGCTGGTGGCTGCTCTACCGGACATCCTGGGGGCTGGGGCTCCGGGCCGCGGGAGAAGCGGCGGAGCACGCCCGCGCATCGGGCGTCGCGGTGGAGCGGGTGCGGATGATCGCGGTGCTGATCGGGGGCGCGCTGGCCGGGCTCGCGGGGGCGAGCCTGGTGCTGGCGCAGGTGGGGACATTCGCGGAGAAAATGACCGCGGGGCGGGGATTCATCGCCATCGCGATCGTGGTACTGGGGGGATGGCACCCGGTGCGGGTCGCGCTGGCGGCGCTCTGCTTCGGTGCCGCGATGGCCCTGCAGTTCCTCTTCCAGAGCTTCCTGCTGGGGGTGCCGTATCAGCTGTTCCTCATGCTGCCCTACCTGCTGACCCTGCTGGTGCTCGCCGGGGCCTGGGGAAGGACCCGGGCGCCGGCTGACCTCGGGCGCACCTAGAACTCCCGCCGCTTCATCTCCTTGAACAGGTCCTTGGCGGTCTCGTCCTGGTCCTCAGGGCGGATCCGCAGCGTGCTGTCGTACTGGGTCGAGAGGTTCTTCTTCGTCGGTTGGGGCTTACCAGCGTGCTTCTTCAGCAAGGCTGCCAGCTTCTGCTCTTCTCGCTTCGACATCGTCAGGCTCCTTCGTGGCTCGGCGACTCGGCGGCTCGGCTCCGATGAGGGAAAATATACGCGATCCCGTATTGCCGGTGGACGCCCGTCTCTGGCCCAGCTTGCACCAGGCGGACAGGGCGGGGCGGGGAACGGTCGGGTTCGAGTCGGTGGTGTCCGGAATCCGGTCTGGGATAATGAAAAGTTGTTATTACAACTACTACCGGAATCAGGTCGGATCCTGGCGCCGGAGTTCGTCCCGGACCTGGGCGATCAGGGTGCGCACCCGCTCCCGGAGGGCGGGGACGTCGGCGACGGTGAGCCCGCCCGTCTCGATGGGCTCGAGGACCCGGACCTCGGCGCTGGAGCGCCCAAAGCGCCAGCCATGCTTGGGGAGGGCGGTCCCGGTGCCGTGGACGACCATCGGGAGGATGGGTACCCCGGCCTCGATGGCCAACCGGAACGCCCCGTCCTTGAAGGGCAGGAGGTCCGCCGTGGGGGACCGGGTACCCTCGGGGAAGATCATGACCGAGACCTTCTCCTGCTGCAGGATCTCCCGGCAGCGCCGCATGGCCTTGACGGCGCTCTTCGCGGTCCCGCGCTGCACCGGCACATCGCCCGCCAGCCACATGTCCCAGCCCAGCACCGGGATCCGCAGGATTTCCACCTTGGAGAGCCATTTCATCTCCCAGGGGAGATGGGACATCAGCAGGATGTCCACGAAGGACTCGTGATTGGAGACGGCCACGTAGGGGTGCCGCGGGTTCTTCGGGAGGACCCCCGTGACCCGGAAGCGCCAGAGCGGGTTGAGCGTGGAGGTGACCACCGCCACCTGCCGGAACAGGAGCCCCACCCAGTAGCGTCCGCGGTCGAACGGCGCCGTGACCACCCGCGTGACGGCCAGCAGGGGCAGCCAGAGCAGCAGGCAGGCACCGAGCACGCACCAGACCCAGATCGAGACGACGGTGATGTAGAGGCGTGCCATCAGTGGGCGCTGGGGATATGGTCGTCCCAGAGGGCAAAGACGTTACCGTCGGGGTCCGCGATCATCGCCATGACGCCGAAGGTCTGCCGGGTCGGCTCATTGATGAAGCGGACCCCGCGCTCATGCAGGCGCTCGCAGAAGTCGAGGAGGCCGGACACGTGCAGGGTGATGCCCGTGTGCCGGCCGACCATCGCGCGTGCATCGGGATGCACCGCGGGATGCACCCCGAGATGCGTCGGCCCCTCCAGAAACTCGGCCCCGAACGAGCCCTCCCGCAGCAGCGGCAGTTCCAGGTCGTCGCGGTAGAACCGCTTGGCCCGTTCGAGGTCGGTGACGAAAATGGCGATGGAATGCAGGGTCGGCATGGGGCGGAAGGTAACGGCCGCCGAAGGGTGCGGAAGAGGACCGGCCCGTGCCGCCCGGATCTCACCGCCGGCCGAGGCTCTTCCATGCTGCGCGCCAGTTGCGGCGCATTCGTTCGAGCCCGGGACGGGCGAGTGGCGTGTCGCCGAAGCGCCGGGCGAACTCCGCCTCGTCCATGGCGTCGAAGAACGCCGGATCGGTTCGGTCCACGGCGCCGCGCGGGGCGAACTCAGGCACCGTCGCGGGGGTGGCGAATCGCTCATTCCAGGGACAGACCTCATTGCAGATGTCGCAGCCGAAGGCCCAGCCATGCATCGCGGAGGCCATCTCCTCCGGAATGCCGCCCTTCTGTTCGATGGTGACATACGAGATGCAGCGGCGGGCGTCGAGCACACGGGGCTCCACGAACGCCGCCGTGGGGCAGGCATCGAGGCACCGGGTGCAGGAGCCGCAGTGGTCGGTGACGAAGGGCTGGTCCGGCTCCAGCAGCAGATCGGTCAGGATGGCGCCGATGAAGAACCACGAACCCACCCCGGGGCGGAGCAACATCGTGTTCTTGCCGATCCACCCCAGGCCGGCGCGCTGGGCCAGCTCCCGTTCGGCCACCGGACCGGTATCCACGTAGGGCCGCGCCGCCCGCGCGCCATTCTGGCGCAGAAAACCCGCCAAAGCGTCCAGCCGCCGAAGGGTCACGCGGTGGTAGTCCTCCCCCCGCGCGTACCTGGCGATCCGCGGGGCTTCACTGTCGCCATGCTGTCCCGTAACCGGCCCGTCCCCGTCAAGGTCCTGATAGTAGTAGTTGTCGAGAATGACAACGGCCCGGTGAGCATCGCGGTCGGCCATCTGCGGATTCTTGCGTTTCTTCGCCTGGCGATGGAGGTAGCGCATGTTCCCGCCCAGCCCCTCCTTCAGCCAGCGGTCCAGAGCCTCGGCGTGGGGGAGCGGGTCGAGGGTCGTGATGCCGCAGGCGAGGAACCCGAGTCGCCGAGCCACGGCCTTGACCTCGACCGAGAGACCGTCTGCCGAGACTACCCCGGGTTCCGGGATCATTGGATGGTTGCGGGATGCCCGCCGAAGTCCTCGGGGGTCCTCCGGCGGACATGATCGGTTCCGCCGTCGGGGGCAAGGCGCGCGGCCTCCAGTCCCCGGGTGTCTCCAGAGTCGTTGGCGGCCAGCGCTCGCCGGGTGAAGTCGGAGGTAGCGGGAATTCGGTCGCCTAGGTCTCCAGCCCCGTTCAGTCGCAGGGTTTCGTCCACCGGCAAGTGCGGCCGCAGCCGGAAGAGCCGGGGGAAGCCGTACACCATGCGCGGATCCATCGTAAACTGCTTGACCCCGGCCAGCGTGGCGCCAATCCACCGGTCCACCCGGCTCGCGGTGACCTCCCGGAGGCGCTGGTTCATGTCGTACCCCAGGCTTACCCGGATCGCCAACCCCTCGAACCCATTGAAGGCGGTGTTGAAGGTCATCGTCACCTCATACGCCAGGTGCCGGGCCAGTTCCAGCGGGTAGAGGCTGACGTTTCCACCGATGACACAGGCGTCGTCGTGGCGGACCGGCCGAAACAGAAAGAGGTCGCGAGTGGAGACCAGCGCCGCGTTTCCCACGGAGAAATCGGTCCGGCGGCTGGCCGCTGTCCACCAGCGCGTCATACATCCCGACGAAATAGAGGAACCTGAAGCCGCCGCCGGTGAGCACCAGGGCGCGCTTGAAAGGCTTGGTCTGGGCGGGCAGTGGAGCGGCAAGGCAGGCATGGAGGAGGCAGAGCCGAAGCACGGACCACGGGGTCCTCACGCGGTGGTCACACCAGTCCCCGACCCGGCCCGCTCACCGGGCCCCGGCAGCAGGTGTTCGCCGGTCTTGCCGGTGATCCCACCATACGGTCCGGACCTGCGGCCCGCGGGCTCTCCCGGCAGCCCGCTCCAGGACCAGGTAATCAGCCGGGCGCCCCGCTCCCAGCTGAAATAGCTCCACGCCCACTGGAGCATGACCAGGACCCGGTTGCGGAACCCGATCAGGAAGAAGATGTGGACGAAGACCCAGAGCAGCCAGGCGTTGAACCCGCCGAAGTGCAGCTTCCAGATGTCCGCCACGGCATGGCCGCGACCGATGACGGCGAGCTGGCCCTTGTCCCAGTAGCTGAACGGACGCCGCGGACGGCCGGCCAGATCCCCGCGAATCGTGCGGGCGGTATACTGCCCCATCTGGATGGCCACCGGGCAGATCCCGGGGAGCATCCCGAGGTGCTGGTCGTTGAACGCCGCGGCATCTCCCAGCACGAACACCTCGGGATGCCCGGGGACCGAGCAATCCGGCTCGACGACTGCCCGGCCCGAGCGATCGAGCGGAGTGCCGAGGGTCTGGAGCAACGGGCTGCCGACATTGCCGGCGGCCCACACCACGGTCTGGGTCGGGATGGTCCAGCCGCTCGCCTGGATGAGCCCGGGCCGGATCTCGGTGACCAGCGTCTGTTCCCGCACCTCGACGCCGAGCCGTCGGAGCTCGGTCTTGGCCCGCTCGGAGAGCTCCGGGGGATAGCTCGGCAGCACCCGCGGCCCGCCCTCGAGGAGCATCACGGTCGCGTCGCGCGGATCGATCCGCCGGAAATCACGGCGCAGCGCGTGGCGCCGAATCTCCGCGAGCGCCCCGGCGACCTCGACACCGGTGGGGCCGCCGCCCACGACCACGAAGGTGAGGTGGGCATGGCGCTTGACCGGGTCGGTCTCCCGCTCGGCCCGCTCGAAGCTGATCAGCACCCGCCGCCTGATCTCCTCCGCGTCCTCCAGGCTCTTGAGCCCCGGTGCCAGCAACTCCCATTCATCTCGGCCGAAGTAGCTGTGCCGGGCGCCAGGAGCCAGGATCAGGTAGTCGTAGTCTATACTGCTACCGTCGGCCAGTGTGATGGCCCGGGCTTCCAGCTGCACGCTCGCGACTTCCCCCATGAGCACTTCCACATTCGCTTGCCGGCTCAGCACCGATCGGATGGGGGAGGCGATGTTGCTGGGGGAGAGCGCCGCGGTCGCCACCTGGTACAGCATCGGCTGGAAGAGGTGGTGGTTCTCCCGATCAATCAGCGTGATGCGGACCGGGGCGTCGGCCAGCCCCTTGGCGGCATAGAGGCCGGCGAATCCACCCCCGACGATCACGACTCTGGGCTCAGGCACTGAGGAGTCTCCGGCGCCAGCGGGCGAAGCGGAGGACATCCTCCACCGGGGGGAGGGCGCGCTCCTCGCCGTAGGCGGTGTGCAGGCGCCACTCCAGGTAGGCACGATCGGGCAGCGGCAGGAACGGCGGCTGCCGCCACCACGCCCGGCGGCGGAAGGCCCAGGCGAGGGTGAGCAGATCGAGCGCCGTGCGCGGGTTGAGGGCCGCGCGTGCCGCCAGGGAGAAGACCAGGCCACGCATGGTCGCGGGTTCCGCCATGCGGGGCAAGATAACCAAGGTATATTCCCCCCTCCATGACCGCCGCCCCTGCCGCGCCTGACCTCGCGCGCTACCGGGACGAGTTCCCCATCTTCCGGCACGCGATCTACCTCAACAGCTGTTCGCTCGGCGCGCTGGCGCAGCGAACCCGGGCGGCGCTGGGGGAGTACCTCGACGCGTGGGAACAACGGGGCGCCTCGGCCTGGTACGACACCTGGCTGCCCGCGGCCGAGCGGCTCCGGGCGGGGTACGGCCGGGTGGTCGGGGCGGACGCGGAGCAGGTTTCGCTGCATCCGTCGATCTCCTCGGCGCTCACGGTGGTCGCGGAGTCGCTGGACTATCGCGAGCGGCCGAAGGTGATCACCACCAGCCTCGATTTCCCCACTGTGGCATACCAGTGGCTGGCCAAGGCGGCCCGGGGAGTGGAGTTGGTGGTGCTGGAGAGCCCCGACGGGGTGACGGTTCCCCTGGACCTGTTCGCCGGCGCGATCGATGAGCGGACCGCGCTCGTGGCGACCAGCCATGTGTTCTTCACCAGCGGCGCGATCCAGGACCTGCCGGCGCTGTCCGCGCTCTGCCACGCGCATGGCGCCCTGCTCCTGGTGGACGGCTACCAGGGGGCGGGCCAGCTGCCGGTGGACATGGGTGCCCTGGGGGTGGACTTCTACTGTGCCGGCGGGCTCAAGTGGCTGCTGGGGGGCTCGGGCATTGCGTTCCTCGCCGTGCGCCCGGAGCTGGTGCGCCGGCTCGAGCCCACCGTGGCGGGCTGGTTCGGCCACGCCGAGCCGTTCCGGTTCGATCCCCGGCGGCTGGTGCGCGCGGACGACGCGCACCGGTTCGACCTGGGCACACCCTCGGTTGCCAGCGTGTACGCCCAGCTGGCGGGGCTCTCGATTCTCGAGGAGGTCGGCCTGCCCGCGGTGCGCACCGTCACCCAGGCGCTCACCGAGGACCTGATCAGCGTGGCGCGGGAGCACGATCTCCGGCCGCGGGTGGCGCTCGAAGAGGCGGACCGGAGCGCCATCGTCATGATCCCGCGCGACGATCCCCACGCGGACGTCCGCCGCCTGGCCGAGCGCGGCTTCATCGTGGACGCCCGGCCCGGCCATGTGCGGATCTCCCCCTACTTCTACAACGTGCCCGGTGATCATCGGGCCTGCCTGGAGTGTCTGGCTCGTGGCACCTAAGGAAATGCGGCACAGCGCGCGGCAGCCCGGCCCGACCGCGGACGAGCAGCTGCTCGAAAGCGCGGTCCTGCCGGAGCGGCCCGACGCGCTGCGGAAGACCGACCCATGGCGGGTCCTCCGGATCATGGGGGAATTCGTCGAGGGCTTCGAGAAGCTGGGCGATATCCAGGACGCGGTGGCCATCTTCGGCTCGGCCCGCACCAGGAGCGACGACCCGCACTATCAGCTCGCCGTGGAGACCGCGCGGCTGCTGGCGGCGGCGGGCTTCCCGGTGATCACCGGGGGCGGGCCCGGGATCATGGAGGCAGCCAACAAGGGCGCGGTCGAGGGCGACGGCCTCTCGATCGGGTGCAACATCGAGCTGCCCCACGAGCAGGGGACCAACCAGTACGTCCGCCGGAGCATGTTCTTCCGGTTCTTCTTCGTGCGGAAGACCATGTTTGCCAAGTATTCGATGGCGTTCGTGGTCTTCCCCGGGGGATTCGGGACCCTGGACGAGCTGTTCGAGGCGCTGACGCTGATCCAGACCGGCAAGGTGAGCAGCTTTCCCGTGGTACTGGTGGGTACAGCCTACTGGCAGGGGATGGTGGACTGGCTGCGGCATACCCTCGTGGCGGAGGGAAAGGTGGACCGCGCCGACCTCGACCTGTTCCATGTCACCGACGATCCCGCCGAAGTGCTCCGGATCGTGCGGGAGGCGAAGACCAACGGCACCACCAACGACGGCGAGACCCACTACTGATGACCCGACCGAGCGCGAACTACCTCCGCGGCCGCCGGATCGATCCCCAGGCGATCACCGGCAAGGAGAGCGTGGCGGACCTTCTGGACAACGCCTTCCTGGCCTACAACGCCGGGCGGCTGCGGGAAGGGTGCCGGCTGTTCACCGACCGGATGCTGGCGCCCGAATCCACGGTGGCCATGAGCCTCACCGGCGCGATGACGCCTGCGGGGCTCGGCATGAGCTCCCTCATCCCGCTCATGGAGGCGGGCTTCGTGGACTGGATCATCTCCACCGGCGCCAACCTGTACCATGACGCCCACTTCGCGCTGGGGCTGGCGCTGCACCAGGGGAGCCACACCGCCGACGACGTGGAGCTGCGGGAGCAGGGCGTGGTGCGGATCTACGACATCTTCTTCGATTACTCGGTGCTGCTCTCCACCGACGCCTTCGTGCGGGAGGTCTCCGCCCGGCCGGAGTTCCAGCGGCCGATGAGCACCGCCGAGTACCACTACCGGCTGGGTGGCTACCTGCGGGAGCGGGAGAAGGCGCTGGGGCTCTCCAGGCGCTCGGTGCTCTCGATGGCGCACGCCCTCGAGGTGCCGATCTACACCAGCTCGCCGGGCGACAGCTCCATCGGGATGAACGTGGCGGAGCAGGCCCTGGCCGGCAGCCAGCTGCGGTTCGACGTGAGCACCGATGTCAACGAAACGGCCGCGATCGTCCTGGAAGCCAAGCGTACCGGCGGGAAGAGCGCCGCGTTCATCGTGGGCGGCGGCAGCCCCAAGAATTTCCTGCTGCAGACCGAGCCCCAGATCCAGGAGGTGCTCGGGATCGACGAGCGCGGGCATGACTACTTTCTGCAGATGACCGACGCCCGGCCGGACACCGGCGGGCTCTCGGGCGCCACGCCCAACGAGGCAGTCAGCTGGGGGAAGATCGACCCCGACCAGCTGCCCGGGACGGTCGTGGTCTACCTGGACAACTCGGTGGCGCTGCCGCTGCTGACCGCGTACGCGCTGGCGCGGCATCCGCCCCGGCCGCTGAAGCGGCTGTACGCCCGTCGCGACGCCATGATGGAGCGGCTGGTCACCGAGTATCGCGCGGCGCTCGCCTTCCGGGACCGCCGGGCGGAGGACGCGAAAGGGTAGGGGGCCGCGGCCCTACCGCGCGCCGCGGAACATCAGGTCCACCAGCTCGTCGTACATCGCCTCCGCCGCCGCCGGGTCCTCCGCCCGGATGGCGGCGGAGGCGCAGTGCTGCAGGTGGTTGCGGAGCAGCGACCGGCTGACGGCGCGCAGCGCTTCCTGCACCGAGCTGACCTGGGTGATCACGTCGGCGCAGTAGCGCTCCTCGTCCACCATCTTCTGCAGGCCGCGCACCTGCCCCTCGATGCGGCGGAGCCGGGTGAGCACACTGGCCTTGATCTCCGGGTCCACCGCCACGGCATGGCGCTCGCCGCCGGCGGCGCAGCCGCACGGAACGATCTCGTCGGGCATGACAGGACTCCTCGGGTGAGGGGAGGGGTGGCGGGGTGGCCCGCCGCCTACCCGCGCGCGACGCGCAGGCGGAGGCTGTTGGCCACCACGCTCACGCTGCTGAACGCCATCGCCGCCGCGGCGACGGCCGGATTGAGGCGCCAGCCCAGCCAGGGGATGAGCGCGCCCGCGGCGATGGGGATGGCCACCACGTTGTAGGCAAAGGCCCAGAACAGGTTCTGGCGGATGATCCGCAGGGTGGCCCGGCTCAGGCCGAATGCGGTGGCCACCCCCCGCAGGTCGCCCTTCACCAGGGTCACCTGGCCCGCGTCCATGGCCGCGTCGGTGCCGGTACCCATGGCCACGCCGACATCCGCGGCGGCGAGCGCCGGGGCGTCATTGATGCCGTCTCCCACCATGGCCACGACGTGTCCGGCGGCCTGCAGCCGGCGAATCTCCTCGAGCTTTCCTTCCGGCAGCACGCCCGCCACGACTCGGCTCACGCCGACCTCGCGGCCCACGATCTGGGCCGGGCCCGGCTGATCCCCGGTGAGCATGACCACGTCGATGCCCCGGTGGCGCAGCCGGGCAATGGCCGCGGCACTGGTGGACTTTACCGGATCGGCGATCCGCAGGGTCCCGGCCAGGGCGCCGTCAATCACCACGTGGACTTCGGTCTCCCGACCGGCCGTGGGGGGAGGCGGGGTGATGCCGAGCGCGGCGAGCAGGCGGTGGTTCCCCACCGCGACGTCGTGCCCCTCCACCCGGCCCCGGACGCCCTGGCCTGCCTCACTGTAGAAAAAGGCGGGGTCGGCGATGGTGAGCCCGCGCGCTTCCGCCGCGCGGACGACCGCCCCGCCCAGCGGATGCTCGCTCAGCCGCTCCAGGGAGGCGGCGAGGCGCAGGGTGTCGTCGCTGTCCGGCGACACCGCGACCACGGTGGGCTTGCCCTCGGTGATGGTGCCGGTCTTGTCCAGCACCACCGTGTCCACGCCGGCCGCCCGCTCCAGCGCCTCGCCGCCCTTGATGAGCACCCCCAGCTCCGCGCCGCGCCCGGTGGCCACCATAACCGCGGTGGGGACCGCGAGCCCCATGGCGCAGGGGCAGGCGATCACCAGGACCGACACCGCGGCCACCACCGCGTTGATGAAGCGCGGTTCCGGCCCGAACAGCATCCAGGCGCCGAAGGTGAGCACCGCGATACCGATCACCACCGGGACGAATACGGCCGCAATCCGGTCCGCCAGGCGCTGGATCGGTGGCTTCTGCCCCTGGGCATCCCGGACCAGGCGGAGGATCCGGGAGAGCACGGTGTCCCGGCCCACGCGGAGGGCCCGCATGGTGAGGGCGCCCCCACCATTGAGCGTCCCGCCGACCACCGGGTCGCCGGGGCCGCGGGAGACCGGCATCGGTTCGCCAGTCAGCATGGACTCATCCACCGCGCTGGTCCCCTCGACCACCGCGCCGTCCACCGGGATCCGCTGCCCGGGGCGCACCCGGAGCAGGTCACCCGGGAGGACCTCGGCGATCGCGATCTCGACCTCCGTGCCCTCCCGCAGTACCGCGGCGCGATCGGGCCGCAGGCCCGCGAGCGAGCGAATCGCCGCGCCGGTGCGGTGCTTGGCTCGCGCCTCGAAGTAGTTCCCCAGCAGCACGAAGCCCACGATCCAGAGCACCGCCTCGTAGTACACGTCGCCGGGGGCGCCCAGGGTATGCGCCGCACTCAGCAGCAGCGCGGCGATGCTGCCCAGGGCGATCAGGGTGTTCATGTCCGCGGCCCGGTGGCGAAGCGCCGCCCAGGCGCCCGCGAAGAAGCGCCAGCCGCCCCAGAGCACCAGCGGCGGGACCAGGAGGAGCATGCCCCAGCGGATCGCGGTCGGGTCGAGCGCGGCCAGGCCCGGAATCCAGCCGGCCAGCCGCTGGTTCACCGCCATCATCACGCGGGAGAAGGGGTCACCGAGATGCGCCTGCGAGCCGTTCAGCATGAGCGGCACCGCCAGGAACATGGCCAGCACCGCCGCCCCGAGCATGACCGCCACCTTGCGGCGGAGTGCGCCCAGTTCGGCGTCGAAGCGGGCCTCTTCCGCCGCCAGCTCTTCCTCTACACTCTGTCCGGGCGGCGGCAGCTCGGCGCCATAGCCGGTGTCACGGATCACGCCGGCGAGGTCATGGGGGGAGGTCTGCGCCGGGTCGTACGCCACGGTGGCGGCGTTGGTCATGAGGTTGACGCTCGCCCGAGCCACGCCGGGGGCCAGTTCCAGCTGGCGCTGGATGCGCGCGCTGCACGCCGCGCAGGTCATCCCGCTCACCGCGAACTCCACCGTTGCCGGAGGGAAGGGCGGGGCCGTGGCAAGGGTGTCGGTCATGGGCTCAGCCCTCCACCTTGTATCCCGCGGCGGCAATGGCGGCCTTGGCCCGCTCAGTCGTGGCGGCATCGGGAGTTCGCAGCTCCGCCGTGCCGATCCGGACCGACTTCACCTCGAGCCCCGGCACTCCGGCCAGGGCACGGTTGACCGCATTCAGGCAGTGGCCGCAGGACATGCCGGTGATCGTTAATGTGATGTCTTGCATTGGTTTGTGCTCCAGTTACGCGGTGTCTTGCTCGGACCTCACGGCACCAATGTAATATAGGGGGTAGGGGTATGCAAGTAGGGTGGTGGGGTATCGAGTTCGCCGCGGGCGGGGCCTCGGGCACGGACCCTGCCCGGTAGGGAGCCCATGGACTCCGGCCACGAGCTCTTCCGGCAACTCATCCCGCTGCTTCACCCGCGGACGCGCCTCCAGGACATGGATGTGCTCAAGGCGTGGTATGAGGCGGTGGAGGATGCGCTGCGTCCGGAACTGCCGGCGGAGCTGTTCGCGCTGTGGGTCTATGGCACCGATGGCGCCCCGATCCTCATCGAGCCGGAGGCGATCAGCGCCGACGCCCTCGACGTGCCCCACGCCGATCCGATCGTGAACCAGCACCTGCTGGACCTGCTGGAGGACCGGATCCGGCGGGCCGGATACGGCTCGGTGCTGCTCCGCCCGATCCGGTACGGTGGCGAGGACGTGGCGCTGGTGCTGCTCGCGTCCTTCGTGCCGCACTGCTACGGCATCCGGGCCGGGGAGATGTTCGATGCCGCGTCGGAGGTGATGGCGCCGATGCTGGCGCGGGTGACGCGGGGCGGAGCGCCGGACGAGCCCGCGCTGACGCCGACGGCGGTGCCGGTCACGGACCACCCACCGGGTGGCGATGAGCGGGTGCGGGAGCAGGCGCGCGAAGGCGAGCTCTTCGAGTCGCTCTCCGACGCGATCGGCGGGGCGGGGACGCCACGGGACCTGATGCTGGCGCTGTCATTCGCGCTGCAGCCGGTGCTGCCCCACGACGCCTACGAGCTGATGATCGCGGACTCCGACGGGGCCAACTTCTATCGCCTGGCCCTGCATGGGCACGGCGTGCTGTGGGGCGACCCCGGGCTGGTGCGTCCGGCGGCGGAGTTCAATCCGGCGCTCCTCTTCGGCGAGAAGGCCACGGCGCTGGTGGGGGACACCACCGCGCCCTACGTGCCCCGGGTGCCGGAGCTGGTGACGGTGCGTGGCCCCGAGGCGCCACCCCGTTCGCTGATCGGCGTCCGGCTCCGGGTGCTGGAGCGCACGGTGGGCTACTTGCTGATCGGGAGCGCCGGGCCGGAGTTCTACCAGCCGGCCGACCTCGGCATCCTCGACCGGGTCGGCGCGCTGGTGGCCGCGCGGGTGGACAGCCTGGTGCTCGGCTGGCAGTACAGCGTGCTGAAGTCCCAGTTCGACCTGCTGCGCCACGTGCCAATGCACCTCGCGCGGGTGGCCGAGGTGCTGGCCGGGGTGCCGTTCCTCGGGGAGGGGAGCCGGCAGTTCGTGCAGCTGGCGGGCGCCCTCCTGCCGGTGACGGCGCTGGAGTTCGCGGTGCGGCTCCTGGATGAGCGGCGAGTGGCGGTGGTGAAGCCCGGCGCGGCGACGCCGCTGGCCGACCTGCCGCAGGAGCCGATCGAAGGGACGGGGGTGTCCCAGGTGGTGCGGGGCGAAGTGCCCTACCTGCTCACTACCGATGACGAGGGTGCGGGTCCGGTCTCGGTGCTCGTGGTGCCGCTCCGGTCGGGGGGCCGGGTGTTCGGCGCCATGGCGATGACCGCCCGGGGCACCGAGCCCTTCTCGCGGACCGACATGGCCCTGGCGCAGCAGCTCGCGGACCTGGCGGCGCCCCACCTCGACTTGGCGCGGCGCGCGGGCGGACTGAGCGGCCCCTTCGTCCCCGGCTGGCGCCGCTCCGGCGTCCGGCCCGAGGTCCAGGGGGAAGAGGGCTAGAGCCGGACCTGATTCACCTGGTCCGCGGTGATCACCCAACCGGCCCCCGTGCTCTCGAGCACCGTCGCCCGGGCGAGCTCCACCGTGAACTCAAAGGCCCGTTCCGCCGGCGTGCCGGTCAGCAGGCAGAGCAGCGCCCGCAGGCTTCCCGCATGACCCACCACGACCACCCGCTCCGTCACCCCGGGATCCAGCACCTCCGCCTTCCAGCCCGCGACCCGGATCAGCACATCCGCGAACGACTCCCCCTCGGGATTCCGCTCATGGATCCAATCGGGCTTGTGGCCGGGAAAGCGGGCTCCCCGATCCGCTTCGATGGCGTCCCACGCCCTCCCCTCCCAGGAGCCGAAGTGCATCTCGCGCAACCGGTGATCGGCGCGCGGCACCAGGCCCCAGCCATGCGCGAAGATCGCCGCGGAGCCTCCGGCCCGGAGGAGATCGCTGGTGTGCAGCTCCTCGGGGACACCGTGCCAATCGGCCAGCAGGGCGGTGACCCGGTCGCTCCCCCAGCGGCTCAACGGGAGATCGGTCCAGCCGATGCAGGTGCCGGCGGCCTGCTGTGCGTGACCATGCCGCACCAACACCAGCTTGCGGGTCGTCATTGCGGTGCCGCCCCACGGTGGCGACAACTACACTTGAGAATGGCTTTCATGATTTATCAATACATAACCGTCGCTGTGCGCGCAGGCAACTCATTAACCGGCAACAACTTGTAAGTTGTTGCCGGGATTGTGCTTCCATCGCGCAATTGGAGGGAGAAGATTCGGGTTTCAATACCGGCAACGCCGCTCGACCCGCCGATCAGGCCGCGCCGCGTCGCATGGCGTCCGGATGTACGGGCGGGGGAGAGCCCTGAGAGGCGCGGGACCAGCGGAAGAAGATCACGCCGAAGGCGAACCAGACCGGCAGGTCGCCGACGACTTTCATCAGCAGCCCGGCCACCTTCTGGTCTTCCTGCGCGGTCAGAATGGTGAACACTCGCGGTGCCAGCTCGTAGGTGGCGTAGAGCGGATACTCCGCGAAGGTCAGGAACGCCGACGGGACGATGGCCGGCAGGGTAGAGGCAAAGAGGTACGCCATCTTGAGGGGCCGGCGCAGGGTGGAAACCTCCGGCTGCGGCGCCATGACCGGCCACCAGAGGCAGAGTCCGGCTCCAAGCCAGGCGACGTCCACCAGGAAGGCCCCGACCTGCGAGTCCATCAAGCCGTCCACGATGGATGGCACGTGGGTGAGGCAGAGGACGGTCGTGAAGAGCGCGAGGGAGAACGCCGGCCGGGCCGCGAGCCGGATCATCTTCCCGAGCAGTGGGCGCTTCAGTGCGGAGAGGACCGAGCCGGCGGGAACCCCCAGGATCAGGCAGGGAGGCGCCACCAGCGAGAGCAGGATGTAGCTCACCGTGTGGACGCTCGCGAGGTACCCGGCGCCCAGCGCCCCGATGGGCCAGTCGAGCGCCAGCCAGAGGAGAAACAGCCCGACCGCGAACCACGTGCGCTGCGCGCGCGAAGGCGGCTCGGAGCCCCGGTGGACTGCGCGGTACCAGCCGTATCCCAGCGCGGCGATGAAGAGCCACACCCCGGGATACGCCTTCCACTCCCAGCTCCAGGTCTCCCCGGTCGCGGCGCACCACCAGTTCATCGGGCCGGCTCGACGGCTCGGCGGCTCGGCGGCAGGTGGGCCACTACGGCGTTCCGTACTTGCGAATGGGGAGTTCGAGGGTGACGCTGCCGGCGCGGGCAAAGCGCAGCGTCACGGCGAGCGAGTCACCGGCCTGGGGCATCGCGTTGAACTCCTCGAACATGATGTGCGTCCCCCCGGGCTCGAGCCGGAGCTCTCCGCCGGCGGGGATCGGGAGCACCATCAGGTGGGCCATGGCGCCGCCGTGGAACATCGCGCCGCGGGCGGCGGGGCTCGACGCCTCGAGCAGGGTGTCGGGGAGGGCGCCGCGATTCTCGATTCGCAGGTAGGCGGCACCGCTCGCCTGGATGATGGGCTCGTAGGCAAACCCCTCGCTGAATCGGAGCTCGCCCAGCGCGCCCGCGGCCGCAGGCGGGGGCGGGCTGCCACAGGCCAGAAGGATCCCGGCCACCAGGCAGGAACGCGGGTGCACCCTCCGGCGTCGCATCACTGCTCCGTCAGCAAGGGAAGATCCCGGGCCCAGTCCTGCTGCCGGATCCCGAAGGGATAGACCACGTGGGCCAGGTTGTCCCTGGTGAAGGCGAGCACCATGGCGGAATGGCCGATGGTATAGGTGCTGTCGTTCGCGCCGGGCTCGATGATCGGGGTGCCGACCGGGAGCTGGCGCATGGCGCCGCGGAGCGCGAGCGAGTCCCCATGGAGCCCGATGAACCGGGCATCGAACTTGTCGAGGTAGGCGCGAATCACCTCGGGGGAGTCGCGGCGGGGGTCGGTGGTCACGAAGACCATGCGGACCGCATTGTTCACCTCGGGCGAGAGCTTCTTGAGTACCGCGGCGATGTTGGCCAGGTGCACCGGGCAGATGTCCGGGCAGTGGGTGTAGCCGAAGAAGAGCAGCGCCACCTTGCCTTCCGTCTCCTTCCGGAAGTTGAATGGCTTGCCGTCGGTATCGGTCAGGATGAAGTCCGGCTTGGGGATCGGCGGATCGATCTTGGGCCCGGCCAGCCCTTCGGGGTTGAAGGTGCGCGGCGCGGCCGGCTTGCAGGCGGCGCCGGACAGGATGCTGACGGTCAGGAGTGCGGCGAAGCCGCGAAGCACGGTGCGCATGGCTCAGATCTTCGGAGCGGGAAGGGCCACAAGGACGGCGGTGGCCCCGAGGAGCAGGAGGCCCAGGGTCAATTCGAAGCGGATGGAGCGGGTAAGCCGGCGGGTGCCGGCGGCGGTGCCGAGGCGGGGCGTGACCGACCGCCAGTTCCAGGCGCCGAGTCCCATGGTGCCGGCGAGGAGCGCCGTCTTCACCAGCAGCGTCCGGCCGTAGGTGCTGGTGGTGAGGGCGGTCAGATCCCCGACATACCCGTAGGCCAGCACCAGGCCGGCGCCGACGGCGAGCCCGGCGCCCACCAGCGCCAGCGGCGAGAAGGCGGCGATCAGCCGGGCGAGCGCTGCGTGGTCGGCAACGACCGGCAGGGCCGCGATGGCGAGCGTGGCCAGGGTGCCGAGCCAGATCCCGCCGCCCAGCAGGTGCAGGCTGTGGAGCCCGATGCCGAACGCCGCGCCCCAGGGGTGCTCACCGGCGTGGCCGGTGAGGGGGGAGGTCACCGCCACCGCGAGCGCCGAGGTGCCCAGCAGGGCCAGCCCCGGGGCGGGGCGCCGAGCGGCCAGCCAGGCCACGATCAGGGCGAGAGCGGCGGCGGCGAGCTGTGCCAGCCAGCCGCGGCCCCAGGTGGTCTGGGTGAGGATGGGCCGGGCCACCTCCCAGGTGATCGCTTCCCCGGGCTCGAGGAAGCTCCGCAACTGCCCGTACGCACGGAGGAGGTGCGCCAGGACCAGCAACCCGCCGGCGCCGACGGCCACGCGCCAGGCCCGTGGCAGCGCCCGGGCGGGCAGTGAGCGGTCGTCATCCAGCTCGGTGCGCCAGCGGGGGATGAGGGCCACGAAGGCGCAGCTGCCCACCAGCAGGAGCGCCGCGGCGTAGGCCAGGGCGCGCCCGAGGGCGAACAAATCGAGGGGGAGCTGAGCGGGTTCGTATTCCACGTGGGTCTGGAGTCTGGTGGTCGGAGGGAAGCTAGGCGGGTGGAGCCGCCGGAGTCAGTCCCCGGCGGCCGGCACCAGCGGCAGGATCAGCTTCGACGGGTAGCGCGAGGAATGCTGGATGCGCAGCTCGCCCGGGCGGGTGCGGTCGGTGTCGAACTCCTGGGCGCCCGTCTGGGGGTTCACCGAGAAGAGCGGGGCGAAGGCGCCGGAGAGCACCAGCCGCAGCCGGTGGCCCCGGAGAAACCGATTGGCGGTGAGCAGCTGGTCCAGCCGCAGGGTCACGAGATCCCCCTCGCGCACCGGCAGGCGCACCGGCCCGCCGTGCCGGTAGCTGGCGCGAAGCAGCCCGGTGCCGGGGGCGGAGAGGTTCCAGGCGGTGCCATCCGGCGCGACATCATGGACCTGGAGCCAGAGATCGTAGTCGGGCACCGTGGCGGCGACGGTGATCTCCCCGACGATGTTGCCGATGACGTCGAGGTCCGCCGCGAAGGGCGCCGTCTCGAAGATGGCCACCTCCGCGCGGCCCGCGAGGGCGCGGTAGTCGTGGGCGCCGGCCCGGCCTTCGAACGGGTCGGTGAGCGGGCGGGCGGGATCGGAGTGGATGGCGCTCTCGCCGCGTGGAGCCGACGGGGGGTGCGGCGCCAGCCCGCCCCGCTCCCCCGGCCGCCCCGGCGGCTGCAGGTAGAGGGTGTCCGGCCGGGTGCCGGGGAGCGGCCAGCCGGTGGCGCTCCGCCAGCGGTTCTCGCCCATCACATAGACCTGGACCGCGGGGGTGGTGTCCGCGCCCATCGGAGCGCCCTTCACATACCGATCCATCCAGCCCAGCACCAGCTCGGCGTAGGCGATGCCCGCGTCCGGACCGAACTCGCGGTCGCCGGCCCGGTCCCGCTGCACCGCAGCGACGCCGTGGGTCCAGGGGCCCAGGACCAGTCGGCTGCGGGGATCGGCGGGGCGGCGGGCGCGGAGGATGCCGTTGTAATTGGAGACGGCGCCGATGGGTCCGTAGGGTTCATCGAACCAGCCGGAGAGATTGAGCACTGCGGCGCCGACCTGGCTGTAGCGCCCTTCGAGCGCGGCCCAGCTCCACCAGGGGTCGCGGGGCGGATGCCGCATCCACTCGTAGTACCAGGGAGCAATGCCCTGGAAGTCGGGGAGGGTCAGGAGCGGACGGTGCCGCCGTGCGCGCGGGCCCTCCTGCTCCCAGGCGGCGGCGGCCTCCGCGCCGGTGCGCGGGCCGGCGCGGCCCAGCCGCCGGCGCAGGTCGGGGGCGATGTTGAACCAGGTCCAGTCGAGCCAGGAGCCATCCCAGACGCCGCCGGAGAACCAGAAAGACTCCGGCGTGGCGTAGGTCATGGCCGGGACCATTGCCTTGAGCGCCGGGGGCCGCTCCACGGCGGCCAGCCACTGCACCGCGCCCGGATACGAGAGCCCGAAGGTGCCGACCGCGCCATTCGACCAGGGCTGGCGCGCCGCCCACTCGATGGTGTCGTAACCGTCCCGTCCCTCGTTCCGATACGGCTCGAACTCCCCACCCGAGCCGTACCGGCCCCGCACATCCTGCAGCACCACTGCGTAGCCGCGCCGCACCGCCTCCCGGGTGACGCCGGAATCATCGGCGGCGTCTGAGCGGCCATAGGGCGTGCGGTACACCAGCACCGGGTGCCGCGTGCCCTCACCGGCCGGGCGCCAGACATCCGCCATCAGCACCACCCCGTCCCGCATGGGAACGGCGACGGCGCTGTCCACCACGATGCTGTCCTGGCCGCAAAGCGGCAGGGCGCCGGCCAGGAGGCCGGCGCCCAGGAGGAGTCCGCGTGCCACCAGCCCGGCCATGGTCAGGGCTTGGCGGCCGGTGTGTAGCTAAAGCTGTAGCTGCCCCGGACCACGTGGCCGTCGCGGCTCCCCGTCTTCCACATCACGATGTACTTGCCGGGGGCGAGCGCTACCGGGATGGCGCCCGCGGTGGAGAGGCTGTCATCGGTCTCGGCCATCTTGATGACGCCGACCGGTGAACGATCTTCCTTGAGCAGCGTGGCGCCGGTGAGCGCGGCCTCGGTCCGATCGCTCCACCAGAGCCGGATCTGCTTCGGCGCCTCGGTGACGGTGGCGTCGATGCCCGGCTCCGCCTTCACCAGCTTGGTGTGAACCACCGCGGCGGGGAGGGCGATCGCGAGCGCGGCGCAAGCGCCGAGGACGAGGGTCGGGTACCGCATAGGAGTTTTCCTCTGAAACGGGTGAAACGCGCCGCTGGCCGCGCCTGCCGGCGAGAAGCGGGCAGGAAGTCTAATACCCCGGCGCGGCGCCTGTGACCCCGGGGGGATCGAGAGACCAGGAGCCGGCGTGAGGCAGGCTCTTGCGGAACCTCCGCAGCCCGATGCATCATCTCTCCTTCATGTTGCGCGCCCTCCGCCCCATGTTCGGGGCCCTGCTCGCGGTGTGCTTCTCCGCTAACGCCCTTGCCCCCGGGGTGCTCCACGGGTGCGAGTCGGGGGCTGCGGCCGTCGCCCCGCAGGTGGTGGCGGATGGCGGTCACGACGTTCATGGGGCCGGGCACGGGCACCATGGCGCCCCGCCGGCCGAGCACTCCGATGGGCCGGCCGGGGACGGCTGTGATTGTGTCGGCCATTCGTGTTGTGTCGCGGCGCCAGCGCTACCCGCGCCGGCCACGATCCCGCTCAATAGTCCGGTCCTGACGGCCGCCTCGGTCGTCGTCCTGAGGGCGGCGCCGGCCGCCGCCCGCCCCGATCGGCTGCTTCCCTTCGCTCAAGCTCCGCCCGCGTAGCCTCCTGACGTCCCGGATCGGGCACGTCGCTCCCAGCCACAACTGAAGACGTTCGCCGCCTGACCCTTCCCGGGGTTCCCCGGGGGAGTTGTGTACGTCGCTGCCGGCGGTGTCGCCGGGCGGCGTCACGGTCGGCGCTGACCCGATGCGCGCTCCCTCGCGCGTGTCCCCAACCGTTTGAGGTACATCCATGAAGCGCCTGTTCACCCGCCTCTCCGTGGCCATTGCCACGGGCGTGCTCGGCGTCACCGCCTGCGACAGCAGCGAATCCACCGCGCCCCACAGCCACGATCCGGTCGCGGCCAAGCTGTTCGTCAATGGCACGGAGATCACCCCGACGATTGCGCTCGCCGGAGGGCAGACCCTCCGGATGGAGGTTCGGCTGTACGACGATGAAGGGAACCAGATCACCGGCCTCGAGACGGATCACCAGACGGCCGTCAGCTTCACGCCCGCCAGCCTGGCGTCGGTCCAGGCGGTAGCGGGGCAGCCGTTCCAGTGGGACGTGACCGCGGATTCGGCGGGTGGGACGGGCACGGCGTCGGTGGGGTATGGGCACGATGCCCCGGACGAGAGGGTCTTCGGGCCGTTTCCGGTGAACGCGGCCGCGGCCCAGGTGCCGGTGACGATCTCCTTCGTGCCGGTGGTGGGCGCGCAGGCCTTCGCCTGCGGCCAGACCTACGCCGGGATCGGCACCACCGCGGCCTCGGTCACGCCGACGGACTTCCGGCTGTACGTCCACGACGTGCGGCTGGTCCGGGCGGACAATTCCGAGGCACCGGTGACGCTGGAGCAGGACGGGTTGTGGCAGTACCAGAACGTGGCGCTGCTCGACTTCGAGGACGCCACCGGTGGCTGCGGCAATGGCACGGCGCAGACCCACACCGCGCTGACCGGCACCGCCGCGTACGGCGCCTACACCGGCATCAAGTACCGGCTCGGCCTTCCGTTCGCGCTGAATCACGGTGACCTGACCACCGCGCCGAGCCCGCTCAACGTGACGGCGCTGTTCTGGTCGTGGAACAGCGGCTACAAGTTCCTGCGCTTGGATCACACGGTGGATCCCGCGGGGACGCCGTCCACCCACCTGCTGCACCTGGGCAGCACCGGGTGCAACGGGGCCACCGCCACCACGCCGCCGACCGCCTGCACCGAGGAGAATCTCACCGAGATCACGCTGACGGGGTTCGATCCGCGGAGCGGCCATATCGAGGCGGACGTCGCCGCGGTGCTGGCGACGAGTGACCTGAGCGTGAATGCCGGCGGCCCTCCCGGGTGCATGTCCGGCACCACCGACCCGGAGTGCGGCGCGATCTTCGCGAAGCTGGGGCTGCCCTTCGGCGCCACGCCCGCGCCGGTCCAGTCGTTCTTCACCGGGCATCCGTAATGTTCCGCGATCGAGTCGCTGTGGCCCTGCTGGTCCTCTCCCTCGCCGCGTGCGGGGGAGATGGGCCGGCCGCGCCCGGCGGAGGGCCCTTCGCGTGGGGTCTGCCCCCCGGGTTTCCGGAGCCGAAGGTGCCGGCCACCAATCCGATGACCACCGAAGGGGTGGAACTCGGGCGGCACCTGTTCTACGACGTGCGGCTGTCGGTGAACGGGACCTTCAGCTGTGCCAGCTGCCATGACCAGGCGCTGGCCTTCACCGATGGGCGGGTGGTCGGGGTCGGGGCCACGGGCGAGTTCCATCCGCGCAACAGCATGAGCCTGGCGAATGTGGCGTACGGCTCGGTGCTGACCTGGGGCAACCCCAACGAGCGCACCCTGGAGCACCAGGCGCTCACCCCGATGTTCGGCGAGGCGCCGGTGGAGCTCGGCCTGTCGGGCCGCGAGGACAGCCTGTTCGCCATGCTGGCCGCGGATCCGACATACCAGGAGCTGTTTCCGGCGGCGTTTCCGCTGGATAGCCCCCAGGTGAGCCTGGCCACGATCACCAAGGCGCTGGCGGCGTTCCAGCGGACGCTTATCTCCGGCAATTCCCCCTACGACCGGTACCGGTTCCAGGACCAGCCCGGGGCCATCAGCGCCAGCGCGAAGCGGGGAGAGACGCTGTTCTTCAGCGAGGAGCTCGAGTGCTTCCACTGTCATGGAAGCTTCAACTTCACGGGCAGCACAGACTACGTGGGGAAGGGCTTCACCGAGATCGAGTTCTTCAACACCGGGCTGTACAACCTGGGCGGCACCGGGGACTACCCGGCGCCGAACGTGGGGATCATCCAGTTCACCGGCCAGGCCATCGACATGGGGAAGTTCAAGGCCCCGACGCTGCGAAACGTCGCGGTGACCGCGCCCTATATGCATGACGGCAGCATCGCCACGCTGGACGAGGTGCTGGACCACTACGCCGCCGGGGGCCGGACCATCGGCAGCGGTCCCAGCGCCGGCATCGGCAGCGCCAATCCCTTCAAGAACGGGTTCGTCAAGGGATTCACTCTGACGGCGCAGGACCGCGGTGATCTGCTGGCGCTGCTGGAGAGTCTCACCGATTCCACCTTCCTCACGGACCGGCGGTTCGCGAACCCGTGGCGCAAGGGAACGGCGGCCAACCCATGATCACGCGCCTCCTGCTCCTTGGGCTGCTGACACAGGGCCCGGTGGCGCCGCCGCCCGACGCGGGGCCGGTCGCGGACCGCCAGCGAACGGCGAGTGGGCTGATCGCCGGCCTCCAGAGCCCGTTCTGTCCCGGGCTGAGCTTGCCGGCCTGCCCCAGCTGGCACGCTGACACGCTGCGACAGGCGCTCCGGCGACGGGTGCTGGCGGGGGAGTCGCCGACGGCGCCCCGGCGTGAGCTGCTAGCGGAACTGCGGTAGGAATAGCTGGAGACGGGACGACCCCCGGGAGGGGGTAAGGGCGGTCCAGTGGCGACTCGTGTGGCGCGCATCCACGCTGCCGTTGCCGGGCCGTACCTGCCCTCTCCTTCCTCCTTGCAGATTCCGTAGATTGGGATTCCATTCACTCCCCCGACCCCGCCGGCGGCCCCCGATGCGCAGTGTCCATTCCTCGAGCCTGCTCGCCGCCGCCCTGGCGCTTCCCGCCTGCGCGGAGCGCGACGCCCTGAACGTGACCCCATTCGACGCCCCCGCCGCGACGGCGCCCATGGCCCTCAACCTCGCTGCCGACGGCGAGGGACGGCTGGCGGCGAGCTGGCTCGAGCCGCGCGCCGGCGGGGGCTACACTTTCCGGATGGCGGCGCGGGATTCCACGACCTGGGGCGTGGCACGCACCGTCGTCTCCGGCGCGACGCTCGCCACCCATCCCACCGACCTTCCAGGTATCGCCTTCCTGCCCGGTGGCGCGCTGCTGGCGCACTGGCAGGAGGAGGCCGACTGGAGCCCGATGGACTTCGAGACCGACGTGCGACTCGCGGTCTCGACCGACGGTGGATCCAGCTGGTCCGCGCCGGAGCGTCCCTACCCGCTCCCGACGCTCGGCGAGCACGGCTTCGTCTCCACCTGGCCGACGGCGAACGGGGTCGGGATGGCCTGGCTCGATGCCCGGCGGCAATTCCAGGCGGAGGGCACCTGGCGCGGTCCGATGGCGCTGCAGGGAGCGACGATCGGCGCGGATGCGCGTCCCGTCCTGGAGATGGTGATCGACAGCGTGACCTGCGAGTGCTGCCCCACCGCGGCGGCGGTGACCGCGCGGGGCCCGGTCCTGGTCTATCGCGATCGGGGCTTGCCGCCCGATGTCGAGCGGGCCGGAATCCGGTACGAGCAGGAGGTGGTCCGGGACATCGCGATCACCCGATTCGAGGCGGGCCGGTGGACCGCCCCGCGCCTGGTCCACGCCGACGGCTGGGTGTTCAACGGCTGCCCCAACAACGGCCCGGCCGTCGCCGCGCGGGATGAACGGGTGGTCGTGGCGTGGATGACGGGCGTGGGCGGACGGCCGGCGGTGTACGCCGCATTCTCGGACGACGCCGGAGACCACTTCGGGGCGCCGATCCGGATCGACGACGGCAAGGCGATGGGACAGGTGACCGTGGCGTTCGCCGGCGCTGACGGGGTGGTTGGGTGGCTGGAGGACAACCGGGTGATGGCGCGCCGGATCGGCCCGGAGGGCCGCCGTGGGAAGGCCGTCTCGCTCGGCGCGAGTGCCGGCACCGGACGCCTGCCCCGCTGGGCTTCAGGAGACGACGCCGTGATTGCGACCTGGCTCGAGCCGAGCGCCGGTGCGGCGGCGATCCGGATGGCCATCCTCCGATAGCGGCGGCCGATCGTGGCTTGGACGCCACACTTCCCCCGTGGCGAGGTCCGAAACTGGAGCAAGTCGCGCCGGTTCGAGGAGTTCTTTGGCACCGGCCTGCTGGCCCGATCCCTGCCCAACTGAGCCTCATGAGAATCCCCCCCAGGGCCACCCTCAACGACCTCGAGGCGATCACGGACGACGAGTCCGAGCCCACCTCGGTACTCGGCGCCACCCTCCGCCGGCACCGCCGCACGCCGGTCGAGCACCTCGGCGCCGAGGCGCTGCGCTTCCTGCTGGAAGAGGGGGAGTCGGTGCCGGTGGTGCTGCGCGTGGCGCTGGACCGGCTGGAGCAGGACCACTTCGTGGCCGGCGACTTCCACCGCGGCGACCTCCTCGTGGCCGCGCTGCAGCAGCCCGCCGCCGTGTGGAACGGGGAGCCGGAACTCCGGGCCCGGGCCTTCGCCCTGGTCGCGGACGTGGAACGTGACCTGATGCGCCTCGAGGTCGCGGACCGCGAGATCGTGCAGCGCGCGATCCGCGGATTCCGCAACCTCTGGCCCGCCTGGAACTAGAAGCGGGTCGTCAGCCGGAGGACGACCGTCCGTCCCATCCCCGGATCCTCCGCATTGGTCTTGATCCGGCTCAGGAAGTTGGCGTACGCGGTGTCGAACAGGTTTCGCACCAGCAGGTCCACGTGCAGTTCGCCGGCGCCGTCCCCCACCGAAAAGCCGCCTCCCGCGTTGATCAGGGTGTACGCCCGTGACTGGTACCCCTGCCCCCCGAACGCCCCCGCAAAGAAGGACGCCTCCGCCGGGTCCAGCCGCGTCTGCCGGGCGTTGTGCTCGCCGCCGAGCGCCAGGTAGGGGTCGCGGATCAGGCCGTCGCGCTGCAGCTCGACCCGCGCATTCCAGGTGGCGCGGAAGGGCGGGATCGCGGGGAGCGGGTTGCCGGTGGTGGTGTTACTGCCGCGCACGTAGTCCGCGGTGCCCTGCAGGTGCAGCCACGGCGTGGGGTGGACCTGCCCCGCCAGCTCCAACCCGGCCAGCCGGGCGTTGCCCTGGGTCACGTCATAGATCTGGAAGCCGGAGGCGGAGTCAGTCTGGCCGCTGGGCACGGTATAGATGAAGTCCTCCACCCAGTTCACGAACCCGCCCAGCTCGATGGCCGCGCTGGTGGTCTGGAAGCGGATGGCGAGGTCGGTGTTGAGCGACTTTTCTGTCTTGAGGGCCGGGTTGCCGCGCTCGAAGGCGACCGTCC
The DNA here is from genome assembly GCA_033763675.1 of Gemmatimonadota bacterium. Classification (GTDB taxonomy): domain Bacteria; phylum Gemmatimonadota; class Gemmatimonadetes; order Gemmatimonadales; family GWC2-71-9; genus JADJOM01. The sequence continues at coordinate 46,530 of JANRJZ010000107.1, forward strand.
CCTCATGCACCCCGTTGGAGAAGAGGTCGAAGCTCGAGGGGGCGCGGAAGCCGCGGCCCACGTTGAGCACGATGGCCGCGGGCTCCGCCAGGCGGTAGAGCAGCCCGACGTTGCCGGTCACGGAGTGCCAGTCTCGGGTCTGGGCGGCGACGCCGAGCGCGGCATCGTCCGCCACGTCCAGGTGGCGGTAGTCGTACCGCGCGCCGAAGGAGAGGTCCCAGCGCTCGCCGCGAACCTGCTCGAAGCCGAAGACGCCGACGGCGTTGGTCTCGGTGCTGGGAATCAGGGTCTCCGCGCCGAACTTGTCGAAGGTGGTGCGGAGCCCGCTCAACCCCAGGATGCCGCTGGCCCGGCCGATCGGCGCATGGTGCAGCCGCGCGTCCAGGGTGTAGTTCCGGGATAGCAGTCCCAGCGCCACGTCGGTGGCGTCCTGCTCCTCGAACTCCCGGCGCCGGTTGTGCTCGTACCCGGCCACCAGCTCCAGGCGGGAGCCGCCCACCGGGAAGTTCCCCTCGAGCCGGACGCGGCTGGTTCCGATCCGCTGCAGCGGGGTTTCCGCCGGATCTTCATCGGTCAGTTCGATCCGCTCCCACCGCCGCGAGACGCTCCCCGTTACGCTGCCCCAGCCCCCGCGCGTGCCAAGCGCCAGGCTGCCGCCGCCGGCGCGGTTGCCGCTGTTCCACAGCGTGTAGTCCGGGGTGCGGAGGTCCTTCGCGGTACGGCCACTCACCGTGGCCCGGAAGCCCAGGGTCCCGGCGGCGCCTTCGACCAGAACCGCGGCGTCCGGCGAGCGGGGATTCGTGCTGTACGAGGCGGTGGCCTCGCCGTGCACCACGGTGGTGCCCGGCTCGGCGGCCAGCAGCGGCCGGGGGATCACGTTCACCACACCGCCGAGGGCGTCGGACCCGTAGAGCACGCTGGCGGGGCCGCGGATGACCTCGATCCGGTCGGCCAGGGTGGTCTCGATGTTGGGGCCGTGTTCGTCGCCCCACTGCTGGTTCTCGGTGCGCTGGCCGTTGTCCAGTACCAGCACCCGGTTGGAGGTGAGCCCGCGAATCACCGGCTTGCCGATGCCGGCGCCGGTGCTCAGGCTGTGCACCCCTGCCACCTGGTTGAGGGTCTCGCCCAGGCTCGGCGACTGCGCGGCGTGCAGGTTCTCGCCGTCCACCACCGCCGTGGGCTGGGGGGAGGAGAGGGGGTCGCTGGCGCTCGGGGTGCTGGTGACCTGGATGGTGGGCAACTCGATCAGCGACGGCTTGAGCGCAAAGTCGAGCGTCCGGTCCACGTCGCCGATGACGATGCGCCGCACCTGGGGCGCGTAGCCAATGGCCGAGACGGCCACCGTGTAGGTACCCGAGGGCAGCTCCGCGAGGCGGTAGTGACCGTCGGGCCCGGTGGTGACGGCCCGGCCCGCCTCCACCACGGCCACCCGGGCCTCGGTGATGGGCTGGCCGGTGGTGGAGGTAATGCGGCCGGACAGCGCTGCGGACGGCAGCCAAAGTGCCGTGATGAGCAAGAGGGAAAGCATGAACGATCTCCGGAGCATGGAACCCGGCCGATCCACGCGGGGCGGGGAGCGGCACACGAGACAGCACGGATTGTCTGGGGAACTCAGCCGGCGATCGGTGGGGCGCGGGACGGTGGTTGGAGGGTGGGGGCCGGGTCCGCGGTGAGCGGCGTCCGGGCGGAGAGGATGGCGAGGGCCCGGGGGAGCGCCGGCGGGGCGTGGGGAGCGCTCGCGGCGACTGCCTGACGGATGACGCCGGCGTGCTCCAGGACGCAGACCTGGGTATGGCCGGCGGGGGCACCCTCGGGGGCAATCGTGTTGCCCGCCGCGCTGAGCGGCCTGGAGTGGAACACCACCGCGTCGAACAGCGGCAGACCGAGACCCCCGCCTACCAGGGCGAGGAGCAGGGCCAGCGAGCCGAATCTGCGGAGGCGGTGGAGCATGGGGATCAAGGTAGCGAGGGGGGGGTGGAGGGCGAAACCCGGGGTGGGGAAGGGCGGTAGGGCGATTGGGCGATTGGGCGATTGGGCGATTTCCCCTCACATTCGGAGTCTGGTATGCGATTGGTTCCTCTCATTGCCGGAGTGTCCACCCTCGTTGCGCTGACCGGGGCCGGGCGCGTTGCTACCCGTCCCGACCCTGAGGAGGCCGCCGTCCGCGCGGCGCTGGAGCACTACCTGCAGGGCCACGCCACCGGGCAGGCGGATCACTTCCGGCAGGGCATGCACGAACAGGGAATGATGTACTTCGTGCGGGACGGCAAGCTGGTGCTCCGGAGCTTCCCGGATTACTTCGCCGGCGCATCGGGCAAGCCGGCCGATGACGAGCCGAAGCGCAAGCGCCGGATCGCGATGGTGGACATCACGGGGACGGCGGCGGTGGCCAAGGTGGTGCTGGAGTATCCGGGGGTGACGCTGACCGACTACATGGAGCTGCTCAAGATCGAGGGCCGCTGGCAGATCGTGGCCAAGAGCTTCCACGCGGAACGACAGGCTAGCTGAGCGCGCCGACGATGGCCGCGACCGGAACCGGCTCGCCCCCGCTGGTGCGGACGGTCGGAGCGCCGGAGGCCACCGGGCGCCAGCCGGTGGCGGTGGCCGCCGCCAGCACTTCCACCGCCGCCGCATCGAACTTGGTCCCCGCATTCTGCCGCAGGTAGGCGATGGCCTGATCCACCGGCCAGGCGGCACGGTAAGGTCGTTCGGAGACCAGGGCGTCGAACACATCCGCCACGGTCAGGATGCGCACCAGCGGGGGAATCTGCTCCCCCCGCAGCCCGTCCGGATACCCCGAACCGTCCAGCAGCTCGTGATGGTGCAGCACCAGCGGCAGCGCCCGCTGCAGGGCGCCGATCGGCGCCAGGATCCGGGCCCCGATCGTCGGATGCAGCTTGATCTGTTCGTACTCGGCGACCTCGAGCTGCCCTGGCTTGTCGAGGATGCTGGCCGGGACTCCCACCTTGCCGATGTCGTGCAGCAGGCCCCCACGATGGAGCAGCTCGAGCTCCTCGGCCGGGAGCCCGAGCCGCCGGCCGATCTCCAGTGCGCCGAGGGTCACCCGCTCGGAGTGGCCGGCGGTCCAGGGGGAGACGGCGTCGATGGTGCGGGCGAACGCCGTGAGCGTCTCCCAGTTGAGCTGATCCAGCTGTTGCTGAAGCGCCCGTTGCCGCTCGAACTGCGCCCCGAGCTCCCGGGACATGGAGTTGAACGCCCGGGCCAGGGTGCCGAACTCGTCAGTGCTCTGCACCATGACCGGCTCATCGAAGCGCCCCTCCGCCACCCGGCGGGTGGCCGCCTCCAGCGCCTCGAGCGGCGCGGTCTGACGCCGGAGCGCGATATGGGTCAGGGCGAAGACCACGGCCAGGGCGAGCAGCAGCCCGATGACGAGGGTGTACCGGAGCGCCGCGAGGGGCGCGTACACGACCCGCTCCGGCAGGCTCAGCACGATACGCCAGGACGGCGCCGCGAAGCTGCGGCCGAGGAAGATGGTCCAATGCCCGGCGAGGGACCGCGATCCCCGCGGGCCCCAGGTGACGATGTTGCCGTCGTCGGGCTCGGTAGTCGCGTCCCGCGCGGCGGTCTCGGGGCAGTTGATCTCGGTGCCCGTGGCGCTCACCAGGCAGACGGCGTAGTCCTGGGGCGCCAGCCTCCGGTCGGGAGCATCACCCCAGGCCGTCGCCCCGTCTACCAGTCCCCAGAAGTGCCCCCCATCGTCCGCCGACAGGACCAGAAACACCCGCGGCTCCCGCGGGCTGGGCACCACGATCAGCCCGACTTCTCCCCCGGCGAGGTGCGCCGCCATGCGGGGCTCGATCGGGGGCAGCGGCACCTCGGCGCCGACGAGGGCCTCCCGTCGCCCGTCCCCATGCTCCCGGATCACGCTCCGGAACCGGGGAGCCTGGACCGCGGCGGCGGACTGGGCTGTCAGGCCCACGGCATAGCCCGGCGTCTCCGAACGGGAGGCGAGCCGCTCCAGCGCGGCGGCGAGACCGCCGAACCGGTCCAGCAGGATCATTCCCGCGGACTTGCTCTCGATCCGGAGCTGTTCCCGCGCGCGTTCCCCCAGCTCCCGGGCGAGGTGCCGGTAGCCGAGGAAGGCGAGCACGAGGAGGGGAAGCAGGGCGCCGGCCAGGAAGAGGCCGAGCATCCGGCGGGCGACCCGGGTCCGGAGGAAGCCGCGCGGCTGCACTGGCTAGAACCTCGAGCCGAGGCCGATGAAGCCGCCGTCGTTGCCGCGGACGATGTCGTCGCCGCCGGGGCCCGAAAGGGGAGGCACGGTCCGTCCATCCTCCCCCATGCTGTACAAGTCGAATGTGGAGTTGATCGGGACCAGGAAGCGGTCCCGCCGTGCCCCAGGGGGTGGTCCCTTCGAGTTGCCGCCACGCGGGAACGGATTGTAGATGTAGGGCTTGCCCCACGGATCCACCATGCCGCCGCGCCCGATGGCCGCGAGGGAACCGGGGACCGAATCGCTCTGGGTCTCGAAGGCCATGATGTCGGCCTGGAGGCTCCGGATATCGCCGATGGCGCGGGCGATCCGGGCCTGCTTGGTGGTAGCCTGGAGCTTGGGAATGGCCAGGCCCGCCAGCAGCCCCAGGATGATGAGGACCGCCAGCAGTTCAATCAGGGTAAAGCCGGCGGAGCTCAGATCCGGCGTGGAGTAAGGGCGCGTGAACATTGGACAGGCATGGCAGTAGCAAACCGGATGCCGTGATGTAACACCATGATGTTCAACGACTTGTATATGGAACGACAGAAACGGCACCTTGAACTGCGAGATTGCTGTTCAGGGTGCGTGGGAGGCGGCGGGACTAGGTGGGAGGAGCCTCCTGCTCGGCGGATCTCCGTGACTCCTCGACCACGCGCCCCGGCCGGCGGAGCGGCCCCTCCGCCGGGAGGATGAACCAGAAGGTGGCGCCGGTCCCGGCCACCGATTCGCAGCCGATGGTCCCGCCGTGCATCTCGACGAAGCGGCGGGACAGGGCCAGGCCCAGGCCGGTACCCTGCTGCTGCCGGCTGGCGGAGCTGTCCACCTGGCTGAATTCGTGGAACAGCTTGGGCATGTCGTCCTGCTGGATGCCAATGCCGGTGTCCCGTACCGAGATCCAGACGGCGTCGCGGGAGACGAAGCGGGCCTTGTCGGTGCTGCGATCGGAGGGGACGGGGAGCGGGGCCCGGGTGGTGATGGCGGAGACCGTCACCGAGCCGCCCTCGGGGGTGAACTTGGATGCGTTGGAGAGGAGGTTGTAGAGGATCTGCCGGATGCGGACGCCGTCGGCGAGGGCCGGCAGCGGTTCTTCGCCCATCTC
>JANRJZ010000108.1:0-33684 GCA_033763675.1 Gemmatimonadota bacterium
GGCGGCCAGGATCAGGCTGGAGATGGCCGCGGGGATCCGTACCCCGCGCACTGCGGCGGCCAGGCCGCCGGGGCCTCGCACCGCGATGGCCAGCAGGGCGCCGACGGCCAGCCCGTCCATCCGCGCCGGCAGCAGCACGTAGGCGCCCACTTCCATGCCCCGCTGCGCCAGGGTCACGCGCGCCACGCCGGCGCCGAGCAGCAGCAGCGCCGCCGTCCAGCGGAGGGCGCCCCGCGGCACCAGCGCCGCGAGCGCCGGCCAGAGCAGGTAGTACTGCTCCTCCACCGCGAGGGACCAGTAGTGGTGCATGCTGGTCGCCAGGGCGTCCCACCCCTCCCGCGCCACGAAGTGATTGGTCAGCCAGCTCGCCGTCCAGCCGATCCGGGCCCGATCCAGCTGGCCCAGAACGGCCAGGACCACCAGCTGCACCGCCAGCGCGGCGTAGTAGGGCGGCACGATGCGGAGGATGCGGCGGAGGTAGAAGCGCTTGAGCCAACCGGGGCGGCCGCGGGTGTCCAGCAGGATGCCGGTGATCAGGAAGCCGGAGAGGACGAAGAAGAGGTCCACCCCGATCCAGCCGTGCAGCAGCAGGCCGGCGAGGGCGCGGTCCACCGCGGTACCGGGGGTCCACCTGCCGAAGAGCGCCAGGTGGTAGCCGAAGACCAGCAGGATGGCGATACCCCGGAGTCCATCGAGAGCGGGGAGCCGCCGGTCGGAGGAAAGCGATTCGGTCGGTACGGTGTGGCCCTGGCGCGGGATGCTCAAGGCTAATCGCGGTGGGTCAGGGCCGCTGCAGCGTCACCCGCGGCAGGCTCCGGACGCCATCGCTCAGCTCCACCGTCACCGCGCCCCGGACCCCGGCCAGCTGGGCCTGGCCCCCGCGGGCAAAGGAGAGCACCTCGCCGCTCTGCGCGTCGCGCACCAGCGCCATCGGAGAGGCGCCGCTCCAGGAGAGCCCGAGCCGGTTCCCTGCCCGCGCGGCGCTGACCCTGGCCGGCGCCGGCGTGCCGCTGACGAGCGCCGCGTCCGGTACCCGGACCGCGGTGAGCCCATGGCCCACCAGGCGGAGCCCGGCGAGGCGTCCCTCCTCGGCCGCGGAGAGCGGCACCACGAAGGCGAAGTGCCGTTCCTCGCCACGGGGGAGGTCGGTGACCAGGTCTCCCTCGAAGCTCAGGCTGAACACCGGCCGGCCGGAGGCGTCGAAGCCCTCCACCCGGTGCGGGCCAGCGCGGCTCGGGAGCCGCGGGGCCGCCTGCACCGTGAACGCCGGCTCGAGGATCACGTTCCCGGCCACGATGCGGCCCCAGACCAGGAGTCCCCGCCCCGGCGCCGTCACCGACGGCTCCACCGCCGGGCCGGTACCACGGGCGTTGAGCACTGCGAGGTAGGTGTAGTCGCTCACCCAGTCGGGATTGCAGTAGCTCATCAGGTCCACGTATGCCGTGGGAGACTTGAGCGCGAGCCCGGGCAGGTCCAGCCCCCAAGCGCCGATCTGGGCGTTGGGATAGGGGTAGCCCGGGTCGGGGCCGGAGGGGTTGCCGCAGGGGGCGTGGTTCCGGCCGAAGTTGTGACCCAGCTCGTGGGCGATGACACCGGGTGCGCTGCTGGCCTTGTCCCACGAGACCGACATCGGGGCCCCGATGTATCCCAGCCCCGCGATGCCGCCGCCGTACGTCACCTGAACGATCCCGGCGTAGGTGCGGGTGCTGTTGTCGGCGGCGCGGAGCGCGTTCATCTCCCCCAGGGTCTGACCCCAGGCGTTGTTGCCGTCATTCGCCTCGTACGCCGGGGCACTGGTGGTGTAGGTGCTGCGGACGTCCACGTCCATCTGGCCCAGCGGGAACATCTGCCTGGTCGGGTCGATGAACGCATTGCGATTGCCGTTGTTCACCTGTCCCACCAGCCCGTTCACCGATTGCTCCACCGGCACGAAGCGGAGACTGAACAGCGGCACGTTCTGCACCGTGACGGCCTGCGTGGCGCCGCCACCGGGCCAGCGGTTGTCGCCCTCGGCGGTCTCCGCCACGGCATCGGTGGGGTCTACCTCTACCTGGTAGCTCATCCCCGTCAGGACCCGCGCGCCGGGGATCAGGACATTCCAGCTGGCGGCCAGGCTGGCCGTGTCCGCCGTGAGCGGGACTCCGGCCGCGGGGCGGGTGACGTCGAGCGAGTCCACCGCGACCCCGGCCTGGAAGAGCCGCACCCGGACCGCGACCTGGGAGCTGTTGCCGGCATTGGCGATGACGAAGACCCGGAGCATCGCGTCCCGGCCCCCGATCATCGGGATGCTGCCGTCGGCGCGCTGCGTGCTCTGGATGAGCTGGGTGCCCGCGACGGTGAAGTTGAGATTGGTGGCCGGCCCGCCGGTATAGGCCACCGCGACCGCCGCCGTGTCGTGCGCGGCGACGAAGACACTGTCCGGGGCCGGGGTGGCGGTCCAGGTCTGGCCGGCGGCGTTCACGTAGCCGGCGCTCACGTGGTAGGCCCCTTCGAGCAGGCCGTTGAGCTGGGTGGTCGCGGCGACGGCGCGGGTGTAGCCCGCCGGCCCCGTGACCGTGACCCGCCCCGCGGTGCCGCCGGGCAGGCCACTCACCGCCACCTGGAGTGAACCGGTGGGACCAGGTCCTGCGGGGTCCTTCGCGCCGCCGCCGCAGGCGGCGAGGAGCAGCAGTCCGGCGGTGAGCGCCCGCCACTGATTGAGATGCACACGGCCTCCCTGGTCCCGATTGGCCCGCTATACCCGGGAATCGGGAGGCAAGCCAAGGAAGAACCGGGCCACGGTGCTGGCCCGGTGCTGTCCTCGAATGTGACAGCTATTCCATGGTTCGGCTGTGGTGCGTGTCACTAATGCAAATTATTGTCCTGCAATGCTTTGCTGGCTACTTGAATGGCCGCCACTGGCCCGGCGCTCGAGGACGAACGCCTCGGATTCAGGCGGCGGGCCGACCACCCGGTTGCGGCCCCCTTCCTTGGCCTGGAAGAGTCTGGCATCGGCCCGGTCCAGCAGGTCTTCTGCCTGAGTCCCGTCGTAGCCGTAGGCCGCCACCCCGATGCTGATCGTGATCCGGGCCACCTCGCTCCGCCGGGGGAGGCCGATCGGCATCTCCTCGATCAGGTGCCGCAGCATCTCGGCCCGCTCCGTGGCGGCGACGGGGTACAGGTCCGGCAGCAGGGCCACGAACTCCTCGCCGCCATAGCGCACCACGATGTCGCTCTGCCGAGTCGCCTCCTGCAAGGCCGTCGCCACCGCCTTCAGGGCCACATCCCCCGCGGCGTGACCGTGGGTGTCGTTGAAGCGCTTGAAGTGGTCCACGTCGATCATCAGCAGCGCCACCGGCGTGCCGTAGCGCCGGGCGCGGGACAGCTCGGCGGCCACCCGGTCGTCGAAGAAACTGCGGTTGGGGAGCCCGGTGAGCCGGTCGCTGCGCGACTGCTGCCGCAGCCGCTGGCTGCGCAGCACGATCCCCGCCGCAAGCAGGGCGGTGACCCCGAGCAGGAGCAGGCGGGAGACCTGTGTCGCCCAGTCGAAGGCGCCGTAGCCCCGGTGGTCGCGCAGCGGGTTCGCCACGTCGAACTGGTGGTACGCCAGGAGCACTACCACGAGGTACTGCAGCATCGCCATCGCTCCCGCGGCGAGGCTCACCCGGGCGTCGTAGCGGAGCGCGGTGGCGCCGATGGCGATGAAGTACACCTCGAACAGCAGCCGGCTGTTGACGGTGGCAATGGCCTGGTCCACCACCAGGAAGGCCCCCAGCCCCGCGCTCACGCAGGTCACGTCCAGCAGGCTGGTCGCCAGTCCCACCCAGGGGCGGTAGAAATCCCGCCGCAGCAGCAGCTGGGCGCCCAGCGCGAGGCTCAACGCCGCCAGCCCGGCCCCGAGCCCGATCAGCGCGGCCGTCCGGTTGCCGGGGTCGAGCGCCATGTTGATGAAGGGGATGGGCAGCAGCAGCAGGATCAGCACCGTCCGCACCCGCGCGACCAGCAGCTCCCCCTCCGCCCCGGCGTCCATCTGCAGCGGATCGGGGGGGAGGAGGAGTCGCCGCCACGCCGGCAGCTCGGGCGGCGGCGCCTGGGGGGCGGAGCCGGTGATGGCGCGGGACCGCCGCCGCGAGTGCTGGTAGCCTTCGGTCATCTACATCAGTCGGTACTTGGGACCGCTGCCGCCCTCGCGCGGGGTCCAGCGCGGGCCGAGCACGTCGGTGGCCTTGCAGTCCACGCAGTTGGGGGCGTTCACCCGGAGGGTGTCCCCCACCCGCTCGTACACACCGGCGGGGCAGAGCGCCGCGTAGAAGTCCGCGACCTCCCCGGAGACGTCCGGCCCCACGAGGAGATGTTGCGGGATGGTGTCACGGGTGGCGTTGCCGGACTTGAAGACGGCGTCGACCTTGCTGAAGGTGAGGGTCCCATCCGGCGCCGGCTCGACCGCCCGGCGGCTCGGCGGCACGCTCACCCGCTCCCGCTCCGAGTCCTCGTGCATCGGGATCCGGCCCCCGGGGAAGGCGCCACCGGTCAGCGTCATCAGGCCAGCTTTCATCCCGCCGAGCATCATGCCGTCCTTGAACGCCAGCCGCATGTTGCGGGTGCGGTGCATGTCCGCCACGATGTAACTCTCGTTGATCATCCGGTCGTACGCGGCCAGGGATGCGGCCCCGGTGTCCCCCGCCTTGAGCGCCTGGAAGGCGGCGCGGGCGGCATACATCCCGGACTGCATGGCGTAGTGGATGCCCTTGAGCGACGGCACGTCCACGAAGCCGACGGTGTCTCCCGCCATCAGGATCCCATCCCCGGAGCGCCGCGCCGGGAGGGCGTAGTAGCCTCCCTCGGGGATGGTCTTGGCACCCCACTCGAGCAGTTCCCCCCCCTCGAGCCAGGGTCGCACCAGCGGGTGCAGCTTGAGCCGCTGCAGCAGCTGGTGCACGTCGAGATGCGCCTCCCGATGGTCGAGCCCCACCACGATGCCGAGCGACACCATCTCCGGGCCCAGCGGGTACAGGAAGGTCCCGCCGAAGGCGCTGCTCGGAAGCGGCCAGCCCAGGGTGTGGATGACCCGGTCGAGCGGCCGCGGCACCTTCCAGACCTCCTTCACGCCCAGCGCGAAGATCTGGGGGTTCTCCGAGCGCACCTGCTGCCACTCGCGCCACCCCTGGCCCAGGGGGCCCCGGGTTCCCTCGGTGAGCACGGTGACCCGGGCGGTGATGTCGGTCGGCTCCTGGTAGCCATCCGCGGGTCGGCCCTCGCGGTCGAGACCGGTGGGAGTGGTCCGCACCCCGCGCACCGCCTGGCCTTCCACCAGCAGCGCATCGGCCGGAAAGCCGGGGAGGATGTTTACCCCGAGCGCCTCCGCCTGCTCCCCGAGCCAGCGCACGATCTCGCAGAGTGAGGCAGTGAAGTACCCGGCGTTGTGCATCGTGGGCGGGGTCGGGATCCGGAACGACCCTGTCCGGGAGAGGAAATAGACCGCCTCTCCGTTCACGGCCTGGCGGAAGGGAAAGTCGGCGTCCTGCTTGTCGGGAAAGAGCTCACGGAAGGCACGGGGGTTCACCACCGCGCCGGAGAGATTGTGCTCCCCGAGGCTCCCGGCCTTCTCCAGCACGGCGATGTTGAGCTCCGGAAAGCCCGGGTTCGTGGCCTGCTCCTGCCGCACCAGCCGCGCCAGTTCGATGGCGCCGGCGAGCCCCGCCGGCCCCGCCCCCACGAAGACCACGTCCATTTCCAGTGCTTCGACGCCTGGCGCCTCCGCACGGATGAGCTGTTCAAGCGGAAGCGACCGCTGGTGCCGGCGGGGAAGAATCGGGGTCACGGGTGTCAGGTCCTCGAGAGATGCCTGGTGGGGTGGGGGAATATAAGGGCGGCCGGGCGATTGGCGAGGACGGTGGGGCGGCAGGACGGCAGGACGGCAGGACGGCAGGACGGCAGGACGGCAGCCTAATCGCCCAATCGCCCAATCGCCCAATCGCCCAATCGCCCAATCGCCTTATCTTCCACCCCACCCATGCACCCCCCCCAGATCCCCGGCTTCCGGCCGGTCCCCTTCACCGGGGTCATTTATGTGATGGCGGAAGCCGCCCGGCACGGCTACCGCTACGGGCATCCCGACTGGTGCAACCTGGGCCAGGGGATGCCGGAGACCGGCCCCCTGCCAGGTGCCCCGCCCCGGGTGGACACGATCGAGATTGCCCTGGACGACCAGGAGTACGCCCCGGTCCCCGGAATCCCGGAGCTGCGGCAGGCGGTGGCCCAGCTGTACAATCAGTTCTTCCGGCAGGGGAAGCCGTCCCAGTACACCGAGCGCAACGTCTGCATCTGCGGCGGCGGCCGGGCCAGCCTCACCCGCGCGGTGGCGGCACTCGGCGAGATCAACCTGGGCCACTTTCTCCCCGACTACACCGCGTACGAGGAGCTGCTGGACATCTTCAAGCTGTTCAGCTCCATCCCCATCCTGCTGGACGGCGCCCGCGGCTACGAGTTCTCGGTGGACGACCTGCGCCGAGAGATCACCGGCCGCGGCCTCTCGGCGGTGCTGCTCTCCAATCCCAATAACCCCACCGGGCGGGTCATCCGCGGTGCCGAGCTGGAGCGCTGGGTGGCTACCGCACGGGAGCTGGCCTGCGCGCTGCTGCTGGACGAGTTCTATTCCCACTACCTCTGGCCCGAGGGGCCGGAGGAGGGCATCGTCTCCGCCGCCCGTTATGTCGAGGACGTGGACCGCGACCCGGTGGTCATCTTCGACGGCCTCACCAAGAACTGGCGCTACCCGGGGTGGCGCTGCACCTGGATCGTGGGCCCGCGGGCGGTGATTGACGCTGTCTCCAGTACCGGCAGCTTCCTCGACGGCGGTGGCAGCAAGCCGCTGCAGCGCTCCGCGGTGCCGCTGCTCAGCCCCGACGTGGTGCAGGCGGAGACCGCCGCGATCCGCACCGCCTTCCGCGCCAAGAAGGCCATCCTCAAGTCCGCGCTGGAACAGGCCGGGATGCGGCTGGACCTGGACCCCGACGGGACCTTCTACTGCTGGGCCGATCTCTCGGCCCTGCCCGAGCCGATCGCGGACGGCATGTCGTTCTTCAAGGCGGCGCTCAAGGAGAAGGTCATCTGCGTGCCCGGGGAGTTCTTCGACATCAACCCCGGCAAGCGGCGGAGCGGCCGCCCCTCGCGCTTCCGGCAGTACGCCCGCTTCTCCGTCGGGCCCGAGGAGGCGGCGGTCGCGGAAGGGGCGCGGCGGATCCAGCGGCTGGTCAGCGCTCACCGCTAGAGCGGGCTGCCGTGATTACCCTACAGGTGCGGCAACGACCCGACATCTGGAATGACCTAACTGCCTGTCTCACCGAAGCTTCCGGTGGGCACGAGTATTTCCACTGACCGGCGCGTCCCACTCCCCTCCCCGGACGGATGATGACTCGGCGTTCCCCGAATCCCTGGCTCCCGGCCCTCTGGTTCGCGCTGGCCTGCGGGCTGATCGAAGGCACGCTCTACCAGCTCCCCGCGGTCCGGATGTTCATCATCCGCCAGAACGTGCGGCTCGACGCCGACGCCTGGTGGCTGCCGGTCGCCGCCAATCTCGTCTGGTTTGGCGTGCTCGCGGCGATCGTCTGGCTGCTGGCGCGGTGGCGCCCCGGGCGCTTCGGCTGGAAGACCCAGTTCGGCATCGTCGCCTTCATGGGCGCGCTGAGCCTGATCCTGATCCAGACCCGGATCCACGATGCGGCGGCCTACCTGCTCTCGGTCGGTGTCGGGGTGGCGCTGGCCCGCTTCGCGGGGCCGCGGGAGGCAGGAGTCCGGAAGGCGATGGCCTGGAGCCTCCCGCTGCTGGCCGTCGTGGCACTCGGCCTGGCCATCGGGCAGCCGCTGCTTCGGAAGCGCTTCGAGTCGGCCTACCTCGCGAAGCAGGGGGCCCGGGGCGACCGGCCGAACGTGGTGCTCGTCATCCTCGACACGGTACGGGACTTCAGCCTCAGCGTGAGCGGGTACGACCGGAAGACCACGCCGCACCTCGAGGAGTGGGCCCAGAAGGGGGTGCTGTTCGAGCGGGCCATGGCCACCGCGCCCTGGACCCTGCCGAGCCACGCCACGATGTTCACCGGGCGGTACCCGTATGAGCTCACCGCCGGCTTCCGCGCCCCGCTGGACGACACCCACCCGGTGATTGCGGAGGTGATGGCGGACCACGGCTGGGTCACCGCCGGGTTCGTGGCCAACTTCGGCTACGTCAGCCGCCAGCTAGGCCTGGGTCGCGGCTTTGTGCGGTTCGAGGATGGGCCGGACCCCTGGCCCCTCCTGGTCTATAGCTCTGCGTTTGGGCGCTGGCTGCGCGACCAGGTGATCATGCCAGCCCGGGTGCGGCTGCTCGATAATCACGACAACTTCGGACGCAAATTGGCCCCGGAAGTCACCGACGATTTCTTGCGCTGGACCGGCCACCTCGGCGACCGGCCGTACTTCGCCTTTCTCAACTACTACGACGCGCACGATCCGTACCTGCCACCTCCCCCTTACGATCGGCGCTTCACCCCGGCCGATCAGCCCGCCTTCCGCCCCCGCGACTGGGGGGGCAAGGGAGTCCAGCCGGCCGCGAGCGAGATCAGCGCCGCCGTCAATGCCTATGACGGCGCGATCGCCTGGCTCGACGCCGAGATGGACCGGCTGCTCAAGGGACTGGAGGCGCAGGGCCAGCTGGACAACACGGTGGTGGTGATCAGTTCTGACCATGGAGAGCACTTCGGGGAGCATGGCCTGGTGCTCCATGGCAACAGCCTCTACCGCCAGCTGCTCCAGGTGCCGCTCATCGTGATCTCCCCGAACCTGCCGCAGGGGTTGCGGGTGCAGCAGGTGGTCTCCCTCCGGGACCTGCCCCGCACCCTGATGGACCTGGCCGGGATCCGGGACGAAGACCGCATCCCCGGCACCTCACTGCGTCCGCTCTGGGAATCCTGGGGCACGCCGGCGCCGATCTCACCGGTCTACGCCGAGCTGCGGCGGCCGGGCAAGACCTGGCAGGCAATCCTGGCGGAGGGGAACCACCTGATCCGGTCGCAGAAGGACGCGAAGGGGAACACTACGTTCCCGATGGAAGTGGAGCTGTTCGACATGGACGCGGACCCGCTCTCGCTGAGCGACTTGATTGCGGCGGGAGACACCAGCCGGGCCGCGGTCGCGGCCCGGCTGGCGGGACGGGTGGATTCGATGCTGCAGGGCTTCAAGCCCCCGAAGGTCGAGGGCGCGGAGTGATCAGGCGCTGAGCTTCGCGATCTTGTCGTCCAGGATGCTGCGCAGCCGGGGATCGGCGCCCACCACCACGTCCACCGGCTTCCCGCCCTTGAACAGCAGGATGGTCGGGATCGAGCGGATGTTGTAGCGCATGGCGGTGGCCTGGTTGGCGTCGGTGTCGAGCTTCCGCACCTTCACCTTCCCGGCGTAGTCCTCGGCCAGCTTTTCGATCACCGGGGCGACGGCCCGGCAGGGGCCGCACCACGTGGCCCAGAAATCCACCACCACCAGCCCGTCGGCCTGCTCCACCTCGGTGGCAAAGTTCGCGTCGGTGACCTGCAACTGCATGTCGGTCTTCATGATTTGCTCCTCAAGTGCGACAGCCAACCGGCAGCGACCCCGCCGCCGATAGATCCATCGATAATCATCTATTTGTACGCCACCTGAAAACTCCCGCACCCCCCGGGAGGTTCCCTCGGTCCCCTCTCAGACCAGCGCCCGGCGGC
This sequence comes from Gemmatimonadota bacterium, assembly GCA_033763675.1. GTDB lineage: Bacteria > Gemmatimonadota > Gemmatimonadetes > Gemmatimonadales > GWC2-71-9 > JADJOM01. The sequence continues at coordinate 9,708 of JANRJZ010000108.1, forward strand.
CCAGCAGCCGGTGTTCCAGCTGCCGCACGTACTCGGCCACCGTGTCGGTCCGGAGCTGGTAGAACCGGCACTGCCCTTCCTGGCGCACCGCAATCAGCCCGGCGTTGGCCAGTTCCTTCAGGTGGTGCGAGACCGTCGCCTGGGCGATCGGCAGCCGCTCCACCAGATCCCGGCAGGAGAGTTCCTCCGTCCGGGCGATGGCCTCGAGGATGCCGAACCGGCGATCATCCGCCAGCGCCTTGGCGATCCGTGCCCGCTGTTCCACTCCAAGTCGCGCCATGGCCCCTTCAGCGATAGAACGATACATAGATAATCATCTATACAATACAGGGCAAGGGGCGGCAGGACGGCAGGGCGGCAGGGCGGCAGGACCGAAGCTACCGCCGCAGCACCCGGAACACCGGGTAGCTCGCCACCAGGAGGCCCAGGGCGAAGAGGCTGTTGCGGCTGTCGCTGAGGACCGCGCTCACCAGGAACCCGATGGAACAGAGCAGCAGCACGATGGTGACGCCGGGATAGCCGAAGGCGCGGTAGGGGCGCGGAGTCTCCGGCTCCTTCCGCCGCAGCACCAGCACCGAGAGAAAGGACATGATGTAGTTGACCACGAAGAAGAACGCCGCCAGCGCCAGGATCTGGTCGAAGGTCCCCGTGAGCAGCAGGACCGCCGTGACCAGCACCGAGAGCCCCAGCGACGCGATGGGAGTGCCGCCGGAATTCACCCCGGAGAGGCCCCGCCAGACCAGCCCGTCGCGGCTCAGTCCGTACGGCAGCCGCGAGCCCATCAGCAGGATGGCGTTGGCCGCGCTCACCAGCGAGACGATCAGCACCGCCCGGACGACCCGGTCCCCGTTGGCGCCGAAGATCTCCCGCGCCGCGGTGGCCGCCACCAGCTCCTGCCCCACCATCCGTGAGAGCGGCAGGACATGCAGGAATGCCAGGTTGAGCAGCAGGTAAATGGCGATCACCGCCAGCACCCCGCCCGCCATGGCCCGGGGGATGTCGCGGCCGGGGTTCTTCACCTCGCCGCTGAAGTAGAGCATCCCGTTCCAGCCGTCGTAGGTGTAGATGACCCCCTGCAGCGCCAGCACCAGCGGCGCGAAGGCAAAGACGAACGTGGCCGGCGCCGCGGTGGTGGAGGTGGCCTCGCCGCTCCCCGGCGCGAAGAAGCAGACCAGCGCCAGTCCCACCAGCACCACGGTCTTGAGCAGGCTGGTAAGCTGTTGTGCCAGGTCCCCGGCGCGGATCCCCCGGGCCTGGATGAGGGCCAGCACCGTCACCACGCCGATGGCGATGGCGGCGGCGTGGCCCGAGAGCGCCGGCCAGAGGGCATCGCTGTAGTCGCCGACGGAGATGGTGACAGCGGCGAGCGAGGCGCAGGTGGAGATCCAGTCGCTCCACCCGATCATGAAGCCGGCGTAGTCACCGAAGGCGCGGCGGGCAAAGACGTACTGCCCCCCCGACTCGGGGATCATGGCGCCCAGCTCCGCCAGCGTGAGCGCGCCGAGCAGCGCGTACACGCCGCCCGCGATCCAGACGCCGATAAACCAGGGGGTGCTGGGGAGGTGCAGGGCCACATCGCCCGGGGTGCGGAGGATCCCGACGCCGATGCTGTTGCCCACGATGACGGCGATGCCAAAGGCGACGCCGAGAATCTGCAGCAGTCGCCCGCGGGGAGGGGACAGCGGGCTACCCCTCTCCCCGGAGCTTCTTCACCTCGGCGGTGAGCCGGGGGACGATCTCGAACAGGTCTCCCACGATGCCGTAGTCCGCCACCTTGAAGATCGGGGCGTCCTTGTCGCGATTGATGGCCACGATGGTCTTGGCGGTGCGCATCCCGGCCAGATGCTGGATGGCGCCGGAGATGCCCACGGCCACGTACAGGTTGGGACTCACCGTCTTGCCGGTCTGTCCCACCTGGGCACCATGGTCCCGCCAGCCGGCATCCACCACCGCCCGGCTCGCGCCGACGGCGGCATTGCCGAGCGCGGCCGCCAGCTCTTCCAGCAGGGTGAAGTGGGCCGGCTCCTTCATCCCGCGGCCGCCGGAGACCACGATCGGCGCCTCCGCCACATCCAGCGCGGCGGTGGCGGGGGCCTTCACCTGGGTGACCTTCACCCGGGCGGTAAACGCCGGCACCGGCAGGTTCTCCGCCGCCCCCGCCTTGGGAGATTCCGTCGCGGCGACGGTGTTGGGCCGGATGGTCGCCATGGCTGGCGCACCGTCGAGGCGCACCTTGGCCAGCGCCTTGCCGGCGTACACCGGCCGGGTGGCGATGACCTTGCCGCCCTCGACGGCCAGCGCGGTCACGTCGGTGGCCACACCGGTGCCGAGCCGCGCCGCCACCCGCGGCGCCAGATCGCGGCCGGTGGCGGTGGCGGCGAAGAGGACCACCGCCGCGCCCTGTGCGGCGGCGGCCACCGTGGCGGCGTAGCCATCGGGCTGGTAGAGCGCAAAGTCTGCGTGGGCGGCGGTGAGCACCTTGTCGGCGCCGTGGCGTGCCAGCTGGTCGCTCCCGCTCACGGGACCGTTGCCGATCAGCACCACGTCCACCGTTGCTCCGAGCGAGTCGCCGAGCCGCCGAGCCGCCGAGACGACTTCCAGCGACACCTTCCGGAGCCCGCCGTCACGCTGCTCCGCCACCGCGATGATGCGGGTCATCAGATCACCTTCGCTTCTTCACGGAGGAGCTTGACCAGGGCGGGGACCGCGTCGGCGCCCTCGCCGACGATCTGGCCCGGCTTCCGGTCGGGCGGCAGGGAGAGGCCGAGCAGCGTGAGGCCGCCGGCGCCGAGAGTCACGGGCTTTACCTCGAGCGGCTTCTTCTTGGCGGCCATGATCCCCTTGAGGCTCGGGAGCCGCGGGCTGTTGAGGCCCTTGTCGCAGGTGAGGACCGCGGGGAGCGCCGCCGTGGAGACCTCGATGCCGCCCTCGATCTCCCGCTCCGCCTCCAGCGCGCCGTTCGCCACCGTGAGGTGCGCCACGGAGGTGATGCAGGGGAGCTCCAGCAGCTCGGCCACCATGGGGCCGACCTGATGGTTGTAGTCGTCCACCGCCAGCTTGCCGAAGAGGATCAGGTCATAGCTCCCAGCCTTGAGCTCGGCGGCAAGGGCGCGGGCCACCTCGAGGCCGTCGGACCCGCCGGGGCACTGGAGCAGCACCGCCCGGTCCACCCCCATCGCGAGAGCGGTGCGGAGGGTCTCCTGGGCGGCATCGCTGCCGAGACAGATGGCGACGGTCTCGCCGGCGCCGGCGGTCTCCTTGAGCTTGAGCGCTTCCTCGATGGCGTATTCGTCGTATGGGTTCACGACGAACTTGACGCCGGTCTCGTCGATCGACTTGCCGTCGGCCGCGATGACGATGCGCGCAGTGGTATCGGGGACGCGCTTGAGACAGACCGCAATGCGCACGCTGTGACCTCTTTCGGGGGGAATTCGGGGCCCATCGGCCGCCGAAAAGGTAGCCAGCGCGGGCGGGGGATGCCACTGACTCGGCGGCTCGGCGACTCGGCGACTCGGCGACTCGGCCGAAGGTGGGTCGGGTCGAGGCTCGTCCCGGACCCGATCCGGGTCGAAGCCCAGGACCCACACGGGGCAGGAGACTCTCGTCCCCTGCCCCGCATGGTACCGCCCCGCCCGATGGAGGTCAGGACATCGGGAGGGAACTTGACCCGGCCCCTCGCACCAATCGCCCAATCGCCTAATCGCCTAATCGCCTAATCGCCTACTCATCCCCCCCACCAAAGCTCCGCCGCACCACCAGCCGCACCACACGCTTGAATCCCGGGGTCAGGAACCGCTCCAGCACATCCCCCGCCCCCTGGTTCACGTTGAAGGTGCCGAAGGCCGCGTATTTCTTCTGGAAGATGTTGTTGCCCACCGCCACGATCTCCCACCCCTTGCCGCGCCAGCCCAGCCGGGCGTCGGTGACGAAGTAGCCATCCAGCTTGGGCTCCTCGTTGGCCTCGTCACCGCGGAGCCACTGGCTCCCGATGTAACGCCCGTCCGCCCCGGCAAAGAAGCCGGACGGGAGCTGCACCGAGGCCCCGAGCTTGAACTGGTGATTGGGGACCAGCGGCATTTCATCGCCGGCAACCACCTCATTCTCGCCCCCGAAGTCCTCCCGGATGCTGAAGATCTCCGCCTCACTCTGGTAGGTGGCCCGGGTGTAGGCGTAGTTGGCATAGAGCGAGTGCCCACCGTCCAGGAACAGCTGGGCGGCCAACTCCACTCCTTCCCGTCGAGTCTTGTCGATGTTGTCGAAGTACCCCTCGATGGTGGAGCCGGCGGGGGCGGAGTCGGAGGCGAGCAGGATGATGTCGTCCCGCACCTCGGTGCGGTACAGCGAGGCGCTCAGGATGGCCTGGCCCGCGATCAGCCGCCCCCCCACCTCGAAGGTGGTGGCCCGCACCGGATCAATGGGCGGGTCGTCCCCGAGCGCGAACGGGAGCGGGCAGGGCTCGGCCTCGTCGGCGCAGGCCAGCTCGATCACCGCCGGCGCCCGGAAGGCTCCGCCCACCGAGCCGAAGAGCGTGAGCCCCCGCCCCATCTCCACGCTGACCCCGCCCTTGGGGCTCAGCCGTGAATAGGAGCTGGTTGTATCCCGGGTGGGGTCGAGCTGGTTCTCGAACGGAATCCGGATGTAGTCGTAGCGGGCCCCGGCGGAAAAGGTAGCGCGGCCCACCGTCAGGTCCGCCAGGGCGTAGCCGGCGATGTCCCAGGTGGGACTCTTCACGAAGGTGGTCTGGTTGACCGGCCCGCTGAACTTGCTGGAGTCGGCGAACAGTTCCACCTCGGTGTTGCTGCGGGAACCCTCGGCGCCAACCCGGATGCCAAGGAGGTCAGTGGCCTGCCAGCGGTAGTCGGCGCTGCCGCCCAGCATCAGGTTGCGGGAGCGGCCGAGGTTGTCGGGATCGTCTTCCTGGTTGACGTTGAAGCGTTCTGCGCGGTGCCGCCGCACAAAGGTGGAGAAGGAGAACTGCCCCCGGTCCCCCCGCCGGTAGCCGCTCACCGCGAGCTGGAGGTTGTTCAGGTCTTCATAGTCCCCGGTGCTGAGGTTGGAGTCGGGGCTGGTGTTGAAGACGCTGAGCGGCAGCGAGCCGGCGGTCTCGGCCCGGGACTTGGCGCCGTATCCCTGGAACCGGACGCCCCACTTCTCGGTGAGCCGGCCCAGGTTGAAGAAGCCGTTGTACTGCTCGGCGCCGGTGTCCTGCCGCCAGCCGTCCTCCCGGTCGTAGCCGCCGCCGGTGTAGTAGCTCCACGTCCCGCCGCCCAGCGCTCCCGCCACCGAGCCGTCGGCGCCGAAAGTCTTGTAGTTGCCACCGGAGACCTCGAGCTCACCGTGCGTGGGACCGCCACCCGAATTGGTGACCAGGTTGATGGAGCCACCCAGTGAGTTCCGCCCCAGCAGTGAGGAAGTGCCGGAGAGGATTTCCACCCGGCTCACATGTTCCATCGGCAGCAGGTCGAAGTTCACCTGCGCGGCGTCCGGCTCGTTCTGGCGGACACCGTCGAGGAAGATCGAGATGCCCTGCGGCAACCCCACGATGGGCGAGGCATAAAAGCCGCGGGAGGACACCGACATCTTGTAGCTGGCGCCGAGGTCGTCGTAACTCGACATCCCGGCCTGGGTCACCAGCAGGTCGGAGAGCAGGCGGGGCTCGTTGGCCTCGATCTGCTCCCGCCCGATGATCGTGGTCCGGGCCGGCACGCCGGAGCCGACCTTGGGTCCCGTGGGCGCCAGGATGGAGCCGACGACCTCGATGGGCTTGAGCTCGATGACGGTCGTGTCCCGCCTGGTGCTGTCCGGCTGCTGGGCAGCCAGGGGGAGCGCGACGACCAACAACAGGATGGGCAGACGAAGCTGGGTCATGAGCCTGGGGCAAAGGGAAGAGGGAAGTGGGAAGAGGGAACGGAGAAACGGGGAAATCAGATCGGCTCAACGGAGTGGGGACGGCGCCCCGGGCGGGACACGGCGCTCAAAGATCGCGGCCATCGCGATCCGGTCCGGCGGCAGCCCGACCACGAGCAGGGCGTCATCGTCGGGGCCGCCGCCATCGTAATCGAGGCAGCAGAACTCGGTGGTGATGGCGCCCGGCAGCAGGTGCGCGTGCAGCATGGGGCCGCCGGTCCGCGCAAAGCGGACGACGTCCGCCGGCGTGAAGCTGCGGCTCCCATCCCGGTCTTCGTAGATGGCAAGCCGTTTGACCTCGCTCCCCTTGCGGGTGACCACCAGCAGCCCATCGTCGGCGTCCCCGCCGCCGTCGAAGTCCTGGCAGCAGTGGTCCACCGAAGCGAGCGCCGGGGTGCGGAGCGCCACCAGTCCGACCACCGAGAGCCCAAGGCCCACCAGCGCGACCGCGGCGGCGAGCCCCCGCACCCGGCGCCAGAACGGCGGGCGGCCGTCGGCACCGGTATCGCCCCGCTGGAACCGGCCCAGGATCTCGGCCCCGAGCGAGGCGCGCGGCTCGAACTGCACTCCGACCAGGCGGCGCTCGAGTTCCTGGAGCTCCTCCGGCGGGGTGCTCACGGCTCGCCCTGGTCGGTCAGGAGGTGCCGAAGCCGGCCGAGGGCGCGCCAGAGCCGGGTCCGCACCGCTGCTTCCCGGATGCCAAGCACCTCGGCCACCGCGGCGGTCTCGAGCCCGCTGCCGTATCGGAGGCTCACCACCTCCCGGTCCCGCTCCGGCAGCTCCGCCACCGCATTCAGCAGCCGCCCCACCGCTTCCTCCATGAGCAGCCGCTCCTCGGGGGAGGGCGCCTGGCAGGCCAGATCCCGCATGCCGCCGAGGGAGACATGGCGCCGCACCCGGCTCCGGCGGAGGTAGTCCCGCAGGCTGTTCTGTGCGATCCGGAAGATCCAGGTCCGGGCCTCGCCGAGGGTGGGGTCATAGCGGTGGGCGGACTGGAAGGCCTTGAGGAAGGTCTCCGAGGTCACATCCTCGGCGGCATCGGCCCCGGGGAGGTGAAACCGGAGGTAGCTGTAGACCGCCTTGCCATGCTGCTCGTACCAGGCGCGGCACAGCGCCCCGGCCTCAGGAATGGCCTGGGACGGGGCGCTCGCGGGTGCGGAATGGGCGGAAGGGGGGGCCACGAAGAGAACATACGCACGAGGGGGCCGTGCGTCACACGGCCCCCTCATCCCCCCGGATACTTATGCGGCCCGGTCTTTCTTCGGGGTCAGCGGGACGGCTTGCAGCATCCGGACTCCGCGCAGGTCACCCACGGAAGTTGTCCCCCGGCGGCCACCCCGAGCGCGCCCAGGCCACCCTCCTTTTCCAGGACGCCGGGGAGCTGCCACTGCGCCACGGACTGCCGCCAGGGACGGGTCGGCGGGTGGGCCATGGTAGCCACCCCGCGCACGTCGTGCTTGTCGGTATCAATGTCGGGGATGTAGGCAGAGAAGAGCTGGCCGTCCTTCCGGTAGATGAACCAGTAGGTGGTTCCGCGGGGGAGCAGGCCCAGCCGGCCCAGGGTGGAGTCGCTGTTGTTGATGAACCTGGCGACCACGACACCGCGGTCGAAGGCATCCTTCGGATTGCGGTAGGCTCCGACCGCCGGTTCGATCGTGGCGTCGACCCCGTAGTCCAGCACGGCCCGGTGGGAGGAGCCGGGGTTGAGGTCATACTGCTGTGACCGCGCCACCTCCAGCAGCTTCGCGCGATCGACCTCGCCGTCGGCCTCGAGTCCCACCGGCGTGGGCGGCTCCGGGGTGGCCTCGGCGGGCGGCGGGGGAGTGCGCTCCATCCGGCAGGCGAGCAGGAGCGGCAGTGCAAGCAGCAGCGCGTGACACCGTGGCGATCGAGTGGGCACTACTCCTCCTGGGCTGGACGATGGAGGAATGTAGGGCCGACGAAGGCGAATCAGGAGGGGCGCGTGGCGATGTCGCGCATCTCCTTCACCACGGGGAGGAGCCCCGGGTCGGCGCGCTCCCAGAGGGTCACCACGTCGCCCGCCCACTTGCGGGCGACGCGCCGGTCGCCGGTGGCCTCCGCCAGCCGGGCCCGGAGCGCCATGAGCCGGACCAGGGAGCCGGAGGCGACCGTGCGCTCCGTGAGGTCCACCCCGATCGAGGCAAAGCCATCGAGGAATCCATCCAGCCGGGTGATGGCGGCGGCAGTGTCCCGGATGGCCAGCTCCACCTGCGCCTCGGCCAGCGCTGCTTCCACCGCCTGATCCCCCGGCCGCCGCCCGACCCGGATCCGAGCCAGGTTGCCGAGGATCGCCTGGGCCTCGGCACGCTCGTCGTTCCGGGCGGCCTGCTGGAGTTGCAGAATGTAGTTGAGCTTGACCCGGCTGCGGGGGGCCGGAGCCGCCAGGGCGCCCGGAAAGAGGAGCGCACGCGGCTGATCCAGCAGCGCGGCGTCGGCCAGCTCGCGCCGGTCCGCGGTCAGGTAACCGGTGAGCTGGCGCTGCGCCAGCCGGTACAGCCCCTCCAGCGAGTCCATGGGGGCCCCGAGCGCGGCGAAGGCCTCGAAGGCGAGGGCCGTCTCCCGAAGCGGGAGCGGGACCTTGAGCTCGGCCCCGTCCAGAGTCCACACCACCTGAACCGGCGCGCTCAGCCGGCTGAGGCGAGCGGCCAGCGCGGCCCGCCCGGTGAGGGCGGCCGCCGCGGCGAGGTAGGGGGCGGTACCGGGGCGCGGTGCGGGGTTGGCGCGGAGCAGGGAATCGGCGAGCTGTGCCGCCTCGCGGAATCGTTCCTGCTTGACCAGGAGGCGCAGCTCCACGCTCCCCAGGCGCACCCGGTCAGCGTCATCAATGGCGAGGCCGCGCGCCTGCTGGATCCGCCGCACCGCGGTATCGGCCGCGCCGGCGGTGGCGCCGAACTCCCCCACCAGCTCGAGGGCGAGCGCCTCCGACTCGATGGCGGCGAGGCTCTTCGGGAAGGCCCGCGCCCACTCGGAGGTGAGCCGCACCAGCTGGCGCTGGTTGCGGCGGATCGCCTCAGGCTGGGTCGCGACCCGGGGCTTGGTCACCGACCCGAGGGAGGTCCTCCCGATTTCCTCGATGGTCCACGGGATGAACTGGAGCGTGTCCGCATCCAGCGTCGGAAAGGCGAAGAACTCGCCCGCCGCCGCATCAGACCGGCTGCCCCGGCGGAGGATGTTGGATTCGGCGAAGTAGAGCCGGCTCAGTCGGGCGAAGGCCCCGCCCTTGAACGCGAGGTGGGTGCTCGGTACCAGGGTGAGGGCGGCCTGATAGTCGTTGATCGCCGCCTGGTAGCTGGAACGGAAGCGCCAGCCGGAGGGACTCTTCGCATCCGCCAGCACGACCGGGTCCCGGGAGCGGCATTCGGCCCGGCCATACCAGCCCCGAAAGTCGAGGCTGTCCCGGCGGATCATGGCATCGTAGCGGTCGCAGGCCTCGGGGAACCGGCCATCGGCCATCGCGGCGAGGGCCATGGCCCATTCCCGTTCGCGGGCGGGCAGCGTCGGCTGGGCTCCGAGCCCCGCCAAAGCGTGGTCGCGCCAGGTGTCGGCCCACTCCCCCTTCCAGCTCAGGGTCTGGGCCAGCCAGAGATGGGCCAGCCCGTAGCCGGGGTCCCGCTCCAGCGCCAGCCGGAAGCCGGCCACCGCCCCGTCCAGGTCCCAGCGCGCCAGTGCGGCGTGGGCCGAGTCGTAGGCCTGCCACGCCACCACCAGCCGGGTGCCCAGCGCCCCGCCGGCGGCCACGGGGGTCTGCGGGCGGATCAGGAGCAGCGAGTCGGCCAGTTCACTGATGCGGGCATCCAGTTCGGAGAGGTCGGCCGGGATGGTGACGGTGCGCTCGCGGATGACCTTTCCTTTCCGGCGGGCGTCGTACAGCACCCCCCGGATGCGGAGCGAATCGCGGAAGGCCCAGACCTCGCCGCTCACCAGCCGGCCGGCCTGCGCCTCCCGGGCCAGCTTGAGCAGCTGATCGAGGTCCGGTTCCCCCGGTAGCCGGGAGAGCCGGTCATCCATCCATCGGGAATCCACCAGCGAGATGTCATCCCACCGGCCAAACGCCTCGCGGATGACGCGGGCGCACTGTGCCCCGGTGAGCAGCATCGGCGCCGCGCCCTCGTGGTGCACAAACGGCGCGATGGCGAGCCGGGAAGGATCGACGGGCGGGGCGCCGAAGCCGCCCTGCGCGGTCACGGAGCCGACCGCCGCGTAAATCACCGCGGCCACGGCTGCCGCCGGCAGGACCCAGCGCCAGCGGCCCAACCCCCGGCGCGGCAGGACGCGGGTCGCGACGGGGGTCGGGTACTGCCCCGCCTGCACCCGGGCAATGGCGTCGGCGAACTGCTGGGCGGTCGGGTAGCGGTCGGCGGGGTTCTTGGCCAGCGCCAGGGCCACCAGCGGCTGCATCTCGGCCGGCAGGGCGGCGCGCCGGGTCTGGACCGGCTCGGGTTCATCCTGCAGGTGCTTGACGACCAGCTCCTCCGGGGTATCGCCCCGGAAGGGGGGATCGCCGGTGAGCATCTCGTAGAGCACGCAGCCGAGGCTGTAGATGTCACTCCGGCCGTCCACCCGGGAGCCGCCGACCGCCTGCTCCGGACTCATGTAGGCGGGCGTCCCGGTCCGGTCGCCTCCCAGCATCCGCCGGCTCCAGCCGCCGGCGCTGATCGCGCGGGCGATGCCGAAGTCGGCCACGACGGCGTGGCCGGCGAGGAAGAGGATGTTCTCGGGCTTGATGTCGCGGTGGATGACGCCGTGGCTGTGGGCGTAGGCGAGTGCGTTGGCCACCTGGCCGGCGATCGCGAGGGTGTCCGCGACGGGCAGGGCGCCCTCCCGGTCCAGCCGCTGCCGGAGGCTCTCCCCCGGGACATACGGCATGACGTAGTAGGAGAAGCCCTCGGTGTGGCCGGAGTCGTGGACCGGGAGGATGTTCGGGTGGGCCAGGCGGGCCGCCACCTGGATCTCGTTCAGGAACCGCGCGGCGCCGTCCTCATCCCCCGGTGCCACCTGGATCACCTTGAGGGCGACCTCGCGGCCATGGCGCTCATCCCGGGCCAAATAGACCGTGGCCATCCCCCCGCGACCAAGCTCGCGCTGGACGGCGTAGCGCCCCGCGATGAGGGACGGGAGGGGGATCGGTTCGTCGGTCAGGGGTCAGTCCGGGCCAGGGCCTGAATGCATAGTAGAGGCGGGTGCCGGAACCGGCCACACCCACCTTCGCACACCCCTAGAACGCAGCCAGGCCCGTCACACTCTCACCAAGGATGAGGGAGTGCATATCATGCGTCCCCTCATAGGTATAGACCGATTCCAGGTTGGCGAGATGGCGCATGGAGTGATATTCGGCCAGGATGCCGTTGGCGCCGAGGAGGCGGCGGGCCTCCCGGGCGCATTCGCAGGCCATGTCCACGTTGTTGCGCTTGGCGAGGGACACCTGCTGGGGGGTCATGCGGCCGGCGTCCTTGAGCCGCCCCAGCTGCAGGGCCAGCAGCTGGGCCTTGGTGATCTCGGTGAGCATGTCGGCCAGGCGGACCTGCTGGATCTGGGTCTGGCCGATGGGGCGGTCGAACATGACCCGGTTCTTCGCGTAGCGCAGGGCCTCGTCGTAGCAGGCCATGGCCGCCCCCACCGCCCCCCACGAGATCCCGTAGCGCGCCTGGGTGAGGCACATGAGGGGGCTCTTGAGGCCGCCTGACGCCGGCAGCAGCGCGTCCTTCGGCAGCTTCACGTCCTCGAAGATCAGCTCGCTGGTGTCCGAGGCCCGCAACGAGAGCTTCCCCTTCTGGTCGCGGGCGCTGAAGCCCTTCGTGCCTGCGGGGACGATGAAGCCGCGCACCGACTTCGCGTCGGAGAGCTCGCCCGTCTTGGCCCAGACCACAGCCACCGTGGCCTGGGAACCGTTGGTGATCCACATCTTGGCGCCGTTCAGGACCCAGCCGTCCGCCATCTGGCGCGCGGTGGTGATCATGCCGGCGGGGTTGGAGCCGTAATCAGGTTCGGTGAGCCCGAAGCAGCCGATGTCGGTCCCCGCGGCCAGCGCCGGCAGCCAGCGCCGCTTCTGCTCCTCGGAACCGAAGGCAAAGATCGGATACATGACCAGCGCACCCTGCACCGAGGCAAAGGAGCGGATGCCGCTGTCCCCGCGCTCCAGCTCCTGCATGATGAGCCCGTAGGCCACGCTGTTGAGCCCGGCGCAGCCGTACGCCTCCGGCAGGTTGGCCCCGAGCATCCCCAGCTCCGCCATTCCGGGAATCAGCTCCTTCGGGAAGCGGCCGGCGACGTAACAGTCGCCAATGATCGGCATCAGCCGCTCGTCCACCCACTGCCGCACGGTGTCGCGGACGGCGCGCTCCTCATCGGAGAGGAGACTGGTGATGTCATAGAAGTCGACGCCTGAGAAGGGGGGCATGGGCCGGGTGGTGAACGGGGAAACGGGGAAACGGGGAAACGGAGTGAGCACCCGTGACGACCTCGAATCTAACCCCGAGATTCCCAGCTGTCCCGCCGCATCATTCCCCCGTTTCTCCGTTTCTCCGTTTCTCCGTTTCTCCGAGGTTCCTAATCCGTCCTTACCGCCCTTGGCACGATCCCCACCTCCCGCGCCATCCGCCGGAACTCCCGCCCATGATCCACCGGCCTGCCCGTCTCGGCCTGCCATTGGTGCACCAACTCATGCAGCAGGGTATCCCGAACCTCGGGCCACGGATCGTGCAGGGCGTGGCGGCGGCTGAGCCCGATATGCACGGCCCGGCCGGTCTTCCGCTCCAGCCGGAGCTCACCCAGCCGGCGGCGCATGCGGGAGGAGAGCCGGATGGGGAGTGTCGTCAGTTGGCCGTTGAAGTGGGTCAGGTTCAGCTCGGCCTGGAGTGTGGTGAGCCGGAGCAGCAGTTCCTGGTCGCCGGGCCGGGGGCGGGGCGGGCGGCGGGACCGGGGGGGCGCGTGCCGCTCCACCGGAAACGAAAGGAACACCTGCCGGGCCGCGACCCGGGAGGCCCGCCGGACACCGGGGGTGAGGAACTTGACGATGGCCCGCAGCACCTCATCCGGCGCCGCGGCGTAGCCCTCGTGGATTCGGAGCCGCCGGCCCGGAAGCCAGGAGAGCATCACCTGCTGGTTGCGATGGGTCTCGAAGCGGGGCACCGCCGGGAGGCCGGCGGCGCGGAGCCTGTCGTACAACGATGGGGGGTCCGCCGGATGGGACACCGCCGCCGCCGCCTGGGGACGGCGGTGGCCGGTCACCAGGGACCAGAAGCTATCGCTGAACAGCCCCAGCTGCACGGCGGTAGCGGGCGTAGGCCGACCGGTCGCCGGGGCGGAAGGTCCGCGCGTCCCGGGCGTAGATGTAATGCTCCACCTGGATCTGGTCGGCGGTGATCCGGAGGAGGTTGAAGGCGGAGGGGCGTCCCCCGCGGGTGCGGACGGAGTGGGTACCGGCGGTGCTCACCACCAGGCGGCCCTCCAGCTGCCCGCTCCCCTCGGTGTGATCGTGGCCGCAGAGCACCAGGTCGGCGTCGAGGGTGAGCAGCGCCGCCTGCGCCGCGCGGGGTCGGGCCAGCCCCCAGCGCCGGGAGATCACGCCGGGCAGGACGTTGTGGTGCAGCACCGCGATCCGGGTCTTTCGCGGATCGGTGCGGGCAAACCGCTCCCGCACCCGAGCTACCTCGGCGGCGGGGAGGTGCCCCCTCACGGTAGTGTCGTTGGGGTTGGGAGTGAGGGAGCCCCAGGCAAAGCCGTGGGCCGAGAGCATCCCGGCCACCACCAGGTCGTCCAGCTCGAGCACCGGGGTGAGGTCCTCGCCGAAATAGCGGCGCCACTTGCCGTACTTGACCCGCCGGCCCAGCACGCCGAGGACGCTCCGCCACCACTGGACGTCGTGGTTGCCGGGGACGAGGTGCACCGGGGCGGTGCGGGCCAGCCCCTCGAGGAAGCGAAGGGCGGCCTGGAACTCGCCATGCCGGGCCCGCTGGGCGAGGTCGCCGGAAACGACGATCGCCCGCGGGGAGAGGGTGGGGAGGAAGCGTTCGAGGTCGGCGAGCTGCTGCAGGTCGCAGCGCACTCCGAAGTGGATATCCGAGAGGTGGGCGACGATCTGCTCGGTCACCAGATGATCCGCACCCGGTAGGTGAGCGTGGCCTTGCCCCGGGCCGGAACCGGCACCCGGAAGCGGGTGCGGGTGGACGAGAGCTTCTCGGCCTTGATGCTGCTCGAGACCACGCTCCACTCGCCGGCGCGCTCCTCGATCACGTCCACCACGGCGGCGGAATCGGCGGCATTCTCGAGGGTGACCCGGTAGTCCGCGGTGGCGGTATAGCGCCAGCCACCGCCCTGCGGGAGGCTGTCCCGGCGGGTGCTGAAGCTGGCCTGCACCCGCTTGGCAGAGAGGTCGAACGCGGTGCCGGCGTTGAGCCGGAGATCCTCCCCCGCGGGGCTGTGGTCGATCGCCGCCTCCCCGATGAGCTGCACCCGGCCGGCGCTGTCGGGCTGGAACAGCCGCACCACGCCGCCGGGAAGGGGCCGGTCACCCAGGTCGGTCTTCCGGGGCCGCTGCACCGTGTAGAAGACGGTAATCGGCGGCTCCTCCTCTTCGCCGTTCTGGACCAGGCCGCCCCACCAGGGGAGCTGGCCGCGGAGCTCGTAGCTCCGCGTGATCCGGGCTTCCGCCGGCTGGAACAGGGAGATGGTGCGCACCACGCCGGGCTCGAGGGCCCAGGTGCCGGGGAGGGTGTAGAGGTGGAACTCCCCGACCTTCTGCTCGCCGGGCATCTTGGCGGCCATGTCCATCGCGGCCATGTTCACCCGCATGGCCTCCGCCCGCTGGCGGAACTCCGGCGCCGCGGCCACGCTCACCTGGCCGGCGAGGAGCTGCAGCTCGGCTTCCTGGTAGCGCAGCGGCCCCGGGTCCACCACCGCCTGCCCCAGCACCCGCGCGGTGCCGGCGGCGCCGAGCACCACCTGGTAGCTGGCGGACCAGCCGGCGCCGCTGGTGAAGTAGCCGAGCGGCAGGCCGCGCCGGGCGCGGGCGCTGGTGATGGTCATGTCGTAGCGGGGGTCCACGGTGACCACGTCGGCGGGGTACTGCGGCACGCCGGGCGGCTGAAAGGTCACGCTGCCGTCGGCCAGCTTGTAGCGGGTGGGGTTCACGCCCAGGACCGTGGCGGAGACCGTGTCCTTGCCGATGCGGAAGGTCATCCGGCGGCCCACCGCGCGGCGCAGGGCATCTCCCTCGGTGACGCCGGCATCGAAGGCGCCGCTCAGCACGGTGATCTCGGGATCGGTGGAGAAGATGGAGCCGGGATCGGCGGGGCCGGTGACGGCCACCTGCTGCGATTGCCCCTTGAGGATCTCGAGCGGGACGGTCCAGCGCACCAGGGCGCGGCCGTCGTTATAGATGGTGAGGCTGGTGGGGGCCTGGGCCGCGACGGGCGCTGCCGCGAGGAGCAGGGCCACGGCGGCCGAACCGCCGAGCCGCCGAGCCGCCGAGCCGCCGGATGAACGAGAGGTCATGTGGCACTCCAGGAGTGGGGAGTCACCTGGGCAGGAGCTCCAGGGCAACCCGGTGCACGACCTTCCGCACCACGATGTACGTCACCAGCACCGCGATGACGCCGTAGATCCGGGCCAGCGGGATCGGGGGCACGCGCCAGAGGACGTAGAGGCCGACCAGCAGGGTTGCGGGCAGGGAGATGCGGCTCGCGAGGCGGCTTGCACGGCGGGCCCGGTCCGCGGCGCAGGCGGGACAGAGGGCCCCCCAGGCCAAGCCGGCCACCCGCGCCTCGCACCGGGCGCAGGGGACCTCAGGCCACCCGCTTGGCGACAGCATCGCCGAACTCCCGGGTGGACGCCGTGCCCCCGAGGTCGCGGGTGCGGAGATTGTCCTCGACGATGGTCTGCTCGATGGCGGTGCGGATCCGGCTGCCCCGGGCGCCCTCGCCCAGGTGATCCAGCATCATCGCGGCGGCGAGCATCTGGGCCGCGGGGTTGGCGATCCCCTTCCCCGCGATGTCCGGGGCGCTCCCGTGCACCGCCTCGAAAATCGAGGCGTGGGTCCCGATGTTGGCCCCGGGGGCGAGCCCCAGGCCGCCGACCAGGCCGGAGACCTCGTCGCTCAGGATGTCGCCGAACATGTTGGTGGTGACCATGACGTCGAACTGTTCCGGCTTCATCACCAGCTGCATGGCGCAGTTGTCCACGATCATGTCGTTGGACTGCACCCGGCCCTCGTACTCCTTGGCGATCCGCTTGCCCACCTCGAGGAACAGCCCGCTCACCATCTTGAGGATGTTCGCCTTGTGGACGATCGTGACCTTCTTCCGCCCCTGCCGGAGGGCATACTCGAACGCGTAGCGGATGATCCGCTCGCAGCCGGCGCGGGTCACGATCGCGATGGATTCCCCGACGGCGCGGGGGTCACCGCCGATGGCGATGAAGTGCTCCACCCCCACGTACAGCCCCTCGAGGTTTTCCCGCACCAGCACGATGTCCACGTCGCTGAACCGCCCGCCGGGGATGAAGCTGCGGGCGGGCCGCAGGTTGGCGAAGAGCTCGAACTCCTTCCGGAGCTGCACGTTCACCGAGCGGAAACCGGTGCCCACCGGGGTGGTCAGCGGACCCTTGAGGGCCAGCTTGCGGTGCCGGATGCTCTCGATGGTGGCGTCGGGGAGGGGGGTGCCGGTGGCGTCCACCGCGGCCACCCCGGCGAGCTGCTCGTCCCACTCGAAGGCGAGGCCCGTGGCCTCGAGCACCTTCACCGTTTCGGCGGTGATCTCCGGCCCGATTCCATCGCCGGGGATGAGCGTGACATTGTAGGTCATCGAATATCCAGGGCCGCGGGGAAGACCGCGGTCAGGGCAAGGGTGAGGGCCTCGGCCGGGGTGGCGCCGTGGGCCCAGGCCAGGGTTCGCCAGACCACCTTGCCGGTCCGGGTGTCCGCCAGCACCAGCGACAATTCGGCCCGCACCGCGCCGGTGGGTTCGGAAAGGAAGGTGAGCGCGGCCGGCACCAGGGCGTACCGGCCGCCCAGCAGGGCCACGAGGTTGCGCAGCTGGCCCCGGAGCGGGTCCGGCAGGTTCTCCAGCTGCTTGGCCCGCAGGATGGATTGCCCCATCCGGTCCGGGTCGGGGGCCACTGACGGCGCCCGGCGGGCCACCTTCCGCAGCTCCGGCGGCAGGATCCACTTGACCTCGGGGCCGCGGGCGGTGAGCTGCTCGCCGAGGAGGGAATCCCCCCAGGCGAGCATTGTCGGGCGGTCGTTGAGGGGCGGGACCTTGCCCAGGGTGTCGACGGGGAGCACCAGGGTGAACGGCAGCACCGCGATCGGCTCGCCGGCGAAGACCACGGTCGCGAACGGCTTGACCGGTTCGGTGGGGGGGCGATCAACGGGCGCCGGCGACGCGGCGGGCGCCTTGCCACCGCAGGCGAGCGCCGTGACGGCGAGCGCGAGGGCGACGTGGAACCGGAGGGTGCGGTTTGGCACGGGGGGAAACGTAAACCGGGGGGGGTATTGTGGGACCGTGGGAACGGGAACGGGAGAGGGGCGGAGCTAAGCTCCGCCCCTACCAAGCTCCGCGCCTACCAAGCTCCGCCCCTGCTATTCCAACGACAACCCCCCGTCCACCACGAGGGTCTGCCCCGTGATATGACGCGCCTCCTCGGAGCAGAGGAAGGTGATGACGTGGGCCACATCCTCCGGCTCCGCCACCCGGCCGAGGACGCTGTGCTTCTGGGCCCGCTCGATGACCTCGCGGGGGAGCATGCTCATCCGCTCGGTGCGGATGAACCCCGGCGCGACGGCGTTGACGTTCACGTTGGCGGGGCCAAGTTCCACCGCGGCGGCGCGGGTCAGCCCCTCGAGGGCGGCCTTGCTGGCGGCGTAGTTGGCCACCCCGAAGCCGGGGCGCGCCGCCTGGTGGGCGCTCACGCTCACCACCTTGCCGTAGTGCTGCTTGCGGAAGATGGGGGAGACGGTCCGGATGCAGTTGAAGGCGCCGGTGACGTTGGTGTCGAGCACGTCGCGCCAGGCCTCATCGGTCATGCGCCAGAGGGCGCCGTCCATCGCGATGCCGGCGTTGTTCACCAGGAAATGGACGGTGCCGAACCGCTGGGCGGTATCGGCGAGGAAGCGCGCCACCGAGCTGCGGTCCCGCACATCGCAGCGGGCGGCATAGACCTCGGCGCCCATCGCGGTGCAGGCGGTCTCGGTGAGCAGCGCCTGTTCAGTCACGTCGCGCCCCGGCAGGTCCACGTAACAGAAGGCCACCCGGCAGCGCTGCCGGGCGAACTCCATGGCGATGCAGCGGCCCAGTCCGGTGGCGCCGCCGGTGACCACCGCCACCTTGCCGGCGAAGCCGGCGGAGACCGGCACCGGCAGCGGCTGCTCGAGGGTGGTGCCCGAATGCTCGACATCCGGGTCCCAGGCGCCGCTTCCGAAGTTCTCGAACGAGGCGAACATAGGGGGCTGAAGGTACGGGCGGACCGGGGGCGGCGGAAGAGGCGGCCCGGGACGCGGCGCGGCGCTCCCTGTCGTCCCGCCACGG
The DNA here is from genome assembly GCA_033763675.1 of Gemmatimonadota bacterium. Taxonomy (GTDB): domain Bacteria; phylum Gemmatimonadota; class Gemmatimonadetes; order Gemmatimonadales; family GWC2-71-9; genus JADJOM01. Next base: position 28,157 of record JANRJZ010000108.1, read on the forward strand.
GCGCCCTAGATTCCGCCGCATGCGATCCCTGCTCTGGCTCCTCGTCGCCCTGGCGGGCGCGGCCGGCTGGGCCGTGCTGGCCCTTCATCGGGGGGAATCGGTCAGCGCGGCCTGGCTGGTCATCGCCGCCCTGGGTACCTACCTCCTCGCCTACCGGTTCTACAGCCGCTTCCTCGCCGACCGGGTGTTCGGACTCGACAACCGCCGCGCCACGCCGGCGGAGCGGCTGGGGAACGGCCGCGACTTCGTGCCCACCACCCGCTGGGTGCTGTTCGGGCACCACTTCGCCGCGATCTCCGGCGCGGGCCCGCTGATCGGGCCGGTGCTGGCCGCCCAGTTCGGCTACCTCCCGGGGACCCTCTGGCTGGTGTTCGGCGTGGTGCTCGCGGGCGCGGTGCAGGACTTCGTGATCCTGGCGGGCTCCATGCGGCGGGACGGCAAGTCGCTGGGCCAGATGGCCAAGGAGGAGATCGGCCCGTTCACCGGGCTCGCCGCCATGGTTGCCATCCTCGCGATCATGGTGATCCTGCTCGCGGTCCTGGCGCTGGTGGTGGTGAACGCGCTGCGGGACAGCCCGTGGGGGCTCTTCACCATCGCCTGCACCATCCCGATCGCGGTCCTGATGGGCTTCTGGATGAAGGTCTGGCGGCCGGGCAAGACGGTGGAGGCGTCCCTGGCCGGGCTGGTGCTGCTGGCGCTGGCACTGGTCGGCGGGCAGCACGTAGCCAGCAGCCCGGAGCTGGCGCCGCTCTTCACCTGGTCAGGGCTGGCGATCGCCTTCGCGATGATCGCGTACGGATTCATCGCCAGCGTGCTGCCGGTCTGGATGCTGCTCTGCCCCCGGGATTACCTCTCCACCTTCATGAAGATCGGGACCATCGTCCTGCTGGCTGTCACGATCCTGGTGGTGATGCCGGACCTCAAGCTGCCGGCGGTGACCCGGTTCATCGACGGTACCGGGCCGGTGTTCGCCGGGAAGCTCTTCCCCTTCTGCTTCATCACCATCGCCTGCGGGGCAATCAGCGGCTTCCACGCCCTGGTGGCGTCGGGGACGACGCCCAAGATGGTGCGGCAGGAGACCGACGCCCGGCTGATCGGCTACGGCGGGATGCTCATGGAATCGTTCGTGGCGGTGATGGCGATGTGCGCCGCCGCGGTGCTCGACCCCGGGGTCTACTTCGCCATCAACGTGCCGCTGGCCAAGCTGGGCGGGAGCGCGGTGGCGGCGGCCGAGACCATCCGCGGCTGGGGCTTCCTGGTGACGCCGGAACAGATGGAGACCCTGGCCCGGCAGGTGGGGGAGGCGACGCTGCTGGGCCGGACCGGCGGGGCGCCGAGCCTCGCGGTGGGGATGGCCACGCTCTTCAGCGGGGCCTTCGGGGAACACCTGCTGGCGCTCTGGTACCACTTCGCGATCATGTTCGAGGCGCTCTTCATCCTGACCACGGTGGACACCGGGACCCGGGTGGGACGTTTCATGCTGCAGGAGCTGGCGGGCCATGTGTGGGCGCCGCTGGGCCGCACCTCCTGGTATCCCAGCATCATCCTCTCGTCCCTCCTGGTGGTCGCCGGGTGGGGCTACTTCCTGGTGCAGGGGGTGCTGGACCCGCTGGGCGGCATCAACAGCCTGTGGCCGCTCTTCGGCATCAGCAACCAGCTGCTGGCGTCGGTGGCGCTGTGCGTGGGCACGACGATCATCATCAAGGCGGGGAAGGCGCGCTACGCCTGGGCTACGCTCCTGCCCCTGGCGTGGCTGCTGGTGGTGACCCTCACCGCAAGCTGGCAGAAGATCTTCTCCCCCGAGCGCCGGATCGGCTTCCTGGCGGACGCCGCCGCGCTCCGGGGGGAGATCGCCGCCGGCACCCTGGACCCGGAGCGCGGGGCGCGGCTCATCTTCAACAACCACGTCAACGCCACGATGGCGTCGATCTTCGTCCTGATCGTGGTGGCGGTGGTGGCCTCCTCGGTCCGGGACTGGCTGCGGCTGCGGGCCGGCACGGCGTCCATGACCAGCACGGAGACGCCGTTTGTGGAGTCGATGTATGCGGGGTGACGGCTCGGCGGCTCGGCGGCTCGGCGGCTCGAGCGGCGAGCCGGGCTGGGAGGTGCAGGGTGGCCTCTGGGTCCGGCTGCGGGAGCGCGCCGAGTCGTGTCTCGTCACCATCAAGCAGCTGGCCGGAATGCCGGACTACGCCGCCTACGTCCGGCACCTGCGGCTGATGCACCCGGCGTGGCCCATCCCGTCGGAACGCGAGTTCTTCGACCTGTACCTCGACAGCCGCTACGGCGACGGCCCGACGCGCTGCTGCTGACCCCTCCCCCGGACCTGCCATGAAACGCCTGGTCGGCTACTTCCTCAACGGGCTCATCTTCACCGCGCCCGTGGCCCTCACCGTGTACATCGTCTGGCTGCTGTTCACCACGGTGGACGGCTGGCTCCGCATCCCCATCCCCGGCGTCGGCTTCCTGGTGACGCTGCTGCTGATCACGCTGATCGGTTTCCTCGCCTCCAACTTCCTGGCGCGGCGGGCCCTGACCCTGGTGGAACAGCTCCTGGACCGGGTTCCGGGGGTGCGGTTGCTCTATTCCGGGGTCAAGGATGTCCTGGGGGCGTTCGTGGGGGAGAAGAAGCGGTTCCAGACGCCGGTGCTGGTTACGCTCGATCCCAACGCCGGCTCGATGGCGATCGGCTTCCTGACCCAGGATTCCCTGGAGGAACTGGGGCTGGCGGACCATGTGACCGTGTACCTGCCGCAGTCCTACAACTTCGCGGGCCAGATGCTGGTCTTTCCGCGGGACCGGATCACGCCACTCAGCGCGCCGAGCGCCAAGGTGATGGCGTTTGTGGTCTCGGGGGGTGTCGCGGAAGTCTGAACTGCTGAGCAATGGAGAAGCGGGGAAGCGGAGAAGCGGAACTACAGCCCGTTTCCCCACTGCTCCGTTTCCCCGTTTCCCCGTTTCCCCGTTCCCCCGTTCCCCGGTTTCCCCGTTCCCCCTACCTCCCCAGCACCTCCAGCCACTCCGTCGCCCACCGCCCGGTGCGGCTTACGACCATCGAGCTGTCGTTGCCCAGGAAATCCAGGTCGGCGTGGTTGAGGCCCGGATCGGCGTAGGTACCGCGGGCACGGGCCGCGGCGCGCGCCGCCAGCAGCGCCTCGAGGCTCCGCCGGGTCCCGATCCAGACCAGGCCGTCGGAAGCCCGGCCGCCGATCCGGCGCGGGAGGTTGAAGCTGTCGGGCGCGACGAAGATCCGGGCCAGCAGGGGGATGAGCGCGGTGTCGCGGCTGAAGGAGAGCAGCGTGAGGTAGCGGATGCGGAGCGCCTGGTCGTCGGTCTCGAGGAAGCGGCGGGCCAGGGAGTCGGCGGCGCCGGCGCCGAGCCGGCCGAAGACCCAGGCGTCGCCCAGGTCGTAGTGCTCCTCGGCGATGCGGGGGAGAAAGTCGTTGAGCACCGCCTGGTCTCCCCGGCGGCCCCGCTGCAGCTCGAGCTGCACCGCGCGGAGCCCCGGCAACAGGTCGTTCAGATCGGTGGCGGGCGGGGGCGGCAGTTCCTGGTTGGCAAGCCGCCGGCGCCAGGCGATCACGCTGTCCAGGCTCTTCGGGTCCCGCAGCTCCGCCAGCCGGTTGAGCGCGAGCAACCCTTCGTTCCACCCGCCCGTCCCCTCCGCCGCCTCCCGGACCATGCGCCAGAGCCGCCGGGTGGAGGTCTCGCCGAGGATCCGGCGCACCGAATCGGCGGCGGGACTGCCGGGGCGGAGCCCCTCATGCAGTTCGGAATAGACGGTGCGTGCCGGATCATCGAGCCGGATCTGCACCTGGCCCGCCAGGGGGGGTGCGGCGGCGGCGAGCAGGAATGGGAACAGCAGGCGCATCAGGTTCAGCCCTCGGATCGAGGTGCGGGCAGCACCGGCCGGGCGGCGAGGAGCCACCAGCCGCTTGCCACCAGCATACCCCCGGCGGAGGCCCAGAGTGCCATGCTTCCGCCCTGAAGCTGGTACAGGAAGCCAAAGCCGAGCGCCGCGGGCAGCGCCGCCAGACCGGTGAGGGCGTGATAGGCCCCGAAGCCGCGGCCGGTGCGGCGCGGCGCCAGGCGGGCCACCACGACCCGTTCCGCCGACTCGGTGAGGCCGGCAACCAGCCCCAGGGCCAGGAAGACCGTTATCGCGGCCACCGGGCCCAGGGCGGACCCCAGGGCGGCAATCCCGGCGCTGAAGGCGACGCCGCCGGCCGCCACGGCCCCCCGAGGCCCCAGGTGATCGGTCAGCCAGCCGCCAGGGTAACTCACCACGCTCCGCACCGCGTGCAGGCCGGCCCACACCAGCGGAATGGTGGCCACCGGGACACCCAGGTCCTGCAGCCGGAGGAGTAGCAGCGTCTCGGGCAGCCGGAGCAGCACCAGGAGGGCGAGCGCGAAGACTGGCACCCAGAAGATCCTGCCAGTTGCATCGGGGCCGGCGATTGGGCGATTGGGCGATTCACCTGCCGGACCGACGGACCGACGGACCGACGGTCCGTCTGCCCGTCGCAGCACCACCAGCAGCACCAGCCCCGCGACCATCCCCGGCAGGATGCTCAGGGTGAGCACCCGGCGCACGTCCACCTGATGCTGCAGCAGCCACCAGGCGATGAGGGCGCCCGGGATCGAGCCGAAATGATCGGCGGCCCGGTGAAGGCCGAAGGCGCGCCCGCGGTGCTCGGGCAGCGTCGCGTCGGCGATCATCGCGTCCCGCGCCGGGGTGCGGAGTCCCTTCCCGATCCGGTCCAGCACCCGGAAGCCGATGACCTGCCAGGCGGCGCTGGCGACACCGATCACGGGGCGAATCAGGATGGCGGAGAAGTACCCCGCGAGGATGAGCGGCTTGCGCCACCCGGGACGGTCGGCGCGGGAGCCGCTCCACCACTTGGTGGCCGCGGCGGCGAGGTCGGCGGCGCCATCCAGCGCGGCCAGCGCCCCCGCCCCGGCGCCCAGGGTCAGGGTGACGAACGCGGGGAGGAGGGGGTAGACCATCTCGCTGGCGAAATCGTTGAACAGCGAGACCAGCGCGAGGCCCTTGACCGTGCCGGGAACCGCGGGGGCGCGGTCCCTACTCATCGATGCCGAGGCCCATCCCCCAGCGAATGAGGGAGACGGGCAGGCCTCCGTAGGCGAGCACTGCGTCATGGAACTCGCGCAGCGGGGCCTCGGGGCCGGCGCTGGCGCGCCAGGCCTCGCGCAAGTGGAGGAACTCGCGCCGGCCCACCGCATACGAGAGCTGGTAGGTGGGCCAGGCGCAGTAGCGGCTCACCTCCGCCTGGGCCTTGGCCCGGTCCATGGCCACCCGGTCCACCAGCAGGTCCACCGCCTGATCCGGCGTCATGCCGCGGGTGTGGAGCCCCACGTCGAGCACGATCCGGATGGCCCGCCACAGGAGATGCAGCCGCTGGAAGAGCCGTTCCTCCACCGAGGCGAAGAAGCCCTGCTCCGCCATCAGCTCTTCGCAATATAGGGCCCAGCCCTCCACGGTGATCGGGGTCCAGCTCACCCGGCGG
>JANRJZ010000109.1:0-1756 GCA_033763675.1 Gemmatimonadota bacterium
GGTGGGGGTCGGATCGGAGGGGCCGGTGCTGTCCCCACCGCCGCAGGCGGCGGCCAGGCCAAAGGCAGCGACGACGGCGACACGGCGGGCGTTCCGCATGGGCGAACCCCAACTCGGCAGGGTGAAGCAACGGACAATTCCCGGCCGGGAAGCCGGGGATCTGGGATTGAGATTCTTCGTAACAAGTTCCGTGCCTGACTGTGGCGGGGATGCGGCAGTGTATGCCGTTGTAGAGCAACAAGTTAGTACGATGCTCGAGGCGGGGTGAACCTGGGGGGTGCATTTCGCTGTGGCCGGGGGCCTCCAACCGTTGCCAAGTGCGGCAGGCTCGCCCGGGAATGGGAAACGGCCCGGAGCAGATGCTCCGGGCCGCCTGAGTGCGCCGCGTAGGAATCGAACCTACAACCTAGTGATTAAGAGTCACTTGCTCTGCCAATTGAGCTAGCGGCGCAAAAGGGGCAGCCGCGGAGGCCTGCCCCCACTGGTGTTCACGTCTGCCCTGCCTGCTGCGAGTAGCCCCAACGGGAGTCGAACCCGTCTCTCGACCTTGAAAGGGTCGCGTCCTAACCGATAGACGATGGGGCCGTTGGGGCCCACCCCAGTACCGCTAACGGGATTCGAACCCGTGTTCCAGCCTTGAGAGGGCTGTGTCCTAGGCCTCTAGACGATAGCGGCGTTGCACTCCCCGGGGTCCGGCACGGCGGCCGGACCGCACAGGCCCGGAGGGAATCGAACCCCCAACCCCCGGTTTTGGAGACCGGTGCTCTACCAATTGAGCTACGGACCTACACTCCTTGATACAGGGTGGCTGACGGGGATCGAACCCGCAACCTCCGGAGCCACAGTCCGGCGCTCTAACCGATTGAGCTACAACCACCACGGGCTCTTTTGGCCAGCACCGCGAGCCCGGAGAAGCTAAGGACCGCCCCGGGGTGGGTCAAGGCCAGAACCCCTCCCGGAGAGGGGCGGTACCCGGGTGGAAAGGGACCGGGCCGCCATCAAATGTGGCCACTTCAACGATGCCACGAACGGCGTTGCTGAGGAAGAGCGGGCGCCCGGCCAGGGCCGCTACCGGCACCCGCCGGCCCGCCACGGGCCCGTGCAACTCCTCGATCCGCATGCGGGAGACTCCCGGCAGGATCCCGAGGTCCAGCGCCGGGGCCGCCAGCCGGTCGCCCTCCCACCAGAACAGGCACCAGATCGTGGCCTCGGCCACCTCGCCCCGGCGGGTGAGCAGGAGGGCGTCGTCCCCCCCGGCCGCCCGGACCTCTTCCAGGGCGCGGGCAAAGGCGGCACGATCGGTGGTCTTGTGGGGGTAGCCGGGATGGGGAACGGAGCTGGTTCGGAGGTGCACCGGGCGCGCGCTCCCAGCCTCCCGTTCACCCACGGTCATCCCCCGGGGACCGACCTCGAGTCGATGCACCCGGTCGGGGCCGCCCCCGGGCACGGAGAAGCTGGTGGGAAAGGGAACGCCCAGCGTCCGGCAGCTCGCCACCAGGCGCCGGAGGTGCAGCCCCCAGAGCGGAGCCTCGCCGTTCCGGACCCGGACGGTCTCGATCAGGGTCGGCGGTGCTGTCACGGCTCGGCGGCTCGGTGGCTCGACGGCTCGGCGGCTCGGCGACTCGGCGGCTCGCCAGGACCGGCGCGGTCCCGGCGGGCATCGGCCCAGGACTTCACCCCGGTCGCCGCCATGATCAGCGTCCCGCCGAGCAGCGCCCACGGACCCGGATACTCCCCGTGCACCGCCCAGGCCAGG
>JANRJZ010000110.1:0-9830 GCA_033763675.1 Gemmatimonadota bacterium
ATGGCGCCCGCTACATTGCCGCCTACGCCGCCGCCAAGCATGCGCTGCTGGGGTTCAGCCGCTCGGCGGCGGCGGAGGTAGAAGGGACGGGCGTGACGGTGAACGCCGTCTGCCCCGGCTTTGTGGACACCGAGATGACCACCGAGACGCTGGACCGGATCGTCGCCAAGACCGGCCGGACCCGCGCCGAGGCGCTCGCGGCGGCGCTCGCCTCCGCCGGTCAGCCGCGCCTCATCCGCGCGGAAGAGGTGGCGGCGGCGGTCGTGTCACTCTGCGCCGATGCCGTGGCACCGCCGAACGGCAGGGAGCTGGTCCTGGACGGGAGCGAGGCGATGAGCGGCCGATTCGAGATCATCAACCCCGAGGCCCTCGGTGCCCCCCGTGGCTGGAACAACGGCCTGCTGGCCCGGGCCGGCGGACGGGTGCTGTTCATCGCGGGGCAGACGGCACCGACGGGGCGACGGGCCGACGGGCCGACGGACAGCGCAACAAAAGACTTCCTTGGGCAATTCGAGGGCGCGCTGGAGCGGGTGCTCGCGGTGGTGCGGGAGGCCGGGGGAGGGGCCAGCGATATCGGCCGCTTCACCATCTACGTCACTGATGTCGCGCAGTACCGCGCCAGTCTCAAGCCGCTCGGCGTCGTGTACCGCCGGCTCATGGGCGGGCACTATCCGGCGATGGCGCTGGTGGAGGTGACATCGCTGGTGGACCAGCGGGCGCTGGTGGAGATCGAGGCTACGGCGGTGGTGGGCTAGCCGGCTCGGCGGCCCGGCGGAATCGTGCAAGGGGTGGCAATGACGCTCAACCCGAGGTCTTTCCTTTATCATCGCGATCCGGCCAGCTCGGTCGCGACGATCACCCTCAACCGCCCCGAGCGGCTCAACGCCCTCACCTTCGAGGTGTACACCGAGCTGCGCGACACTTTCCGCGCCCTCGACACCGAGCCCGGAGTCCGCGCCATCCTCATCACCGGGGCCGGCCGCGCCTTCTGCACCGGTGGTGACGTGCAGGATATCATCGGCGCGCTGTTCTCCCGCGACCCCGACGGCCTGCTCGAGTTCACCCGGCTCACCTGTGATCTCATCCTCTCGATCCGCCAGTGCCGGCGCCCGGTGGTCGCGGCCCTCAACGGCACCGTCGCGGGAGCGGGCGCGGTCATGGCCGCGGCCAGCGACTTCCGGATCGCGGCGGAGTCCGCGAAGATCGCCTTCCTCTTCACCAAGGTGGGCCTCGCCGGCGCCGACATGGGGGCCGCCTGGCTCCTCCCCCGCATCGTGGGGCTGGGCCATGCCACGGAGCTGCTGATGCTGGGCGAGTTCATCACCGCCCAGCGCGCCCTCGAGATCGGGCTCTATCACCGGGTGGTCCCGACAGACCAGGTGCTCGCGGAGGCGACCGACATCGCCCGGCGGCTGGCGCGGGGGCCCTCCGAGGCGATCGGGGTCACCAAGGCGTCGCTCAACCTCGAGGCCTCGCTGGACCTGGTCTCCGCCATGGAGGCGGAGGCCCGGGCCCAGGCCGCCTGCATGCGGCATCCCAATTTCCGCGAAGCGTACGAGGCGTTCCGCGCCAAGCGCGACGCGCGGTTCGAGTAGCCGATGCCGGATACCAGGCTGGTCCGCACCTTCCTCGAGCTCGACCACCTGGCTCTCGCCGAACAGGTGGGCGCCTTCGCCCGGGACACGATGGCCCGCCGCCCCGATCCGGCGGACGATACCGCCGCCCGCCTCGAGGCCCGCGCCCTGCTCCGGCTGCTCGGCGAGGGCGGCTGGCTCAAGCCGATCCTCGAGCTCGACCTCCGGGGCTGCTGCCTCATGCGTGAGGCGCTCGGCGAGGCCTCGCCCCTCGCCGATGCGGTCTTTGCCCTCCAGGGGCTCGGCACCATGCCGATCCTGCTCAATGGCTCCGAGGCCCAAAAGGTCCGGTGGCTCGGCCCGATCGCCGCGGGCAGGGTGATGACCGCCTTCGCCATGACCGAGCCGGAGGCCGGCTCCGATGTCGCCAACATCACCACCACCGCCCGGCGCGACGGCACCGGCTACATCCTCGAGGGTGCCAAGACCCTGATCTCCAACGCCGGCATCGCCGACCTGTACACCGTCTTCGCCTCCACCGACCGCTCCAAGGGGCCCAAGGGGATCAGCTGCTTCCTGGTCCCCGCCGACGCGCCGGGACTCCGCTTCGCCGGGGCGCAGGTGCTCAGCGCGCCGCACCCGCTCGGCGAGCTGGCCTTCGAGGGCTGCCGGGTGCCGGCCGACGCGCTGCTCGGCGAAGAGGGGCGCGGTTTCGGGATCGGGCTGGCGGCGCTCGACCGGCTCCGCCCCACCGTGGCCGCGGCCGCCTGCGGCATGGCGGCGCGGGCGCTGTCCGAAGCGCTGGCGCATGTGAAGCGGCGGCAGCAGTTCGGGAAGCCGCTAGCGGAGTTCCAGCTGGTGCAGCAGAAGCTCGCCCGCATGGCCACCGAGCTCACCGCCGCCCGGCTCCTGGTCTACCGGGCGGCGTACGAGAAGGACCAGGGCCAGGCGCGGATCACCAGCGAGGCCGCGATGGCCAAGTCCTTCGCGACCGAGATGGCCCAGCGGGCCGTGGATGACGCGGTGCAGCTGATCGGGGGCCGGGGCGCCCTCGCGGACCATCCGGTGGACCGGCTCTACCGGGCGGTGCGGGCGCTCCGCATCTATGAGGGCACGACCGAGATCCAGCAGCTGATCATTGCGGGGGAGCTGTTGCGGTAGGGCGGTAGGGCGGTAGGGCGGTAGGGCGGTACGGCGGTACGGCGGTACGGCGGTACGGCGGTAGCATGGAAAGCCAATCGCCTAATCGCCCAATCGCCTAACCGCCCAACCGCCCATTCATCGCTACCTTTCCCCCATGTGGCACCCCGAGCCGTTCATCAAGCATGCGATCCCCGCGGCCCGCTGGCCCACCGAGGCCGAGGCGGCAGGGTCGCTCTGGTTCAGCCCCCTGCGGGTGGGGCGGCTCGAGCTCGCCGAGCGCACCTGGGTGCCGGCCATGGTCCCGTGGCGAGCCACGGACGATGGGCTGGTGACCCCGGAGGTGCTCGCCTGGTACGAGCGGTTCGCTGCGGGGCAGCCGGGAGCGCTGGTGGTCGAGGCCACCGGCATCCGCGACATTCCCAGCGGACCGCTGCTCCGGATCGGCGATGACCGGTTCATCCCCGGGCTGGCGGAGCTGGTGCGGACCGTGCACCGCGCCAGCGGGGGCCGGACCCGGCTCTTCATCCAGATCATCGATTTCCTCCGGATCCGGCGGCGGCCGGACCCGGCGCGCTACTTCCGCGAGTACCTCGCGCTCACCGACCGGCATCGGAGCCTCTTCCCGGGCAGCGACGCTGAGGTCCGTGAGGCGCTGGCAATGCTGCCGGAATCGGAGTGGCCGCGGGTGCTGGACGAGCGGGAATTCGAGAGCCTGGCCTACGGCGAGCGGGAGCGGGTCACCGATACGCACCTCCCCCACATCCGGGAGCTGCCGCAGGTCCTGCCGGAGCTGTTCGCCGCCGCGGCTTCCCGGGCCCAGCAGGCGGGGTTTGACGGCGTGGAGCTGCACTGCGCCCATGCCTACACGCTGGCCTCCTTCCTCTCGGCGCGGAACCAGCGCGCGGACGGTTATGGGGGACCGCGGGAGCGGCGGGCGCGACTGCCGCTCGAGGTCTTCGGGGCGGTGCGGCGCGCGGTGAGCGGCCGGTTCGTGGTCGGTTGCCGCTTCCTGGCCGCGGAGTGCATCGAGGGCGGCAGCACGGTGGAGGACGCGGCCTGGTTCGGCGCGGCATTCGCGCGGGCCGGCATGGACTACCTCTCGCTCTCCCGCGGGGGCAAGTTCGAGGATGCCAGGCAGCCGCGGGTGGGCTGGGCCCGCTATCCCTACACCGGACCGAGCGGGTACGAATGCATGCCGACCGTGCGCTCGGACGCGCGAGGCCCCTTCGGTCGCAACCGGGAGGCCACCCACGTGGTGCGGGCAGCGGTGCGGGCCGCGGGCCGGGACACGCCGGTGGTGCTGGCGGGGGGCGTTTCCACCTTTGAGCAGGCGGAGGAGCTGCTCCGTTCCGGGGCGGCGGACATCATCGCCTCGGCGCGGCAGAGCCTGGCGGACCCCGACTGGTTCCGGAAGCAGCGGCTGGGCCGGGGGGCGGAGGTGCGACGTTGTGTCTTCACCAACTACTGCGAGGGCCTGGACCAGGTGCACAAGCCGGTGACCTGCAAGCTCTGGGACCATGAGGACCTGGACCAGCCCGACACGCCGCGCACCGCCGACGGCCGCCGTCGGCTGGTAGCGCCCCCCTGGGACCCGGACGCCGCGTGAAGGTCGCAATCGTCGGGGCGGGTCCGGCCGGCCTGTACCTCGCCATTCTCCTCAAGCGGGACGATCCGGGCCACCGGGTCACGGTCTTCGAGCGGAACCGGCTGGAAGACGGGTTCGGCTTCGGGGTGGTGTTCTCCGACGAGACCATGGAGAACGTCGGGGAAGCCGATCCCGAGACCAACCGCGCCATGGCAGCGGCGGCGGCGCACTGGGATGACATCGAGATCCACTTCCGCGGGAGCATCACCCGCTCCACGGGACACCGGTTCTCGGGGGTCGAGCGGAAGACCCTGTTGGAGCTGCTCGCCCGCCGGGCGCGGGAGCTCGGCGTGGAAATCCTGGGGCAGCGGGAGATCCGGCAGCCGGCCGACTGCGGCCCCGCCGACCTGATCGTCGCGGCCGACGGCGTCGCCAGCGTGCTCCGCGACCGCCTGGCCGACCAGTTCCAGCCCCAGATCGACTGGCGCACCAACCGCTTCGTCTGGCTCGGCACCACCCGCCCCTTCCCGGCCTTCACCTTCTATTTCAAGCCCTCCCCCGCCGGACTGTGGCGCACCCATGCGTACCAGTACGCGCCCGGGCGGTCCACGTTCATCGTGGAGGCACGGGAGGAGACCTGGCAGGCGAGCGGACTCCGGGAGGATGACGAAGCGGGGACGGTCGCCTACCTGGAGCAGCTCTTCCGGGACGAGCTCGAGGGCCACCGCCTGCTGGCCAACCGCTCCATCTGGCGCCGGTTCCCCACGGTGCGGAACGCCCGCTGGCACGCCGGCAACGTGGTGCTCCTGGGCGACGCCGCCCATACCGCGCACTTCTCGGTGGGCTCGGGGACCAAGCTCGCGATGGAGGACGCGATCGCGCTGGCCGCGGCGCTCCGCTCCGGGAGGCCGGTGCCGGAGGCGCTGGCCGGCTGTGAGGCTGCGCGCCGCCCCGGGGTGGAGAGCCTGCAGCGGGCGGCGCAGGCGAGCCTCGAGTGGTTCGAGTCGGTGGAACGCTACCAGGAGCTCGACCCGCTGCAGTTCGCCTTCACGATGCTGACCCGAAGCCTGCGCATCACCCATGAGAACCTGCGGCTCCGGGATCCGGCGCTCGTGGCCCAGGTGGACCGCTGGTTCGCCGGGGTGGCATCCGGGCAGAGCGGGCGTCCCGTCCTCCAGGATCCGCCACCGCCGCCGATCTTCACCCCGTACCGCATCCGCGACCTGGTGCTCGCCAACCGGATCGTGGTCTCCCCCATGTGCCAGTACCGGGCGGAGGATGGCTTCGTCAACGACTGGCACCTGGTGCACCTCGGCAGCCGGGCCATCGGGGGCGCCGGCCTGGTGATCACCGAGATGACGGACGTGTGCCGCGAGGGCCGGATCACCCCCGGCTGCGCCGGGATGTATCTCGACGGGCATGTCGCCGCCTGGCGGCGGATCGTCGAGTACGTCCACCGGGAGACCGACGCGAAGATCGGCATCCAGCTGGCGCATGCCGGCCGCAAGGGCTCCACCCGTCCCCCGTGGGAGGGGAACAACGAGCCGCTGGCGACGGGCAACTGGCCGCTCCTCGCTCCGTCCCCCGTTCCCTACCTGCCGACCTGCCAGACGCCGCGGGAGATGACACGGGCCGACATGGACGAGGTGCGGGATGCCTTTGCCCGCGCCGCGCGGATGTCGCTGGAGGCGGGATTCGACCTGATCGAGCTGCACCTGGCCCACGGCTACCTGCTGTCGACGTTCATCTCCCCCCTCACCAACCGGCGGACCGACGAGTATGGTGGCTCGCTGGCCAACCGGATGCGGTACCCGCTGGAGGTCATCCGGGCGGTCCGCGCCGAGTGGCAGGACAAGCCGATCTCGGTGCGGATCTCGGCGGTGGACTGGGTGCCTGGAGGACTGGAGGCGGCGGACGGGGTCGAGGTGGCGCGCCTGGCGGTGGCCGCCGGGGCGGATATCGTGGACGTCTCGGCCGGCGGCACGGTGGCGGAGGCCAGGCCGGTCTATGGTCGCCAGTTCCAGACGCCGTTCAGCGACCGGATCCGGCACGAGGCCCAGGTCCCGACCATGACCGTGGGCAATATCTCGAGTGCTGCCGACGCCAACACCATCCTCGCCGCCGGCCGGGCGGACCTCGTCGTCATGGCCCGCGCCCACCTCTGGGATCCCTACTGGACCCGGCACGCCGCCCGCGAGCTGGGCCATCCACTCCCCTGGCCGTCGCCGTACGCGAGACTCGACGGCTACACCCCCCGACCGCGCTAGCGCCGAGACGCCGGTATGCCGTCCTACAGCGAGTACCTCCAGATCGACCCGCTGCTCAGCCTGCAGCGCCCGCTTTCCGACGGCCCGGAACACGATGAGCTGCTGTTCATCGTGATCCACCAGGTCTATGAACTCTGGTTCAAGCAGGTGCTGCACGAGCTCGACTACCTGGAGCAGCTGCTGGCGCGGCGGGACGAGTCGCGGGCGCAGCACACCATGAAGCGGGTGCTCACCATCCTCAAGGTGCTGGTGGCGCAGATCGATATCCTGGAGACGATGACCCCGCTCGAGTTCCTCTCCTTCCGCGACCGGCTGGATTCGGGAAGCGGGTTCCAGTCGGCGCAGTTCCGGGAGCTGGAGTTCCGGCTGGGGCGGAAGCAGGCCCAGGCGCTGGACCGGTACGACGCCGGGAGCGCGGCGCGGGCGCGGCTGGAGCGGCGGCTGGCCGCGCCGACGCTGTGGGACAGCTTCATCCGCTACCTCGCGGCGCACGGGGTGCCGATCCCGCGGAGCCAGCTGGAGCGGGACGTGACCCAGCCCATCGAGTCCACGGCCGAGATGCGGCGCGCCCTGGTGGACGTCTACCACCAGCGCTCCGCCCTGGCCGGCATGTGCGAGCGCCTGGTGGACCTGGACGAGGGGATGATGGAGTGGCGCTACCGGCACGTGAAGATGGTGCAGCGCACCATCGGCACCCGGCGCGGCACCGGTGGCAGCGACGGCGCGGCGTACCTGATGACCACGCTCAACCAGCCGTTCTTCCCGGACTTGTGGGCGATTCGCGCCGAGCTGTAGGGAAGAGGGTAGAGGGAAGAGGGAAGAGGGTAGAGGGAAGAGGGAAGAGGGAAGCGGGAACCGGGAACGGGGAATAGGAACCACTCTGATGATGCCCAGCACACTCCACGGATCGCCCAACGCCCTGGCGCCGCACTATTCGCGGTTCCGGGTAGCCGAGCGGCTGCTGCTCACCGGCCACTCGCACCAGGCCTGGCCCGACGTGGGGTTCGAAGCGCAGGCGGAGTCCTGGCTCGACGCCGCTCGGCACGTGGACGACAAGTGGGAACATGCCTTTGCCCGGGCCGAGACGGTCAAGGCGGGCTTTGCCCGGTTGCTCGGGGAACCGGGCGGGACCCTCGCGCTGGCTGGCAACACCCACGAGCTGGTGGTCCGGCTCCTCTCCGCGTTACCACTGGGGCGGCGGCCCCGGCTGCTTACCACCGACGGTGAATTCCACACCATCCGGCGCCAGCTCGACCGCCTGGCGGAAGAGGGCCTCGAGGTGGTCCGGGTGGCGGAAGCGCCGGTGGAGACCGTCTGCGCCCGGCTGGCGGCGGCGGTGGATGGCCGCACCGCGCTGGTGCTGGTGTCCGCGGTGTTCTTCGACTCGGGGCGGATCGCGCGCGGGCTGTCGCAGGTGGCGGCCGCCTGCCGGCGACACGGCGCGCGGCTGCTGGTGGATACCTACCACGCGCTCAACGTGGTTCCGTTCTCGATCGCGGCCGAAGACCTGGGCGATGCCTACATCACCGGCGGGGGGTACAAGTACTGCCAGCTCGGTGAAGGCAACTGCTTCCTCCGCATCCCCCCCGATTGCGACCTCCGGCCGGCCATCACCGGCTGGTTCAGCGAGTTCACCGCCCTCACCTCCCGCGAGCGGGAGGAGCGTACCGTGTACGGCACCGGCGGCGACCGGTTCGCGGGCGCCACCTACGATCCCGCGAGTCACTACCGCGCCGCACGGGTGTTCGAGTTCTTCGCCGAGCAGGGACTCGACCCGCGCCTGCTGCGGGAGGTAAGCCAGCACCAGGTCGGGGTCCTCGCCGCCGGCTTCGACGCGCTGGACCTGGATCCGGCGGTCATTGACCGGGAGCGGGACACCCCGCTGGCTGAGGTTGGCGGGTTCCTGGCGTTCCGCGCCCCCCGCGCAGGGCAGCTCGCCACCCTGCTGCACCAGCGCGGCGTGCTGGTGGACGCCCGCGGGGAGGTCCTCCGGTTCGGGCCGGCACCCTACCTCTCCGACCAGCAGCTACAGCAGGCGATCGCCACTCTGGGCGCGGTGGTCCGGGCCGGCGATGCGTGAGCTGAGCTTCCATCACAGCTATACCGATGGCGCCGCGCCCCCGCCGGTCTGGGCCCCCCCGGATCCGGCACTGGCGGCCGCCGGTATCGAGGGCGAGCTGGTGGTCGCGCGGGTGCGGGTGGTGGCGATGGGGCTGCTGATGATCGCCCCGACCTGGAACATGATCCACCACCGCGATCAGCCGATCCACCCTGCCGGGTTCGCGGTGACGGCGGCCGCGACCGTGGCGGCGCTGGTGATCTGGCTGCTCCTCCGCCGCGGGCAGTGGCGGCCCTGGATCGGGTTCGGCTCCAGCGCCTTCGACGTGTCCATGGTGTCCATCGCGCTGGTGAGCTTCTTGGTGGTCGCGAACCCGCTCGTGGCGCTCAACTCGAAGGTCACCTTCGAGATGTACTTCCTGGCGATCGTCGCCACGAGCCTGCGCTACGACGCCCGGGTCTGTATCGCGGCGGGGATGCTGACCCTGCTGCAGTACGGCGGGCTCTGGCTCTGGTCGGCGCTGCGCTACGACCTCCACGACCCGGCCTTTGATACGATCTCCGGCCCGTATGACCCGGTAGACCTCGCTACCCGCCTGATCCTGCTTGCCATCGCCACCATCCTCGCGGTGACGATCGTGCGCCGGGCCCAGCGGCTGCTCTACCTGGCCTCGCGGGACCGGCTCACCGGCCTGTTCAACCGGGGCCACTGCGACCGGGCCCTGAGCGTCGCCCTGGAGAACGCAGGCCGCACCGGCCAGCCGCTCTCACTCGCCATCCTCGACATTGACCACTTCAAGCAGATCAACGACGTCCACGGCCACGCCCACGGGGACCGGGCGCTGATCCAGGTGGCGCAGTTCCTGGTGCGCGCCATGCGCCGCACCGACATCGTGGCCCGCTATGGTGGCGAGGAATTCGTTATCCTGATGCCGGGGACTCCGCGGCAGGCGGCCCTGCTCCGGATGGAGGCGCTGCGCCAGGAGATCGCCGCCACCCCGCTCGACCTGGGCGATGGGCACACCCTCACGGTCAATTTCAGCGCCGGCGTCGCAGGGACCCACGCCGATCCCGCCGCGACCTCTCCCCAGGGGCTGGTCACCACCGCCGACGCCCGGCTGCTCGCGGCCAAGCGGGCGGGACGGGGGCGCTGCGTGGGGGAGGGGTAGGACGGGACGACGGGACGACGGGACGACGGGACGA
>JANRJZ010000111.1:0-14841 GCA_033763675.1 Gemmatimonadota bacterium
CCGCAACGACGAGCTGGCGGCCGTGGTGCGGCAGCGGCTCCGGGACGCCGGGGTGCCGGCGTTCAACCTGGTCTCCTCCCCCGGCTCCGGGAAGACCAGCCTGCTGGAGCGCACCCTCGAGACCCTGGGCGAGGAGCTGGGCATCGCCGTCGTCACCGGCGACGTGCAGACCCAGAACGACGCCGACCGGCTGGCGCGGCGCACGGAGCGGCTGGTGCAGGCGGTGGTGACCGGCGGGGCCTGCCACCTCGACGCGGCGCAAGTCACGGCGGCGCTCGACGCGATCGACCTGGAGCAGACCCGGCTGCTGTTCGTGGAGAACGTGGGCAACCTGGTCTGCCCGGCCAGCTGGGACCTGGGCGAGGTGGCCAAGATCGTGGTGCTCTCGGTGACCGAGGGCGAGGACAAGCCGCTCAAGTATCCCAAGATGTTCCGCATGGCCCGCTATGCGGTGCTCAACAAGATCGACCTGCTGCCGCACCTCGACTTCGACCTCGACCAGGCGGTGGCATTTGCCCGGCAGGTGAACCCCGAGCTGCGCTTCTTCTTCACCTCCGCCCGTACCGGGGAAGGGCTGGACGAGTGGTACCGGTTCCTCCGGGCCGAGGCGCGGGCGCCCGCACTCCGGTGAACACCACCCTGCACCCCCGCGCCGGCTGCCGGGCCTCGGTTCGCGGGGTGGTGCAGGGCGTGGGCTTCCGCCCCTTCGTGCACCGGCTGGCGATCCGCTACCAGGTGGACGGCTGGGTCCGGAACGCCTCGGGCGAGGTGGCGCTGGGCCTCGAAGGGGACGAGGACGCGCTGCACGCCTTCCTGGCGGCGCTCCGGCAGGAGGCGCCGCCGCTGGCCCGGATCGAGTCGGTGACGGTGGACTGGACCGAGCCGACGGGGCTCTCCGGGTTCGTCATCGAGGCGAGTGACGACCAGCCCGGCGCCCGGCTCCCGGTGCCCCCGGAGATCGCGATCTGCCCCGCCTGCGAGGCGGAACTGCTGGACCCGATGAACCGGCGCTACCGCTACCCGTTCATCACCTGCACCGACTGCGGGCCGCGCTACAGCATCATCCAGCGGCTGCCGTACGACCGCGAGCGGACGACCATGGGGGCCTTCGAGCCCTGCCCCGCCTGCGCCCTCGAGTACCAGACCCCCGGCGACCGCCGGCATCACTCCGAGACCAACAGCTGCGCCGCCTGCGGCCCAACGCTCTGGTACGAGAGCCGCGGTGCGGCCGCCCCCGACGCGGTGGCGGCGGGGGCGCTGCGCGAGGCGGCGCGCCTGCTCACGGGCGGCGGCATCCTGGCGCTGCGCGGCTTTGGCGGCTTCCACCTGGCCGCCGACGCCACCAGCCCCGAGGCGGTGGCGCTGCTCCGGCGCCGGAAGGGGCGCGAGGCCAAGCCGTTCGCCGTGATGGTCCGCTCGGTGGAGGAGGCGCGCCGGTTCGCGGCGCTGAGCGCCGCGGAGGCGGAGCTGCTCACGTCGCCGGAGCGGCCCATCGTCCTGCTCCAGGCCCGGGCGGACGCGCCGCTTGCTCCCGCGGTGGCGCCAGACGTCGGCACCATCGGGGTGATGCTGCCGTCCACCCCGATCCACCTGCTGCTGGCGGAGCTGGTGAACCGGCCGCTGGTCATGACCAGCGGCAACCGGTCTGATGAGCCGATCGCGATCGGGAACCAGGAGGCGCGGCGGCGGCTGGCGGTGATCGCCGACGGCTTCCTGCTCCACGACCGCGAGATCCTCTCCCGGGTGGATGACTCCGTGCTCCGGGTGGTGCAGGGCGCGCCGGTGTACCTGCGACGCTCCCGCGGCTACGCCCCGCTGCCGGTGCCGCTGCCGGTCGCGGCGCCGGTGCCGCTCCTGGCGGTGGGCCCGCACCTCAAGAACACCTTCACCCTCGCCATCGGCGACCAGGCCTGGGTGAGCCCGCACATCGGCGACCTCGAGGATCTCGAGGGGCTGGAACACTTCCGGCAGACCCTGGCGGTGTATCGCCGGCTCTTCGCGCTGGAGCCCGAGGCGGTGGCCTACGATCTCCATCCGGGCTACCTCTCCACCCGGATCGCGCAGGAGCTCACCCTCCCCACGATGGTCGGGGTGCAGCACCACCATGCCCACATCGCCGCGGTGCTGGCGGAGCATGGCGAGGAGGGGCCCGCTATCGGCGTGGCCTTCGACGGCACCGGCTTCGGCAGCGACGGCGCCGTCTGGGGCGGCGAGATCCTGCACGCCGATCTGCGCGGCTTCCAGCGGCTGGCGCACCTCCGCTACGCGCCGCTCCCGGGCGGGGACCTCGCGGCCCGCCGGCCCTGGCGGACGCTGCTGGGGCTGGCGTCCCTCGACGGCTCCCTCCGTGGCGTGGCCGAGCGGGCGCTGGCGGAGGTCCCGGAGGCGGAGCTGGCGCTGGTGGAGCGGCAGCTCGCGAGCCGGCTCAACAGTCCGCTGACGTCGTCGATCGGCCGGCTGTTCGACGCGGCCGCCGCGCTCCTCGGCCTCCGCACCGCGGCCGCGTACGAGGGCCAGGCGGCGATGGAGCTGGAGCACCTGGCCGGCAGCCGCACGGCGGCGGAGTATCCGATGCCGCTCGAGGATGGCGACGATGGCGGGTTCATCCTCGACCCGGTGCCGCTGCTGGTGCGGCTGGGCGCGCGGCGGCAGCGGGGCGCCGATCCCGCCGACCTGGCCGCCGATTTCCACGCCAGCCTGGCCCGCGGCACCGAGCTGGCGGTGCGGCGCGCGGCGGAACTGGCGGGCTGCGCCACGGTGGTGCTGGCGGGAGGCGTGTTCCAGAACGCGCGCCTGCTGGCGTCACTCCGCACCAGGCTGGAGCTGGCCCGTTTCCGGGTGCTCACCGCGAGCGCCCTCCCCCCGAACGACGGCGGCGTGAGCTACGGGCAGGCGGCGGTGGCCGCGGCCCGCCTCGCCCGACCCCTCACGTCCTGAGGAGGACACCATGTGCCTGGGTATTCCCGGCCGCATACTCGATACCCGGGACGACCGGGGGCTGCTGATGGGCACGGTGGACTTCAGCGGCGTGCGCCGCGAGGTCTGCCTGGCCTATGTGGCGGACCAGGTCACGCCGGGGGATTACGTCGTGGTCCACGTGGGATTCGCCATCAGCCGGGTGGACGAGGCCGAAGCGCGCCGCACCTTCGAGGCGCTGCAGGAGATGAGCCAGCTCGAGGAGCTGGACTGGATGCGGGAGGTGGCGGACCAGGGGCTGCAGGGCATGCCGCCGCAGGAGGCCCGATGAAATACCTCGACGAATATCGCGACGGCGCGGTGGCCCGCGGGCTCATCGGGCGCATCAAGGAGACCGCGACCCGGCCCTGGACGCTGATGGAAGTCTGCGGCGGCCAGACCCATACGATCGTGCGGCAGGGACTCGACCAGCTGCTGGAGGGGGCGGTCGAGATGATCCACGGCCCCGGCTGCCCGGTCTGCGTGACCCCGCTGGAACAGATCGACAAGGCGCTGGCCCTGGCCGCCCGGCCCGACGTGATCTTCACCAGCTTCGGCGACATGCTGCGGGTCCCCGGCTCCTCCTGCGACCTGCTGCAGGTCCGGGCCCGGGGCGGCACCATCCGCGTGGTCTATTCGCCGCTCGATGCGCTGGAGCTGGCCCTCAAGAATCCCGACCGGCAGGTGGTGTTCTTCGCCGTCGGGTTCGAGACGACCGCGCCGGCCAACGCCATGGCGGTGTGGCGGGCCCGGCAGCTCAACGTGCCCAACTTCAGCATCCTGGTTTCCCATGTGACGGTGCCCCCCGCCATGACGGCGATCCTCGATGCCCCCGACAACCGGGTGCAGGGGTTCCTGGCCGCAGGGCACGTCTGCGCCGTGATGGGCTGGAAGGAGTACGAGCCGATCGCCCTGAAATACCGGGTGCCGATCGTGGTGACCGGCTTCGAGCCGGTGGACATCCTGGAAGGGATGCTGATGGCGGTCACCCAACTGGAGCAGGGCCGGCACGAGGTCGAGAACCAATACGTGCGCTCGGTGCAGCGGGACGGCACCCCGCCGGCACAGGAACTGGTGCGGACGGTCTTCCGCCTCACCGACCGGCAGTGGCGCGGCATCGGGACCATCCCGGGGAGCGGGCTCACCCTGCGCGAGGAGTACGCCGACTTCGACGCCGAGATCCGATTCGGGCTGGGCGACATCCACGCCGTGGAGCCGGCGGAATGCCGCGCCGGCGAGGTGCTGCGCGGAATGCTCAAGCCCAGCGGCTGTGCCGCCTTCGGCACCCGCTGCACCCCCGAGCATCCGCTCGGCGCGCCGATGGTCTCCTCCGAGGGGGCCTGCGCCGCCTACTATAACTACGCCCGGTTCCGGACCCCGGCCGGTCCCACGGGAGTCCCGTCATGACCACGGTGCGTTTCGACGGCCCCGCCTGCCCGACGCCGCTGGTGGACACCGAGCGGGTGCAGCTCGGGCATGGGAGCGGGGGCAAGCTCTCGGCGCGGCTGCTCAAGGACCGGTTCCTCCCCCACCTGGGGAATCCATTCCTGGCCCAGCTGAGCGACGGCGCGGTGGTCCCGCTCGGCGGCGCCGAGGCGGTGCTCTCGACCGACACCTTCGTGGTCAGCCCGCTGGAGTTTCCCGGTGGGGACATCGGGATGCTGGCGGTGCACGGCACCATCAACGACGTCGCCATGATGGGGGCGCGTCCCTGCTACCTGACCGCCGGGTTCGTGCTGGAGGAGGGACTGCCGCTCGACCTGCTGGAGCGGATCGTCCGCAGCATGGCGGCGGCGGCCCAGGGCGTCGGGGTGCCGCTGGTGGCGGGCGACACCAAGGTGGTGGAGCGCGGCAAGGCCGATGGGCTCTACATCAACACCACCGGACTCGGCCTGCTCGACCCGGCCTTCCGGCCGGGGCCGGCCCGGGCGCGGCCGGGAGACGCCATCCTGGTGAGCGGCGAGATCGGGCGGCACGGCATGGCCATCATGGCGGCGCGCGAGGGGCTCGCCTTCGAGAGCGCAATCACCAGCGACACCGCGAGCCTGGTCCCGCTGGTGGAGCGGCTCAAGGCGGCCGCGGGGGATGACATCCGGGTGCTTCGGGATCCGACCCGGGGCGGCCTCGCCAGCGCGCTCAACGAGATCGCCCAGGCCTCGAAGGTGGGGATGCGCCTGATGGAGGACCGGATCCCGATCCCGGTCGAAGTGGGCGCCGCCTGCGAGATCCTCGGGCTGGACCCGATGTACGTGGCCAACGAGGGGGTGCTGACCGCGATCGTGGCCCCCGGCAAGGCGGCCGCCGCGCTGGAGGCGCTGCGGGGACATCCGATCGGCGCCGGCGCGCGGCAGATCGGTGTGGTCACCACCGACCATCCGGGCTATGTGGTGCTGGAGACCCGCATCGGCGGCACCCGGGTGGTGGACCTGCTGCCCGGGGATCAGCTGCCGCGGATCTGCTGACGGTATCGACGGTAGCGACGGTAAGGACGGTACCGTCGTTACCGTCGTTACCGTCGCTACCGCCGCTACCGCCGCTACCGCCCCTAAAACAGCCCCTCAATCGACAGGTACCGCTCCCCGGTGTCATAGCAGAACGCCAGCACCCGGCTCCCCGCCGGGAGCTCGGGCAGCTTCTTCGCCACCGCGGCGAGGGAGGCCCCCGACGACGGGCCGATGAAGATCCCCTCCTCCTTCGTGGCGCGGACGGCGTAGATGAAGGCCTCTTCTTCCGTGACCTGGATCGTGCCGTCGAGGGTGGCGGTGTGGAGGTTGGCCGGGATGAAGCCGGCGCCGATGCCCTGGATCTTGTGCGGGCTGGGCTGCCCGCCGGAGATGACCGGGGACTTGGCCGGCTCCACGGCGAAGGTCCGGAGCTTCGGGAACTTCTCCTTGAGCGCCTCGCTCACGCCGGTGATGTGCCCGCCGGTGCCCACGCCGGTGATCAGCACGTCGATCCCCTCGGGGAAATCGGCCAGGATCTCGCGGGCGGTGGTGCGCCGGTGGATGTCGATGTTGGCCGGATTCTCGAACTGCTGCGGCATCCAGGCGCCGGGGGTGCTGGCGACCAGCTCCTTGGCCCGCTCGATGGCCCCCTTCATCCCCTTCTCCCGCGGCGTCAGGTCGAGCTGGGCGCCGTAGGCGCTCATGATGCGGCGCCGCTCGATGGACATCGACTCCGGCATCACCAGCACCAGGCGGTAGCCCTTCACCGCCGCGGTCATCGCGAGCCCGATCCCGGTGTTGCCGGAGGTCGGCTCGATGATCACGCTGTCCTTCTTGAGCACTCCGCGGCGCTCGGCATCCTCGATCATCGAGAGGCCGATGCGGTCCTTGATGCTGCCGCCGGGGTTGGCCCGCTCCAGCTTGAGCCAGACCTCCGCCTCCGGCCCGTACAGCCGGTTGAGGCGGACGTGGGGGGTGTTGCCGATCGTCTCGAGGATGTTCCGGGCTCTCATGGGCGGCGCTCCCGCGCGGGTGTCATGTCAGATGTTGTATTCCAGCAGCGCTTCATCCGCGACCCGCGGGCGCTCGATCGTGGCGCCGTGGGTGACCACCGAGCCGGGCGCGACGCTGTGGGTCAGCCAGACGTTGCCGCCGATGACGCTCCCGGCGCCGATCACCGTGTCGCCGCCGAGGATGGTGGCGTTGGCGTAGATCACGACATCGTCCTCGATCGTGGGATGGCGCTTCTGCCGGGCCAGGTCCTTGCGCACGCTGAGCGCGCCGAGGGTGACACCCTGGTAGAGCCGGACCCGGTCCCCGATCACCGACGTCTCGCCGATCACGATGCCGGTGCCGTGATCGATGGCGAGCGAGCGGCCGATGCGGGCCCCCGGATGGATGTCGATCCCGGTCTCGCGGTGGGCGAACTCCGAGATCAGCCGGGGCAGGAGCACCGCGCCGCCGGCGGCGAGGCTGTGCGCAATCCGGTAGCAGGCCAGGGCGCGGAATCCCGGGTAGGCCAGGATCACCTCGTCCACGCTGTGGGCGGCAGGATCCGCCTCGCAGGTGGCCTGCGCATCCCGCTCCATCGCCTCGCGGAGCGCCGGCAGCGAGGCGATGAACTGTTCCCCCACCTGCCCGGCCGGCCCGGCGGTCATGCCCTGCGCCACCAGGAAGGCGTCGAGGATCGCCCGGAGCCGGTCCAGCTCGGCGCGGACCTCCGCCGGCGAGGCGCACCGGCTGGGGGCGAAGTGGGGAAACAGCAGGGCGAGCGCGGCGTGCGCCAGCTCCTCCGCCTTCTGCGCCGCCTGGACCGGGAGGGCGTAGGCCTCCCGGGCCGCCACGGTCCGCACGATGAAACCCGCCAGGGCATCGCTCATGGGCTGCAAGCTAACCGGCGGCGGGCGGAGCGGGAGCGGGGTTGGCGCGGGACACGCCACTCCCTCGCCGCGGGATGGGCGAATATCCTTCCCCCCGCTCCCGGGGGGTCCGATGCACGTCCTGGTCATCAACGCAGGCAGCGCCACGCTCAAGTACAAGCTGGTGCAGGTGAATGGGGACGCCCTCCGCATCGTGTCCGAGGGGCGGGAGGACCTCGACCAGGGCCACGGCGAGGCGGTGACCCGCCTGCTCGGCACCCTGCCGGCCCGCCCGGACGCGGTGGCCCACCGGTGGGTGCACGGCGGGGACCGGTTCGGCGACGTGGCGCTGGTGACCGACGCGGTCCTCGCCGAGCTCGAGGCGCTGCTGCCGGTCAACCCGCTGCATGGGCAAGCCACCCTCGCCGGCCTTCTCGCCACCCGGCACCTTGACGTGCCGGTGGTGGCCGCCTTCGACACCGCCTTTCACCGTACCCTGCCCGACGTCGCCCGGCGCTACGCCGTTCCCGTGGAGCCCGGCGTGCACCGCTACGGCTTCCACGGCTGGTCCTGCCGCTCGGTGCTGGAGCGCTACGTCGAGCTGACCGGCCGCGCCGACCCATCACTCATCGTGCTGCACCTGGGGAACGGCGCCTCCGCCACCGCGATCCGGGACGGCCAGTCGGTGGATACCTCGATGGGGCACTCCGTGCTCGAGGGGCTGGTCATGGGCACCCGCCCCGGGGATATCGACGCGGGGGTGCTGCTGCACCTGCTGCGGACCGGGCATACCGTTGAGACGCTCACTGACACGCTGTACCGCCATTCCGGCCTGCAGGCGCTCGCCGGGGAAAGCGATGTCCGGCGCCTGCTCGAGCGCCGCGACGCCGACGCCGCCTTCGCCATCGAGCTGTTCTGCTACCGGGCGCGGAAGTACGTGGGGGCGTACCTCGCGGTCCTCGAGGGCCGGGCGCAGGCGCTGATCTTCACCGGTGGCATCGGGGAGGGGTCGAGCCTGATCCGGGGGCGGATCGCCACGTCCTTCGCGTGGGCGGGCCTGGCCATGGGCACGGACCACGACGGCGTCCGGGAAGGACGCATTTCGGCCGCCGGATCCCGGCTCGAGGCGTGGGTGATCCCGACGCGGGAGGAAGAACTGATCGCGCGGGAGGCGGCGCGGCTGCTCGGCGCCGGGTGAGAACCGGGGCGCCTCAGGGCGCCGTGGGGGGCACGATCTGGAGAGTCAGGGAACTGGTGGTGCCGGTGCCCTGGGGGGCGGCGGCGGCACCGGTGCGGGTCGCGGCAAAGGTCCCGCCCAGCAGCCGCTCCAGCGGATGCGCCCCGCTCCCGCGCGTGGGCCCGCGGGTGGTGAGCACCGGCCGGAAGTCCACCCGGGAGCGGGTGGCGAAGAGCTTGAGCAGCTCCGCCCCGAACGGCTCGGTGGCGAAGAAGCAGATGTTCGAGGTGTCGCGCGCGCCCGGGGGGAGCAGGTTGTCCTCCCCACTCAGGTCCGGGCGGGGAAAGAGCTGGCCGATCTCGCCGTCGGGGGTCAGGTCCAGCACCGCGAGAAACGCCGGATCGGCCCCCTCGTTCTCGAAGCGGAGGAAGAAGCCGTCGTTGGGCCGGAGCACCCACTGGTTGCCGGGGGAGAGCCGGGCCCGGACATTCACGGTGTCGGACTGGCGCGCGTCGCAGCTGCCGTCGGCGCCGAAGCGGTGGGTGGCGGGCACCAGCTCGATCCGCACCCGGATCCTGGGATCCTGCATCTCCACCTGCTTGAGATAGGAACTCCGCGCCAGGGTGCGGACCCGCTCGGTGAGGGTGGCCCGGCCGGCCGGCGTCGTCGCATCCACCGGCTGCAGCAGCGCGACCGTGGTGTCCTGGGTCCAGGCCACCGTGAGCGGCGCCCCGCCCCGCGTGACGGCACCGACCGGACGGATCATGAGCTCACCGAGGGAATCCGCAAGCTGGATGACGCCGCTGCGGCTGAAGTCCGCCTCCAGTGCCTGGCGCAGCACCGGCGGAATCGCGGGATCGAGCCGCACCCGGACGCGGAACTCGGCGAAGGCGTACTCGGTCACGAAGGCCCAGGTGGCGGCGGCGCGGGAGGTGAGGACGTCCCCATCCAGCCGGACCAGCGCCGCCACCTCGGTGGCCCGGGCCACCACGCCCTGCGCCAGCAGGGTGCCCGGCCCGGGCTCGGCGGTGCCGATGGGGTGGAAGGCCAGCCGCGAGCCCGGCAGCAGCCCCACCAGGCTGCCTGCCTCGAGCCGGAGCAGCGAATCCCCCTCGGTCCCCACCACCCGGAGGTACGGCTTCTGGGTCACGGCCCGTCCGCTGAAGAGGGCGACGTCGGCGTCGCCCTCGAGCTGGGGCGTCTGCAGCGGTACCTCTCCCTGCATCCAGCCTTTGAGCCGGTCGAAGACCGCGCGGTAGGTCGCGGTGCCCCCGGCGGCATCGAGGGTGGCGAGCACCCGCGCCAGCCCGACCGAGAGCGAACCGGCGACCAGGTCCTGGTCCTTGAGTTCCACCTCACTCGCGACCTGGTCCTGCCGGGCCGCCGAGTAGACCACCATCGGCGCGAGTCCCCCGGCCGTGGCGTCGCCGCTCCGCGTGGCCGCGGCCGGCCGGATCCAGTCGCCCCCGTCGGTACTGCCCCGGGTGGCGGAGCGGGCCGGCTTCCCGATGGGCGGCAGCCCGCCGCGGACCGGGAGGGCGCTCCGGGTGGCGGAGCCGGAGTGGCAGGCATCAATGAACACGACCACATTGCCTCCGCCGGCCACCCGGGCCCGGAGCGCCTGCAGCCGCGGCTCCAGTTCGTCGTCGCGCACGTGCAGCTCCCCGCGGTAGGTGGCAGGATCCACGTCCGCCCGGGCATCAATGGGGACCAGCACCTCGTCCAGCCCGTCCAGTTCATCGCCGTTGTCGTCGGTGACCTGGTGGCCGTGCCCGCTGTAGTGAATCACCACCACGTCACCCGGCCGGGCGTCGGCCACCAGCGCGTCGAGCGCGGCCAGGATCCCGGCGCGGGTGGCCTGGGCATCGGCGAGGAGCCGGATGGCGGTCGAGTCGAATCCCTGGCGCAGGAGCGCGGCGCGGATCAGGGGGACGTCGTTGTCGGAGTTGAGCCTGGAGTAGCCGCTGGCGCGCGGGTAGCGGGCGACGGCGATGATCAGGGCGAGCTTCCGGCCGCTGTCGGCCGGGGCGGAGGCCGCCGGAGCGGGCACCAGGAGAGGCGGCATGGCGCCGGGTGCGGCGGGGAGCGGCGCCAGCAGGAGGGCGCCCACCAGGGACAGCTGCACCAGCGGAGATGGCATCATTCTGTACCAGACTCGGGGCCAGGGTGGTCTCGGGCGAGAGTATGCGCCACCGGGAGCAACTTGCACGGCCGGCGGCGCGTGACAACACTGTAATCTACTGAGCGCGTGCGACTGGCCGAGTGGTCCGCGTTCTGCATGAGTCTTGCCAGCTTCACGCCGGAACTCACGTCCTCCCCCCGGACCGCCATGCGCTCGACGCACCGCAGGTTCTTCACGATTGGCCTGCCAATCCTGGCCACCCTCCTCCCGATCGGGATCCGCGCCCAGTCCGGCCAGCTCGAAACCCGAATCCTCTACTACCCGATCACCGAGCTGCTGGGCCAGCGGGGAGATAGCGTGCGCGTCCGGGTCGCCGGGGGGCAGGACGACGGGCTCTTCGCCGGCAGCCGGGGCACGGCGCGGGTGCGCTGGACCAGCGGGGACTCCACCCGGAGCGGCGACGACTACCTGGGCCAGGCGGAGGTGATCACCGCCGATCGCGATTCGAGTACCGTCGTGGTGCGGCTGGCCGGGCCGGCAGAGCCCGCCGGCCGGCTCCGTCCGGGAGACCTGGTGGCGTTGGGGAGCCGCCTGCCCCGGCCGCCGCGGGCCGGACTGTTGAGCGACCTGTTGCGGCTGCGCATCGAATTCCTCGGGACCTCGCGCCAGGCGCTGACCCCGCGCCGGACCATCCTGCGATTCGACGGCGATTCGCTCGAGCGGGTGGTGCTCGATTCCCTGCTGGCCAATGTCCGGGCGACGGCGGAGCTGCTCCAGGACGACTACGACAGCACCAGCAGCCTGGGCGCCCCGCTCCAGGTCGGCCGGTACCGGGGCCGCTCGGTGATGCAGGTCATGCTGGGCGCGACCCCGGCAGACCTGCTGGCGTTCCTCCGGTTCGTGCGTTCCTACCCCGGCAAGTACATGGGCTCCCAGTGGCGGGTGGACGAAACCTTCGCCACCTGGGTGCTGAACGACGGGCCCTTCGGCGACGACGAGCTGCGCGATACCCTGCTGGTGAGCGGCCCCGAGCGGCGGCGCGAGCTGCTGGTGCGGCATACCAGGGAGTTCACGGACGCCTTTGCCACGGCGTGGAACAACACCACGTCCGCCTGGAGCGACGCGGGCCGGGTGGAGGACGCAACCCGGCTCAACGCGCTGGTGCTGGAGGCGGCGGCCCTGCTCGACCATCCGCCGGCGCGGGCCTGGGCGCTGTTCCAGCGGGCCCAGCTGGAGGAGAAGGCGGCGCGCAACGACGCCGCGCAGGTCACCCTGCGGGAGGCCGCGGCGTTGTTCGGGCGCATCGGCGAGGCCCAGGGGGCCAGCTTCGCGCTCTCCCGCATCGCGGGGATCGAGACCGGGCGCGGCAACTACGCCGTGGCGCTCGCCATCCACGACTCCGCAATCACGGCCAAGCGCCGGCTGGTGGGGGGGGACGACGCCGGCCCCATGTTCGCCAGCCTGGGCCATTCCCTCTTTGGCCGGGGCAACGTGCTCGAGAAGCTGGGGCGCTGGGACGAGGCCCGGACCGCCTTCGAGGAGGCGGTGGAGGTGTACGGCCGCTCCAACACCGAGAACGGTCCCACCCACCAGGCCGATGCCCGGGGCCGGATCGCCGGCCTGCTGGGCAAGCAGGGAGACCATGCCCGCGCCATCGAGATCTACCGGGCCAACCTTGAGTACCATCGCGACCTCGCCAACCCGGAAGGGGTGGCGGACCAGCTCGACAACATCGGCTACCACACCTCGGTGCTGGGACGGAAGGTGGAGGCCATCGCGCTGTGGGACAGCGCCTACGCGCTGCACCTGCAGGCCGGGGAGCTGGACGACGCCGGGTACTCCCTCTCGGCGGCGGCGCAGGCCTGGTGGAACATCGGCAAGTACCCCGAGGCGATCGCGGCGCACCAGGAGGCGGTGCATCTCCGCCGCCGCGCCGGGAGCCGCTCCGGCGAGGCCTACTCGCTGAGCAAGCTGGCCGGCCTCTACCGCGACAGCGGCGACCCGCGGCGCGCGCTGGCCTACTACGACAGCGCGGCCGCGGTCTACCGCGCCGCCGGGGCCCAGGACGGCGAAGCCACCCTGCTCAAGGAGCAGGGCGACCTGTACCGCACCCAGGAGGATTATCCCCGCGCCCTGGCGGCCTACCGCCAGTCGCTCGCGATCACCCGGCGGATCGGGGCGACGGCGGAGACCGGCGCCACCCTCTACCAGGTGGGGGACATCCACTACTTCACGGAGCGGTACGACAGCGCCGCCGCCGCGTACACCGAGGCCCTTGCCCTGCAGCGCCAGACCGGCGACCGCCGGGCCCAGGTGCTGAGTGTCGCGAGCCTGGGGCTCGCAGCCGAGAAGCTGGGGCGGCCCGGCAGCGCCGACAGCCTCTACCGCGAGGCCGGCACCCTCCTTGCCACCCTCGACGATCCGGGGCTGAGTGCCTGGATGGCGGCGCTGCTGGGCCGGCGCTTCCGCGCCCGCAACCAGGGAGACAGCGCGCTCGCCTCCTATACCCGGGCCCGCGAGCTGTACCGCTCCGTGGACGACCGGCAGAACGAGGCCGAGCAGGAGCTGCGCCTGGGGGAGATCCTGGCCGACCGCGGCCGCTTCGCGGAGGCCCGGGCCCGCTACGACGCCGCGCTCGCCGCCGCCACCCGGGACAACCGGCGGACCCAGCAGGCCTCCGCGCTGGTCGGGATCAGCTGGGTGGAGCTGATGACCGGCAACTACGGGCCGGCGCTGGAGGCGGCGGAGCGGAGCCGGACGCTGAGCGAGTCGGTGCAGAATGCCTGGGGGATGGGCAGCGCCTACAACCTCATGGGCAACGTGCTCAATTCCCGCGGCCGCTACACCGAGGCTTTGGGCTGGTACCACCGCGCCGACAGCGTGTTCGCCACGCTGAACAACGCCCTGGCCCGGTCGTCCCCGGCCAACAACATCGGCACCATCTACTTCTGGCAGGGGGACTACGCCCGCGCGCTGCCCCAGTTCGAGGCGGCGGTGCGCCTGCTCGACGCCGCCGGACTCGAGGCGGCGGACCCCGATGCCCGGTCCACGTATGTCGGGAACATCGGCGAGGTGCACTACGAGGAACGGCGCTACCCCGAGGCGGAGCGGGCGCTCACCGAGGCCCTCGGCATTGCGGCGGCGGCGGGGCTGGTGCGGCTGGAGGCGAGCCAGCTCACCATCCTGGCCAAGGTGGCGCTGGCCCAGACCGACCTGCCCCTCGCGCGGCAGCGGCTGGCCGGCGCGGACAGCCTCGCCCGCCGCGCGGGGCTCCGGAGCCAGCTCGCCGAGATCGCGACGGTGCGGGGGAAGGCGGAGCGCACCGCGGGCGACCTGCCGGCGGCGGGCCGGGCGCTCACCGAGGCGGTCGAGGTGGCCCGCGCGGTGGGGAGCACCAAGCTGCTCTGGGAACCGCTGTTCGAGCTGGCGCTGGTACGGAAGGCGGAGGGGGATACCACCGCCGCGCTGGCGCTGCTCCAGCAGTCGGCCACCGTGATGGAGGAACTCCGGGGCCAGGTCGCGGGGGGGCAGGCGGCGCAGAAGCTGTTTGCCTCGGGGGAGGTGCAGGGCCGGGTGTACGAGGAGCTGGTGGCGCTGCTGGTGCGGCACAACCAGGTGGACCGGGCGCTGGCGGTGCTGGAGCAGAGCCTGAACGAGGAGTTGCGCAGCAAGTTCCGCGGGCTCGACATCACCTTTGCCGACCGCCAGAAGGCGGCCCTGCTGGCGGAGGAGGAGCGGCGCAAGGCGCGGCTCGACGGCGTCACCCAGCAACTCACCGTGGCGCGCTCCGCCCCGGACAGCGCCCGCAACGGCGAGCAGATCCAGGCGCTGGAGCGCACTCGCACGGTGGCGGAGCAGGAGTACCTCGGCTTCGTGAACCAGATGGTGCGGGACCAGCCCGACCTCAAGAACCACACCCGGGTGAACCTGCGGGACCTGCGCACCACCAAGCGGGACCTGCCGCCGGACGTCGCGCTGCTGTCGTACCTGCCGGGGCAGCGGGAGCTGTACATCTTTGCCGTCACCTCCGACACCCTGGTGGCCAAGGTGGTGCCGCTCCCCCGGGATTCGCTGGACCGGATGGTGCGGCTGCTGGTGGGGCTGGCCCGGAATCCGGCGGCGAGCTTCGCCACGGTGCAGCGGATCGGGGCGGCGGGCCAGGCGGCCGCCAGCCGCCCCGAAGGCGACGTCCGGCAGCAGGCGGCGCTCCTCTACCAGCAGCTCATCGCGCCGGTGCTGGGAGAGATCGGCAGCCGGAAGCGGCTGGCGATCATCCCGAGCGGA
>JANRJZ010000112.1:0-47132 GCA_033763675.1 Gemmatimonadota bacterium
GGTACTGCTGGCGCTCGCTGGAGGACCCGCCGGCCTGAGGGGTGTTCAGGGCCGCCCGCCCGGCGGCGCGCCGAAGCGGGGCAGGGTCCTGGCTTCCTGCGGCAACTGCTTCCACTGCTCGTCGGTCAGGACCCCTTTCGCTTCCTCGAGGGTGGTTAGCGCCATCGCGCGGCCCCCCTCCATGGCCCGCCGGAGCGCGGCAAACAGCACCGCACGGTCCGGGTCGCGCCCCATTCCCTCGATCTCCCGCTGCATCGCCGAGCCAAGCGAGTCCCGGGCGGCCACGAACCTGGTGCTGATCTCCTTGAGCCGGGCCAGCTGATCGTCGGTCAGCTTGAGCGCCACGTCGAGCGCGGTGATCGGCTCGGTGGGGTCGCGCAGGAACTGCGCGATCCGTTCCGCGAAGCTCGGCGGCGCGGCGCCCGGAGCTCCGGGGGTCACGCCTCGTGGCGCGCCGGGCTGGGCCGCCGCGCCTGGTGGCGCGCCCTGGAACCCGCCGGGCCCGCCCGGTCCGCCGCCCGGACCCCCGGGGCCACCGGGCCCACCGAACCCTCCCGGGCCGCCAAAAGGGGAGCCGCCGCCGATCGCCAACCGGAGCTGGATGCCGATCTGGAACGGCTGCCGGAAGGTCTGGGTGCCGCGGATGTCGCCGAAGCGGTCGTTCACCTCATAGACGAACTGCTGTTGGGCCGCGTCGAAGCCGCGCACCGTGAGCAGCGTCGGGTCGGGGCGGGAGAACTGGCCCCAGCCGCGCAGGTCGTCGTCGTCGTGGAAGAGCTGGTCCATCCCGGCCAGCAGGTTGGAGGTGAGCAGCGAGATCGTCAGCCTCTGGTCCAGCCCGAATACCGATGGTTTCCAGTTGAGCTGCAGGTCGAACGAGGGCTGCCAGGGGCCGCGGCAGCTGTTGCGGTCGGCGATGGTGCCGAGCTGGCGCCGGAGGCAGTTGCGCACCCGGCCGGGGGCGTCGTCCAGCAGCCGGTCCATGGCGGCGGCGAGCGCCGGATCGGCGGTGGCGGCCGGATCGAAGATGTAGGCGCGGTCGTTGCGCGCCCCATCGCCGTTGATGTCACCCGCAACGCTCGGCGTGTAGGGCGTCCCGGAGGTGGCGCGGCCGATGGCGGTGACCTCGAAGCCCTTCACCACCGGCACCGTGATGGTGGTGACGAGCTGGTGCCGCCGGTCGAAGTCGCTGACGCTGCGGCCACGGGTGGCGAGTCGTGCGCCGGCGGTCTGGGACGCAAAGCCACGGCCACCGCCAAAGTCGCCACTCGACGACTCGTCGGTGGACCGGGCCAGGGTGTAGGAGCCGGAGAGGGTGATCCCCCGGCCGATGATCCCGCCCAGGGTGAACGTCGCCTGGACCGACCGGGTGGTGAAGTCGCTCACGGCGGCGAACACCTGCCCGAAGCCCGGATCGAGCCGGCTGGCGGAGAGCGGGGAGACGCCGGTGGCGGTGTCGAAGGCCGTGGCGGGGGCATAGACCCGCCGGCCGCCTTCACCGCCTAACACAAACTGCGAGCCCCCCACGTTCCGGTCCGTGAAGCCCTGCTGGCTGACGCCGAAGCCGGCACTCAGGTCCACCCCATAGAACAGCAGCCCGGATCGGCGCTGCACCCCGAACGACCCGCGCCAGACCCGCGGCGCCGTGAAGTCCCGCGCGAAGGCGGTGATCGACGGCACGTCGTCCCGGGGGCCCCCGGGAAGCCCGCCGGCGCAGGCGGTGGGAATGGCGGCCGGGTCCGCCGCCATGGCGTCCCAGTCGGGGATCGGCGCCGCGGCCCCCACGCAGACCAGTTGCGTCTGGCCGTTGCCGGTCCCGGACGCCGCCTGCGCCGCCACCGCGAGCTGGGCGGGCACCGGGCTCCGGAACTCGCCGAAGCCGCCGCGGACAATCCACCCCGGCGGGCCATCGGTCGTGGGCGGCGTCCAGGTGAAGCCGGCCCGCGGGCTCAGGTGGGTCTCCCGCGGCAGCCGGTCGGTGCGCAGCCCGAAGAGCGAGTCC
Organism: Gemmatimonadota bacterium; assembly: GCA_033763675.1. Taxonomy (GTDB): domain Bacteria; phylum Gemmatimonadota; class Gemmatimonadetes; order Gemmatimonadales; family GWC2-71-9; genus JADJOM01. Next base: position 2,003 of record JANRJZ010000112.1, read on the forward strand.
ACGGCCGCGTTATAGGGCGGCGCGTCCCCGAACCAGGAGCGCTCCCCCCGCACGCCGAAGGTGACCTGCCAGCTCGGGCTGAGCCGCCAGGTGTCGCCCAGGTAGGCGGCCGCGGTCGAGCTGCGGCCGGTACGCTCGTCGGCGCCCAGGGTGCGGGTGAAGAGCGCCGGCCGCCCAGCCTCGAGGTCCGCCAGCGACTGGAAGGTGAAGGTGCCCAGCCGGTTGCTGGCCACTTCCTGGGTGGTGCGGGTGGTGGTGTAGAACAGCCCGAACTTCACCCGGTGAGCCGCATCGCCGCTAAGCCAGGACACCTCGTTGGTCGCCTCGAAGGCGCTGGTCCGCCCCCGCTGGGGGAACCCGGCGTTGCCCCCGAAGCTGAGCGACGCCGCGCTCAGGCTGCCGTCATCCAGGGTCGAGCTGAGCTGCACCCGCCCCGCCGGCATGCGGAGGTAGGGATCGCCGCTGTTGCGCGAGGCGGAGAGGTAGACCTTGGCCTCATTGAGCAGGTTCTGGCCGATGCGGGAGCTGAGCTGGAGCATCCCGCCCCCGCCCTGGCTCTCGGTCTCTCCGCCACTCGCCGGCGGGGCCAGCGGGGCCAACCGCGAGGGGGCGTCGCTGCTGCGGCGGAAATCCCCTCGCAGGGTGAGTGTGTGCCGCTCGCCCAGCAGGAGGTCCAGCCGCCCGAGGCCGGACCAGTCGGTGCCGGAGCGGCTGCCGGGAACGCCCCCGGTGCTGAAGGGCACGCCGAGTCCGCCGAGGATCGTGGTGTAGCGGTCCAGGGAATCCTGGGCCACGCCGTACCGCTCGGCGCCGCCATCCGAGAGCGTGAGCAGGGTGATGAGGTCGCTCCTGCGGTGCCGCAACTGCCCGGCGCCGAAGGCGAACAGCTTGTTGGCGATCAGCGGCCCGCCCACCCCGAACGAGAGCTGCTGCTGGGCCTGCGGCAGGTTGGTGACGCTGTCCGGCACCACCGCCAGCGCCGGATCCCGCAGGCTGCCGTTGACCGTGCCCTGGAAGATCCGGGTGCCGCTCCGGGTGGTGGAGGCGATGAGGCCGCCGCTGAACTGCCCCCGGGACACATCATATGTGTTGGTCACCACCCGGGTGCTCCGCACCGCGTCTTGCGGGATGCTGGAGGCGCCGAAGGTGAGGCCGTCGAGGGTGGTGCTGTTCGCGGTGGTGCGCTGGCCGGCCACCGAGAAGGAGGCGGCGCTCGAGTCGGTGCCACCGATGCTCACCACCCCCGCCGCGAGCGCGGCGATGGCGTTGAGGTCTCCCGCGTCGAGCGGCAGCCGCGCCAGCCGGTCGGGGGTCTGCACGCTCTCGGTGGAGCCCGGCGCCGGGCGCGGGTCGGGGGTGATGGTCCGTCGGCCGGTGACCACCAGCTCATCCAGCGCCACCGCCTGGGAGCTCAGCCGGAAGTCCGTGACCAGGCGGTCGTCATCACCATGACGTTCCACGGCCCGGCGCGCGGGGATCATGCCGATCAACCGCGCGAAGAGCTGGTACCGCCCGCCGCCATCCGGAAACAGGATCCGGTAGCGCCCGCGTCCGTCCGTGACCGTACTCCGGGTGAGCCCCGATTCCAGGGAGACGGCCTCCACCGTCACCCCCGCAATCGGCGCCCCCGAGGTGTCGGTGACGGTGCCGGTCAGGATGTCGGTGGTGACCCCGACCTGGGCCCGGCCCGGGGTGGTGGCGAAGAGGGCCAGGAGCAGGCCGATCATGAGGGGCCCGAGCCGCCGCATGCGGGGTCCTTGTCTGGTTGGGATTAACTTGCTGCTGATACGCACGCGGGGGCGGAGTTGTTGGGCCCCCGGGCTGTGCCCGCGCCCGTCCCGATTCCCCGGAACCCATGCCCGCACCTCCCAACCGACGCCGGATGCTCGGGCTCGCCCTGTTCCTGACAGCCGGCCCCGGCAGCCTCCTGGCGGGTCAGTCGCTGCCGATCCACCACTCCCTCAATCCGGCGGCGGAGGCCCGGAGCGGCCTCTACTTTCAGCCTTATGTGCCGCCGCACTCCGGCTGGCGCTTCCAGGCGGCGGTGGACTACGCCAGCATGGTCGAGTACGGCCTCCGCCTCTCCCTGGCCGACACCTCCTACATGCTGGACACCGAGGCCCTCCGGCTCAACCTGAGCGCCTCACACAACTTCGGCGGGCGCGGATTCCTCCTGCTGGAGGGGTGGGCGGGCGGCACCTACAACGGCTTCCTGGATGGGTTCCTGGACTGGTACCACGGCCTCTTCGGGATCTACTATCCGGAGCGGGAGGCCCGCCGGCACAACGACTACGGCTACCGCTACCGGCGCCCCGACGGGCAGCTGCTGCGCTTCCGCCGCCGCGGCGCCTACCTGGGAGACGTGCGGGTGGGCGTCGGGTTAAGGCACAGCCCGAAGGCCCAATCCGTGCTCTCCCTGACGCTCCCGACCAACACCGCCGGGGACGGCTACGCCCGCGGCCAGCCCTCGATCAGCCTGCTCAATACAGTCCGGGCCCCGGTCACGCCGCGGCTCATCTACGAGGGCTCCCTCAATCTTGGGGTGACGCCGAGCGATGGCCCCCTGCGCGACGTGCAGGAGCGGGTCTTCCTGCTCGCCACATCAGGGGCGCGCTGGCGCACCATCGGCAATCTCTGGAGCTTCGCCAATCTGTACCTGCACAGCCCCTACTACAGCCGCGCCGACGCCCGGCAGCTCGACCGCTGGGACCTGACCATTGATTTCGGCTGGATCGTGCGCTCCCGCGGCGGGCGGGAGTTCCGCTTCGGGATGAGCGAGGATCTCTGGCCCAGCGGGCCGGCGATCGACGCGAATTTCCGGGTGGGGTATAGCTGGTAGGACGATTGGGCGATTGGGCGATTGGGCGATTGGGCGATTGGGCGATTGGGCGATTGGGGTCTTAGGTGGACTGCTCCTGGGGCGGCGTGAAGAGGAACTGCTCCATCTGCTTGAACAGGAAATCCTTGGACTGGGCGTCCCGCACGTTCAGGGCGTAGTGGTTGATGAGTTGCTGCTGCAGCTTGAGCCACTCCCCCCAGCAGGGATTGCAGATCTGCTGGAAGACGCGGAGTCCCAGGTCGTTCTGGAACGGACGGAAGGCCATCTGGTCGCGGCTCTGGCCGCAGCGGGAACAGGAGACGGTCGGCATGGTGCTGCAATAATAATCGCGGCCCCGCTGCGGGAAGCGGGGCCGCGATCCGGCGCCGGCTCGCCAGCCCTACCGGGTGTCGCCGCTCCGGAGCGCCTTCACCCCGCTGGCCGTGCCCAGTCCGGCGCCGATCCCGAAGAGCGTGGTCGTGGCGGTCGTGACGAGGGGCAGGAGGGCCACCGGCCAGGCCACGAGCGCCGCGCCGAGCCCCACGAGCCAGGGCGCCGCCGGCGAGCGCACCGCGTCCACGAACCGGAGCCGACGGCGCACGAAGTCCCGGGCAATGACGAAGCCGGTGATGGTCGCCACGGCGGTGACCGCCAGGTAGATCAGGTTCATGGTCCCACCCCACTTGTGAGTCGAGAATTCCAGCCGTCACGCCTGTTTCAGTACGGAACACGCCGTGCCGAAGATTCAGGCTACCAGCGGCAGGCTACGCTGCCCCAGGAGAAGCCGGCGCCGAAGGCGGTCATCACGAGGAGGTCGCCGGGCTTGACCCGTCCCGACCGGACGCATTCATCCAGCAGAATGGGGATGGTGGCCGCCGTGGTGTTGCCGTAGTGCTGGATGTTGTTGTAGACCTGGTCGTCCCGGAGGCCGAGTTCCCGCTGCACCATCTCGGAGATTCGCAGGTTGGCCTGGTGGGGGAGGAGGAGCGCGAGGTCCGCGGGGGTGGCGCCGATCTGTCCGAGGACGGCGCGCACCGACTCCGGCATGCGGGTCACCGCGTGGCGGAAGACCTCCTTGCCGTCCATCGCGAGGAAGTGCCGGCCCGCGTCAATGTGCTCCTTGCTGATGCGGGGGTGATACATGCACCCGGGCACGTCCACCCACAGCATCTCCGCGTTGGTCCCGTCGCTGTGGAGGTCCGTGGCGAGCAGTCCACGGTCCTCGTGCATCGCGGGGGCCAGTACCACGGCGCCGGCCCCGTCGGCGAAGATCACCGCCGTGTTCCTGCCCTTGGTGCTCACGTCCATGGCGGTAGATTGGACCTCGGCGCCGACCACGAGGATCCGCCGGAAGGTCCCCACCCGGATCCAGGCATCCGCCACCGAGAGGCTGTAGATGAAGCCGCTGCAGGCCTGGTGGATGTCCATGGCGGGGATGGGCTGGACCCCCAGGAGCCGCTGCAGGAAGACGCCATTGCCCGGAGCGTAGTGATCGGGGGTGGAGGTGGCATAGACGATCGCGTCCAGCTCCCCCGGCGCGATGCCCGCCATCTCGAGGGCCTTGCGGGCGGCCGCGAGGGCCAGGTCGGCGCCGGTCTCGCCCTCGGTCACCCAATGCCGCTGCTGGATGCCGGTGCGGGTGCGGATCCACTCGTCGGTGGTGTCCATGATCTTCGCGAAGTCGTCGTTGGTGACGACCCGCTCGGGCACGGCGAAGCCGGTGCCCACGATACGACTGCGCAGCATGTGGATTCCCCGGGGTCGGACTGGCGAGGGTAAGGTCACCCGGGGATGGGGGCGGGGCAAGGCGGCTGGGGGAGCCTCAACGACAAGGACCGCACGCCATGGTGGCACTGGGCGGCTGGATCCTGCTGGCGCTGCTCGCGGGGATGAGCGGCGCGGCAGCCGGGCCCGACGCGTGGTATGACGGGATCAGGAAGCCCGCCTGGAATCCGCCCGGCTGGGTGTTCGGGCCGGTCTGGACATTCCTCTATGTCACGATGGGGGTCGCGGCGTGGCTGGTCTGGTCACGCCGGAAGGAAGCCGCGGTGAGTCTGGCGCTGGGCCTGTTCGTGGTCCAGCTGCTGTTCAACAGCGCCTGGTCCTGGATCTTCTTCCGGTTGCACCGGATAGACCTGGCGTTCTACGAACTGGTCGTGCTGTGGCTGCTGGTGCTCGCGACGCTGCGGGCCTTCTGGTCCATCCGCCCGGCGGCGGGCTGGCTGCTGGTGCCCTACCTGGCCTGGGTCACCTTTGCCGGGTACCTCAATTTCACCCTCTGGCGCCTGAACCGCTGAGCATGGTGGATTTCCCCGACCCGCTGGACGAGGAGTTTCCCCTGGGCGACGGCGTGGCCGATCTCGAGGCCACGGTCACCTGCCCCTACTGCGGCGAGCCGGCCACCATTGCCCTCGACCCCGGCAGCGGGACGGTGCAGGAGTACATCGAGGATTGTCCGGTCTGCTGCCAGCCGTGGACGGTCCACGTGCACTATGGCGCGGACGGCACGGCCGACGTCTGGGTGGGGGAGAGCTGAGCGGGCCGGCTCAGCGCCGGAACTGGTACGCCAGCTTGAGGAAGAATCCGTCCGACGAGCGGCTAAGATCCCGGAACCCGAAGGCCGAGCTGTCATCGAGCGAGGCCCCGTAGCCGAAGAACGCCACCGTCCCCGGCGACGGCTCCAGGGACGCCAGCCAGTCCACCCGCATCCGGTTGGTGATCCGGGCCGCGCTCGGGGTCCCATTCACGCTCAGCACGTTCCCGCTCCGCGCATCCTCCAGCCTGGCCCGCCGCTCCGCCACATACTCACCGACGACCCGGAAGAAGAGGCTGCGCGTGGCCTGGTATTCGAGCTTGAGCCGCGGGATGATCGTGCGGGCGAACTCCGAGGCATCCCGGTCGCGGGTGATGCGGGAAAAGGTCCCCGAGGCGGTCAAGCGCAGGGACCCGCTGGGGCGGAGGGACACGCTGGACGACAGCCGCGTCTCGTAGCCGCGGGATCCCTCGGGGAAGATGCCGCCGCGCGCCCGCTGCACCCGCGCGGTGGCATTGAGGGTCTGCCACGTGGGGGTGGTGACGCTGAGGGAGAGCCCGAATCCGTCGTCCACCCCGTCGAGCGGGCGGTACGCCACCGGCCCCGTCCCCGGGTCCACGGTGTAGGCGGCGTAGTCTCCGCCCAGGAAATCCACGAAGGTGTGCTCCACGCCGCTGCTCACCCGCCAGCCGCCGCGCAGCGACAGGTTGACGTCGAGGCTCTCATCCCCCTCGATCGGATTCTTCGGGAAGTCGCCGTAGCGCCACAGCCGGTTGGGTCCGGCGAAGAAGGTGAACTGCTCCACCAGCGCCCCGCGCGATCCGTAGAACGAGAAGCGGTTGAACGCCCGGGCGGTGGTCACGCCGACCCGGGGGACGAAGCCGGCCCGGGCGGAGAAGTCCTCGCCGATGCCGGTGACCTTGTAGTTGAACCCCCAGCTCCGTCCGGTGCGGTCGAACTCCGCTTCCCAGAGGGGGCTGCTCCGGTCGGCGCCGTCCCGCACGTCCCGGGTCCACGAGCCGCCCAGCTGGCCCGCGATGTAATACAGCTTGCCGAACACCACCCGCACGTCGCCGGCGGCGAGCCGGTTGAAGGCGCCGTCCTGGTCCCGGGTGGTGATGGTGAGGCCGCCCGTCGAGTTGGCGCCGATGTCCCGCCGGACCCGGGTGATGGTAAAGAGGGCGTCCGGGCCGGCCTGTTCATCGAGCGCCACCAGGTGCGCCACGTTGTGGCGGCCGAACTTGGTGGTCACCTTGCCGCCCACCAGCGGGTTCACGATCTGCCGGGTGTAGACCAGCTGATTCGGGGTGGCGAAGAGCTCGATCCCCTCGAGGAAGAAGGGCCGCTTTTCCGGGAAGAAGAGCGCGAAGCGCTCGTTGACCGTGACCAGGGCCGCGTCCGACTCGACCTGGCTGAAGTCGGGATTGTAGGTCGCGTCCAGCGACAGGCTGCTGCTCAGCCCCAGGCGCAGGTTCACGCCGGCGCTGGGATCGAGGTCCTCGCGTTCGAACCCCCCGGCCGTGCGGATCCCGTTGGACTGCGCCGTGATGAACGGCTGGACCTCGGCGGTGAGGCCGCGCTGCAGGTCGTGCAGGCCGGTGAGGGTGCCGGCCTGGAGCAGGAAGCTGGCGTTGGCCCGCCGGGTGTCGGTCCAGGTGTCGTCGTACCCGGTGCGCTGGATCCGGCGCTGGATGTTGAGGCCCCAGCTCTGGGCGCCGCTGCCGGGGTAGCGGAGGCTCTTGAAGGGAATCCGGATCTCGACCACGTAGCCCGAATCGGTGACCTGCCCGCGGGAGTGCCAGAGGTAATCCGGGCTCTTGTCGCTGGTGCCGCCGGTCAGGGTTCCGGCGGTGAAGCCGCCTTCGCTCCGCACCCCGTCCTCCTGCACCCCCAGCGGATTCACCGTGAAGAAGAAGGCCCGGCGCCGATCATTGAAGGTGTCGAGGAAGATCGTCACCCGGTCATCGGCGTCCAGGTTGTCCCGGTCCGCGACGGTGGCGCGGATCCCCGTCGGCACCCGGTCCCGTGCGATGATGCCGAAGTAGATGGCGGTCGGCGCGTACCAGACCAGGACCTCGGTGGCCTCCTCGGCCGGCCGGCCGTCCACCGGCTGGTACTGGTGGAAGTCGGTGAGCCGCGCCGCCTCCCGCCAGACGGGCTCGTCGAGGCGTCCATCCACGAGCACCGCCGCGTCGCGGCGCGGGATGGTGACGGTATGGGGTGGCGCGATCGTGTCCTGCGGCGCGGCGGCCAGCGCCGCGAGCAGTGTCAGGGTGAGCATGCCGTCGGCATCCGGGCGTCAGGGAAGGGCGGCGCGCCCCGCGGGGCGCGCCTATTCGTAGCGCAGGGCAATGATCGGGTCGAGCCGGGCGGCGCGGCTGGCGGGCCAGATGCCGAAGACGAGGCCGATGGCCGCGCTGGTCCCGAAGGCCATGCCGATGCTCTCGGCCGAAATCAGCGTGTTCCAGCCGTTGTTGGTGGCGAGGGTGTCGGTCACCCACCACCCCAGCCCGATGCCGAGCAGGCCACCGGCCAGGCACAGCACCAGCGCCTCGATCTGGAACTGGAACATGATGTTGAACTTGGTGGCCCCCAGCGCCTTCCGGACCCCGATCTCCCGGGTCCGCTCGGTCACCGACACCAGCATGATGTTCATGATGCCGATCCCGCCCACGACCAGGCTCACTGCGGCGATGCTCGCCAGCAGCGTGGTGAAGATCTGGGAGGTCGCTTCCTGGGTGGCGAGGATCTCCTGCGAGCCGCGGATGGTGAAGTCGTTCTCCATCCCCGGCCGAATCTTGTGCTCCCGGCGCATCACCCGCTCGATGTCCACCATCCCCAGCTCGATCGGCACGCCGTCCTTGACCTCGACGCTGATGGCCCGCAGCCGGTCGTTGCCGAACACCCGGTACTGCGCGGTGTTGAGCGGAATGAAGATGATCTCGTCCGGATTCTGCCACGAGTTGCTGGCGCCCTTGGGCCGCAGCACCCCGATGATCTCGAACGAAATGCCCCGGATGGCGATCGTCTGCCCGATCAGCGCCTGGGCGTTGGCGTTCAGCATCGTGGGGATCTCGGCGCCCAGGACCGCGAAGCGCTCCCGCGCCTTGTCCTCGCCGTCGGTGAACACCCGGCCGTGCGCCAGCTTGTACCGCTTCACCGACATGAAGTTGGAGGTCACGCCGGAGATGGAGGTGTTGATGTTGGTGCCGATGTACTTGACCTGCAGGCTGTTGGTCAGCTCCGGCACCACGTCCTTGAGCTGGGTCGCGTCCCGGCGGAGGGCGGTGGCGTCGTCGCTGGTGAGGCTGACCCGGTTGGCGCTCGCGACCCCGCCCATGCGGCCCCAGTTGGGGTAGATCTGCAGCACGTTGGGCCCGATCGACTCGATCTGCTCCTCGACCGCCTTCTGCGCCCCGGCGCCGATCCCCACCATCGTGATCACCGCCGCCACGCCGATGATGATGCCCAGCGCCGTGAGGATCGAGCGCAGGGCGTTGACCCGCACCGACTGCAGGGCCACGCGGAAGATCTCGAGGATGTTCATGGTCAGGGCCTCGTGGTGCCGGTGGCCGGCGCCTTGCTGCCGGAGGAGGTGGTCGGGCTGGAGAGCCCGGGAATGCCCCCGCCACCGGTCATGCGCTGCATCCGCTCGTTGAATTCCTTCTGCGATTCGATCAGCCCGGCGCTGGGGAGGATCAGCACCGAGTCGGACTCCGCCAGCCCCGTGGTCACCTCGCTGTAGTCCAGGTCGGTGAGCCCGGTGCTGATGTTGGTCGCCACCGGCTTGCCGCCCCGCTGGACGAACACGATGTACTTCCCCCCGAAGCGGGAGTCCGTCTGCGGCCGGCGCCCGCCCCCGGCGCTCATCCCGGCGAACACCTTCCGGAGCATCGCCTTCTCGGCGGCGGTGGTCTCCTCCCCCGACATCCGCTTCTTCATCGCGTCGCGGACCTGCTCCTCGGTGACCCCCTCCGGCAACGCCACCGTCTGCCCGGTGGGCAGCGTCATGGTGGCCCCGGCCGGCTTGGCCCCGGCGGTCGAGGTGCGCATGGCGCCGCTGTCGCCGCTGCTGGCCTGGGCCAGCTGCGTCTGGACCTCCGCCGGGGTCAGCCCCAGCACCTCGGCGGCGCTGGTGACGTCCCGCTGGGTCCGGAGCGCCGCGACCGGCACCGCCAGCACCCCGTCCCGCCGGCCCACGTGAATCTGCACCTCGGCGTTCATCCCCGGCTTGAGCAACCCTTCCCGGTTCTGGATCCGCACCATGACCGGGAACATGGTCACGTTCTGCTGGGTGACCGCCAGGGGCTCGATCTTGAGCACCGCGCCCTCGAAGGGGCGGTTGGGGTAGGCGTCCACCGTGATCGTGGCCCGGAGCCCGCGCTCGATCTTGCCGATGTCGGTCTCGTCCACCAGGGTCCGGACCTGCACCAGGTTGAGGTCCGCCATGCGCAGCAGCACGGTGCCGCCGCCCACGTCGCTGGTGGGGGAGGAGATCACCTGGCCCCGCTCCACGCTCTTCTCGATGATCGTGCCGCCGATCGGGGCGCGCACGTCGGTGTCTTCCAGCCGGATCCGGGCGTTCTCCAGCGCCACCTCCGCCCGCACCACCTCCGAGCGGGCATTGGCGTAGTCGAGCACCGCCTGCTCGTGCTCCTGCTCGGTGAGGGCCTTCGACTCGAACAGTGCGTCGGACCGGTTCTTCTGGGCGGTGGCGTTCGCCAGCTTGGCCTTGGCCACGTCGAGGTCCGCCTCTGCCTGGGCAAAGCTGTTCTTGGCGGTGCGCGGGTCCACCTGGATCAGGAGATCACCCCGCGCCACCGTGCTGCCGGTCTCGACGTTCAGCTTGAGGATTTCCCCCGAGGCCTTGGACTTCACCTCGACCGTGGTGTCGGGCTGGATGGTCCCGTTGGCGCGGGCGGAGACCACGATGTCCCGCCGTTCCACCGCCACGGCCTGGTAGACCGGCAGGGGCGGGGCCTCGGGCTTGCTGCAGGCGGCGAGGGCGAGCAGGGCGAGTACGATGGGGTGGCGCATGCGGCGTCAGGTCCTGGGCGTCTGGAAGTCCTGCGCGACCTTGCCGTCGTGCAGGTGAATCTGCCGCTCGGCGTGCGCGGCGATGTCGTGTTCGTGGGTGACCAGCACGATGGTCTGGTCCTGGGTGTGCAGCTCCTCGAACAGCGCCATGATCTCCTGGCTGGTCGTGGAGTCGAGGTTGCCGGTGGGCTCGTCCGCCAGCAGGATGCTGGGCCGGTTCACCAGCGCCCGGGCGATCGCCACCCGCTGCCGCTGGCCGCCGGAGAGTTCGTTGGGCCGGTGGTGCACCCGGTCCGCCAGCCCCACCCGCCGGAGGGCCTCCATGGCCCGCTCCCGCCGCTCCCGGGTGGAGATGCCGGCGTACACCAGCGGCAGCTCCACGTTGTGCAGCGCGTCGGCCCGGGGCAGGAGGTTGAAGGTCTGGAAGACGAACCCGATCTCCTTGTTCCGGATCCGGGCCAGCGCGTCATCCCCGAGCTCCGAGACCCGGTAGCCGTTGAGCCAGTACTCGCCGTCGCTCGGCGTGTCCAGGCACCCGATCAGGTTCATCAGGGTGGACTTGCCGGAGCCGGAGGGGCCCATCACGGCGACGTACTCGTTGCGCCGGATCGTGATGTCCACCCCGCGGAGGGCGCGCACGATCTCGCCGCCCATGTCGTACTGCCGGGCGAGGTTCCGGGTCACGATGATCGCGTCCCGGGGCACGTCCCCGGGAAGCTGCGCCATCCGTTCCGCGGTATCGCCGAGTGCCGTGCTCATAGCCGCCGTCCGATGAGGGCCCCGATCTGGGCGCGGGCCTTGAGGTAGTCAAACCGCGCGGTCACCACATCCACTTCCGCCTGCGCCAGCGCTTCCTGCGAATTCAGCACGTCCAGGATCGTCGCCGCCCCCACCCGGTACCGCTCGCTCACCACCCGGAGGTCCTCGGTGGCGGCGTCCAGGCTGGCGCGGGTGATCTCGATCCGCACCGCCGCCGCGTCCAGGGCCGCGTACTGCGTCGTCAGGGAGGAGAGCACCTCCCGCCGGGCATCCTGCGCGTTCGCCTCCGCCACGTCCAGGGAGGAGAGCCGGGTGGCGATGGTCTGCTCCCGCTGGAACCGGTTGAAGATGGGCCAGGAGAGCCCCAGCTGCAGCTGCCGGGTAGCGAAGAACTGGTAGTCATCGGTGCTGTTGGCGTTCCAGTTGGCCGAGCCGGACAGCGCCAGCGTCGGCAGGTACTGCGACCGGGCCGACTTGACCGACGCGTCCGCCGCGCGGGCGCTCGCCTCCGCCGCCTGCACCTGGGGGGAGCGGGCCAGCGCCTCCCGGTTGAGCTCCAGGGTGTCGAGCGGCGCGGTCGGGCGGTAGAAGGTCGAGTCATCCTCCGCGGCCACCCGGCCATCGAGCCCGAGGGTCCGCGCCAGCGCCGCCTGGGTGCGCGCCACGTCGCTGCCGGCGGAGACCAGCGCCAGCCGGGCGTTGCCCAGGTTCACGATGGATCGCAGCGAATCCGATCGCGTCGCCGAGCCGACCCGCAGCTTGGCGTTGGACAGGTTGAGCTGCTCCTCCGCCCGCCGCACCCCGGCCTCCCGCACCCGTACCAGCTGCTGCGCCGCCAGCGCGTCGAAAAACTGCTGGGTCGCGGTCAGCCCCGCCTGGAACTCGGCGTCGGTCAGCCCCGCCTCGGCCGCGTCCTGGGTAGCCCGGGCCGACTTGGCGTCTGCGCCGCGCCGGAACCCAGTGAAGAGGTCCACGCTGCTCGTGACCCCGAAGCCCACGTTGTTGGTGCTCTGGCTCTCCAGCTGCCCGGAGGCGCCGACCCCCTGTGTCTCGCGATAACTGCGCGTGCCGCTCGAGGAGGCGGTCAGGTTGGGCAGCCATGCGCCCTTGGCCGATCGGACCTGCGCGTCGGCGTTCCGCAGGGAGCCCCGCGCCTGCACCACGGCGGGCCGGGCTACCTGGGCCATGCGGATGGCATTCTCCAGGGTGACGGAAGGAGTCTGCGCCGCCCCGGGCGTCCCGGTCAGCATCAGGAAGAGCGGCGCACACCAGCGCGCATACCGCGGAAACAGATTCATGGGGTGACGGAGTCTCGCTGGTTCTTGTCCTGCCGCTCCCGGTCGAGCCGGGCGGTGACGGCCTGATACCGCTGCTGCTGCTCGGGGGTGAGCAGGCGCCGGACATCGGCGCGGATGGTGTCCCGCATGGCATCCATGCGCGGACCGAGCTCGGCGTACATCGCGTCGATCTTCTGCCGGTGCCGGGACAGCACCGCGCGCAGGCTGTCCTCCTGCACCTCGGTCAGGTCCAGTTCGTCCTCCAGCAGCTCGACGTACCAGTCGCTCCCGTGGTGGCTATGGGAGCCGGGCCGCTCGTGGCTGTGGAGCCGGGCCGTGATGATGCTCCCTCCCGCGGCGCCGGCCAGGGCGGCGAGGAGCAGCATGCCTGCGGCCTTCCAGGTGTCGGGGCGCATCCGTCAGCGGCCCCCGCCGAGCGCGAAGCCCATGAGCGCCTCCCCATCCAGGGGGGTGTCCGTGGCCAGTACCTCCGCCGCCGGGTCGGCGCCGCCCTGCGGTTCCCGGCCCAGCGCCAGCCAGAAGCCGAGCGCCGCGCCGAGCACCAGGGCGGCGGCGATCCCGGGCCGGGCCCAGCCGGCGAGGACATGCCAGAGCGAGTTCCGCTCCGGGAGCCGGGCGAGGACCGACGCGGTGAAGCCGGTGGCATCACCGGCGTCCAGCAGCGCCCGGAGCTCGCGCCCGAGCGCAGGATCGCGCGACAGGTCGAATGGTTCCTCGTGCATGCTCACCCCTCCTTCAGCGGCCGCAGCGATTCCCGCAGCTTCCGCTTGGCGTGGAACAGCTCGGAACGGACGGTGCCTTCCGGCACGCCCAGCAGCTGGCCGATCTCGCTGTGGACATACCCCTCGACTTCAAACAGTACCAGCACGACCCGCTGCCGCTCCGGCAACGTCGCGAGCGCGGCATCCAGTCGCTCTCCCATGACCTGCCGGTCCGCGACCTGGTCCGGCAGCGGTCCGGCGTCCGCCCGGTCGAAGGGCACCGGCTCGGTGGTCCGCACCCGGCGCCGCCGGGCGAGGTCGCGGGCGGCATTCACCGCAATCCGGGCCAACCACGGGCCCAGGGCCTGCGACGGCTGGAACCGGTCCAGCGCGTTCCAGGCTGAGAGGAACGCCTCTTGGGCGGCATCGTCAGCGTCCGCCGCATGGCGCAGGACCGCCCGGGTCATCCGCCGAACCATGGGAGCATGGATCTCTACCAGGGCCCCGAAGGCGTTCCGGTCTCCCTGCTGCGCCTTGGCTACCAGGTGGGCTTCGGACTCAGCGGAGATACGCACCGTCCTCAGGAATCGTTGACTGCGGCGCGCGCGCGCGGGGGAATTGTACCGCCCCGCGATAGAGCGGAGCGAATCGGGCCGGTGCGGCAGCCAGGCAGGCGCTCTGGCATCGGGCCTGAAGTTGTTGCAGGGCATGAGAATACGCGAGAGTAACCAGCGGCTCCCCGTGGTGCCCGGCCCTTGCTCCCGGGGAGGTCCGAAGCCTGAACCTCGACCGGCGCCCCCTACGGCGAACCGGACCTGGAGTTCCTCCGGCGTGACCTCCGTCATCAGGGAGTGGAGCCCGTGCGCATTGCCTATGTGAGTGCCGACCCGGGTGTGCCGGTGTTCGGCCGCCAGGGGGCTTCGGCACATGCCCAGTCCATGCTGCGCGCCCTTCGAGGCCTGGGGCATACGGTCGAACTCTTCACTCCCCGGCTCGGTGGCGAGCCGCCGCGGGGGCTCGCCGACCTTCCGGTACATCCATTACCGATCGCCCGCCGGTCCCGTCGCTGGCCCCCGGCCTGGATCGCACTCGAGGTGAACCACCACCTCCGTTCCGCGCTCGAGGCCGCGGGTCCCTTCGACCTGGTGTACGAGCGGTACTCCCTCTGGAGCTATGCCGCGATGGACTGGGCTGCCCGGGCCGGGGTCCGCTCCGTGCTGGAGCTGAACGGGTTTCTGGCGGCGGCCTCTCCCCGATTCCGGGGCTGGCCCGACCGGCACGCCGCCGAGCGGGTGGCGCGGCGGGTAGTGGCCATGGCGGGGACACTGGTGGCGGTCTCCCGCGGCGTCGCCGCCGAAGTCGAGGCGTTCGGGGCACCGGCTGGCAGGCTCCACCTGGTCGCGAACGCCGTGGATCCGGAGCGCTTCCCGGAGGGACTGGCACCCGCGTGGTCGGCGCCGCCCGGCAGCTTCACTCTGGGGTATCTCGGCGCGCTCCAGGAGAACCGCGGCGTGGGGGTGCTGCTCCGGGCGGTGGCGATGCTCCAGCGCCTCCACGCCGACTGTCACCTGCTGCTCGTGGGTGATGGCCCGGAGCGGGAGCGGCTGGAAGATCTGACCGCCACGCTCGGTCTCGAGGCCCGGGTCCACTTCGCGGGGGCGGTACCGCCGGATGAGGTGCCGGCCTGGCTCGCCGGCCTGGACGTGGTCGTGGTGCCGCATCATGGTGTGGCCGACGCCGCAATCGCGCCCTTGACAGCCGCCGAATGCATGGCGGCGGGCCTGCCGCTCATCGCCAGTGCGGTGGGAGAGCTGCGGGAGCTGGTGCGGCATGAGATCACCGGCTTCCTGGTGCCGCCGGGCGATGCCCTGGCGCTGGCGGGCGCCGCGGCTCGGCTGTGCCAGGATGCCGGGTTGCGCCGCCGCCTTGGGAGCAATGGTCGCGCGGCCATGCTCGGACGCCTGAGCTGGAGCGAGACCGCCAACCGGGTGGTGAGCCTGGCCGCCCCGGGGCCGAGGCCCAGCATACACGTGTCCGAACCGTCGGGCTGGTCGCCGTGCTGAGATCGAGGCGCACCGGTTTCGGCACCTACGATCCCGGACCGGTCCTGTATCGAATCGCTACGGGTGCCACGGATCGTGGCTCTCCCCGCCGGGAGTCCGGTCTGCAGCAAGTCGGCAAGTCAAGCATTTTCAACGCCTTAAGCGACAGGGTCGAGGTTGCTCGGAGCGGTGCAGATCCTGCCACTTGGGGGGGAGTGAACCCAAGCGTCTCCTGTGTCCCCCGAGGTACCGTGGCGCCTGCATCTCCCCGGCTCGCCCTCATTGCGGCGAGCGACTCCTTCGCCACCCTCTGGCCCGCTTTGGCGGCCGAGGGCGGGTTCGAGCTGGTGCCGGGGAATGCCCCGCCGGAGGATGCCGCGCTGGTTGTGATCAACGCGGCGGGGGTGGAGGAACGGATCGGTGGCTTCCTCGAGGCCGTGCGGGACTGCACGGTGGATGTCTGTGTGGTGGGTGCCCTTGCTGATTACCGGGTGGCGGTGGCGGCGGTGCGGGCGGGGGCGCGGGAATACTTCGCGCTGCCCCAGGACCTCGAGCTGCTGAAAACGTGGCTGGAACAGCACGCCGCGCGGTTCCGGGCGGCCGGGGCCTCCGCCAGCTTCACGGCTCGCGAGGCGTCGAAGTACCAGTTCGACGGCATTCTCGGCGAGAGCGCGGCACTGCGGGAGACGCTGGAGCGGGCGGCGCGGATCATCCCGCACGGTGGGGTCACGGTGCTCATCGGCGGCGAGACCGGGACCGGCACGGAGCTCCTGGCGCGCGCCATTCATTACAACGGGCCCCGCCGCAAGGCACCGTTCGTGGACGTGAACTGCGCCGCGATTCCCGAGCAGCTGCTGGAGAGCGAACTGTTCGGCCACGAAAAGGGCGCCTTCACCGATGCCTCCGCCGCCAAGCCGGGGCTGTTCGAAGTCGCCCGGGGCGGGACGATCTTTCTCGACGAGATCGGGCACCTGTCACTGCCGCTGCAGGGCAAGCTGCTGCGGGTGCTGGAGCAGCGGGAATTCCGCCGCGTCGGGGGGACCGCGACCCTCGCGATGGACGTGCGGGTCATCGCCGCCACCCACGTGGACCTGGCCGAGGCCTCGCGGCGCGGCGAGTTCCGCGAGGATCTCTACTACCGGCTCAACGTGGTGGGGCTGCGGCTGCCGGCGCTGCGTGAACGGGGCGACGACCTGCTCCTCCTCACCCGGACATTCGTGGAGCGCTTCGCGCGGGAGTATGGGGTCCCGGCACCGGAACTCACGGCACAGGCCGAACGCCGGATCCGGTCCCATCCGTGGAACGGCAACATCCGCGAGCTGCGGAACGTGCTGGAGCGCGCGGTCCTGCTGTCGTCCCGTGGCCGGCTGGAGGCGGCGGACCTCGGGCTCGATGCCGCCCGTCCGCTGGCCAGCGCCGACGGCGTCCCGTTCCCGGCCACGATGTCCGAAATCATCCGCGCCGCTGCGCACGCCATGATCCGGCTCTGCGACGGCAACAAGAGCGAGGCGGCCCGCCGCCTCAACATCTCCCGTACCCGGCTGCTCCGGCTGATCGCCCCTCGTGGCCGCCAGGCCGCCCTGATGGAGGAGGAGTTCTGATGCGGTTCCGGTTCCTGGGCCCCGCGGCCCTCGTGGCGATCCTGCTGGCCTGCGGCGCCTCGGATGGCGGTGGGAACGGCGGCATCGGGCCTGGCCCGGACTCGACCGTCGGCGAGGACAGCCTGGCCTTCCTCCGGCCGGCCCCGACCGCGCCCGCCTTCGGCGTCCGGACGGTGAGTTTCTGGGCCATCCGCGGTGAGCGCACCGAGGTGCGCCTCATGTACCAGCTCAAGCCGGGCCAGCTCGACTCGGCCGAGTTCGTGCGATTCCGCATTGATGACAAGACCCTGGTGAGCGACAGCGCGGGCAACCCGCTTGCGCCCGGCGACTCGGTGCGGATCACCATGAGCGTCGCCGATACCCTCCGGCTGATCCTCGAGTTCCAGCCGGCGGGGCTGGTGTTCAACCCCTCCAAGCCGGCGCGGCTGTGGATCAAGTTCGGCGAAGCGGATCACGACCTGAACGAGGACGGTGTCATCACCGCCGCCGATACCACCCTGCTGCTGGGGCTCAAGATCTGGAAGCAGGAGCAACTGGCGGAGCCCTGGTCGCTGCTGGCGAGCACGGTGGACACCGTCTCGCAGGAGGTGGAGGCGGATGTCGCCGGGTTCACCCGCTTCGCGGTGGCGTACTAGGTTCCCATGACGGCACCCAGGCGCGATTCCTCCGCAGGCGGCGCGCCACTCCAGGCGGCCCGGGCCGCAGCCGCCCGGGGCGGCTGGGGGGAGGTGCGCGCCGTGCTAGCGGGGCACCCGGCCATTGGGGAGGACGCGGAGCACACCCTGCTGCTGGCCGAGGCGCAGCTTCGCACCGGCGACCTCGCCGAGGCGCGCGCGCTGCTCGCCCCCCTCGCGGCCCGGCTGGCGAACGGCGGGAACAGCGCCTTTCGGCGGCGGGCGGTGAACATGCTCGGCGCCGCGGCGTTCGAACTTGGCGAGCTCCCCGAAGCCGAGGTGCGGTTCCAGGAGGCGCTGGCCCTGGCGAGCGCCGGGGAGGATCCGCTCACGGCGGGGCGGGCGACCAACAACCTGGGGATGATCGCGCACATCCGGGGACGCTATGACGAGTCGCTGGCCCGCTACCAGCTGGCGGTGCCGGTGTACCAGCGGACCGGCTCGCTCACCGGCCTGGCGGAGACCCACCATAACATGGCGCTCGCGCTGCGCGAGCTGGCGCAGCTCGACGCGGCGGAGAAGCAGGAACGCCGGGCCATCGAGTTCGCCCGTGAGGCCGGCAACGGCCGCCTGCTGGCCATGGCGCACGTGGGGCGGGCGGAACTCCTGCTGCGACGGGGGAACGCGGTCGTGGCGGAGGCGGGCGCCCGGCTGGGCGCGGAGGAGTACGCGGCCATTCCCGACGCCGTCGGAGAGGCGGACGCGCTCCGGCTGGCCGGCGCCGCGCGCACCGCGCTCGGCAACCTGGCGGGGGCGCGGCAGGCGCTCGACCGCGCCGTGGACCTGGCCTCCGGGCACGGCAGCGCGCTCATCGAGGCGGAGGCCCGGGCCGCGCGGGCGCGGCTGGCGGCGGCAGAAGGGAACATGGACGGCGTGCGCGCCGACGTGGCCGCGGCGCTGGCGCTGTTCGATCGGCTCGGCGCGGTGGACGACCGCATGGCGCTGGAACGCTGGCTGCGGGACGCCGGGGGCTGAGCGGCGGGCCCCGCCGCGCCGCCCGCCGGTGCGCTAGATGACCCCGCGGCGACGCCAGGCCTGGACGCCCAGCACCAGCGCAAACCAGAGGCAGATCCCGCCGAAGACGTAACTCATCACCGTCGGCAGCCCCACGAAGAGCAGTCCCAGCACCCCGAGCACCGCCACGAACGACCCGGCGAGGGAGCGGAAGGCCCCGCTCACGAGCTGCCGGGCGGCCAGGGCCGTCCGGGCCCGCAGCTCGCGCCGGCCCCGCTGCCGCGGTGCCCCCGCGGCGCCCGCCCGGCGTTCGAGACGGCTCGGCATCACCCGGCTGAGGGCCCGGGGGCCGCGCCGGGGCTGGCGCACGACCTCCGCGCTGAGGGCGATGTCGCGGCGGAACTGGTGCTCCATCGCGCGGGCGAGCTCCCGGTCTTCGATCACCACGTCCAGCTCGTAGTTCCCGATCAGGCTCGAGGCGTTGATGTTGCTGGTGCCCACCCGGGTCCAGCGGCCGTCCGCGACCATGGTCTTGGCGTGGATCATGGCCCCGTTCCATTCGAAGATCCTGAGCCCCGCACGCAGGATGTCCCGGTACCCGATGCGGGTGAGGTTCCGCACCATGGGGACGTCGCTGGCGCCCGGGACCAGCAGCCGGATGTCCACGCCGTCCCGTTCGGCCAGGGCCATGACCTCGAACAGGCGGGGGGGCGGCACGAGGTAGGCGTCCACGATCCACAACCGGCGCCGGCACCCCGCGGCCAGGTACTCGATCACCCGATACGCCCGCTGCTTCCCCGGTTCGCCGATGACGACCCGCACGGCGGCGTCGCCCAGAGAGGGGACGTCGGGCACCAGTTCGTCCTCGGGCAGCGGCGGTCCGGTCCGGTCCCACACCCGGGCGAACGCCAGGTCGAGGGCGTGGCTGGCGGGGCCCTCGATCAGCACCGCGGTATCGCGCCAGGGCGGGACGGCGCGCGCCGGATCGCCGGCCCATTCGTCCCCGATGCAGAGCCCGCCCACCACTGAACGGCTGCCATCCGCCACGACCAGCTTGCGATGATCCCGGGCAATGAACCGGTGGGGCTTGAACAGCGAGGGGGTGCCGAAGCAGCGCACCTCGCAGCCAGCCTGCCGCAGGTAGCGCCAGTAGGCGCGGCCGGTGGCGATCGAGCCCAGCCAGTCGTAGAGCACCCGGACCGGCAGTCCGGCGCGGGCCCGGGTCGCCAGCGCCTCGGCGAAGCGCCACCCGGTGGCGTCATCCCGGATGATGTAGTTCTCGAAGTGGATGAAGCGGGTGGCGCCCTCGATCAGCGCCAGCATGGCGCCGTAGGCGGCGGGACCGTCCTGCAGCAGGGCCACGCGGTTGCCGGGGATGGGCCGCGCGGCGGCGGCGCGGTCGATGGCCCGCTGGACCACCGGCCGGCCGGAGAGCGGGAGCCGTCCCTGGCGATCCGGGACGACGGTCACCCGGTGCCCAGCCCGAGGTCGCGCTCCACCGGGCGGAGGGCCTCGAGCACGAAGGCGATGTGCTCGTCCAGCGGCACCCCGAGCTCTGCGGCGCCCTGTACCACGTCGTCCCGGTTCACCCCGCGGGCGAAGGCCTTGTCCTTGAGCTTCTTCTTCACGCTCTGGACCTCGAGGTCGGCGAGGCTCTTCGAGGGCCGCACCAGGGCGCAGGCCACCAGGAAGCCGCACAGCTCATCCACCGCGAACAGGGCCCGGGCCAGCAGGGTATCCCGCGGCACGCCGGTGTAGCTCGCGTGGCCCAGGATGGCGCGCTGCAGCTCCGCCGGGAACCCCTGGGCGGCGAGCAGCCGGACGCCCTCCGCCGGGTGCCCCTCGGTGGCGGCATGGGCTTCGTTGGGGAAGCGCTCGTAGTCGAAGTCGTGCAGCAGGCCGACGAGTCCCCACACCTCCGGGTCGGCGCCGTGGCGCGCCGCCAGCGCCCGCATGGCGGCCTCGACCGCGTACATGTGGCGCCGCAGCGGCTCCGATCGGGTGTACTCCTGCATCAGCGCCAGGGCGCGGTCCCGGGTCCAAGTCATGCCATACAATGAACGGCCCCCCGTCGCCGGTGGCAACGGGGGGCGGTCCAGCCGTCCGGGGACCTCAGTTGAGGCAGTTGATGCCGCCGCAGACCGGGACCGGCAGGGTCGTGCCGTACTTCAGATTGATGGCGGACGCCACCGAGTCGGCGATGAGCCGGTGCGCCAGGGTGCTGGGGTGGATGCCGTCCATTGAGAACAGGGTGCCGAAGGCGATCGGACCCGCCGGGAGCAGGCTCACGTCGGGGAAGGGCAGGATGGCCCCCGGGACGTTCGCCCGCTGGAACGCCAGCGTCGCGTTCGCGTCCACGACCGGCCAGTCGTTGGCCGCCGCGACCGCGGCGATGTGGGCGTTGTACCCCGCGACGGCGGTCTGCATCGCCGCAATCTCCGCGCCGCTGATGACTTCCGCATCCACGGTGCAGTTGATCTCCGAGGGCACGCCCAGCTGGGCGGCTCCCAGCTTGGTGAGCGCCACGGGCCAGGGCACGAGCGTGGTGGTCCCGATGCCGAGGGGGGAGCAGTTGGCGTTGACGGTGAAGGTCGGCACCCCGGCCAGCAGCGGGTTCTGCGGCGGGAACGGCGGCGGGCAGCCGCCATTCTTGGCGCAGTAGTAGATCGCGGCCAGCGAGGCGTAGGGGATGATGGTGACGTCGGGGACGTTCACCAGCACGACCCCCTTCGCCCCGGTGCCGGCCAGCACGGTGGCCACGCTGTCATACGCGGCATTGAAGGCCGCGGCCGAGGTGATCTGGGTGCTGTCGCCCGCGTTGGTGCTGGAGATGAGGGCCCCGAGCACGTCGTTCGCGCCGATCCAGGCCGTGATGAACGTGGGCTGGAGGTCATTCAGGTGGTCGAGCTCCGTCCGGCCGCCCAGGAAGATGGTCTTGAGCGGGTCGAACGAGGACGGCGGCGGGCCGAAGTTGGTGTACAGGTTGGCCACGACGTTGCCCGGGACGGCCACGTTGTTGAACGGGCCATGGCGCGGGACCCGCAGGTCACAGGTGGATGAGGTGGCGCCACCGACCCGGGCCTGGGTCACGTTGTTGGTGAACGGCGGCGGGCAGCCGCGGCCCGCGAGCTGGGGATAGTTGAAGCTGGTGCCCATGGCCGCCCCCAGCAGCTGGGCGTAGGAGCGGAGCTGGGTACTGTCGCTGATCCCGCCCGACTGGAAGCCGGCGGTGATGCTGTTGCCGAGCGAGGCGTACCGCTGGAACAGCGGGTCCACGACCGGCGGGGCGTTGAGCTTCTCGTCGGTGCGGCATCCCGCGAGCACCGGCAGCGCGACGAGCAGGGAGGTCATGAGTCGCTTGATCTGCATGGTCTGGCTCCGGGAGCGTCAGAAGGTGTACGTCAGGGTCGCGCCGAACAGGTGCGCCTTGAACTCGAAGAGCCCGTTGTCCGGCTCCCCGAATTCGACGGTGCGGCCACGGCGGTTCTGTTGATTGATGTACTGGTACGCGGCATCCACGTGCAGCTTGCTGCCGAGCCGGGTGCCGAATCCGAGCGTGAACTCGGACCGCTTCCCTTCCGGCAGGTTTGGTGTCACCGACCCGTCGGGCAGCGCGGCGTCATGGAACAGGTACCCGCCACGGAGGGTGGTGGTGGGGCTGACCGCGTACTCGGCACCGTACCGCCAGGCGGTGGTGCCGCCGGCTTTCTCGACCAGGTTGGACTGGGGCAGCAGGTCGGTGATGATCGCGACGGTGTCGAACACCTTCCAGTTGGTGTACGTCAGGTCGAACAGCAGGCGCAGCTTGTCCGTGGGGCGCACGCTGACGCCCGCGGTGAGCTGTTCCGGCATCCGGAGCGCGGTGCGGCCCCCCTGGTCCTGCAGCGGCCCGCTGCCGCGGAACTGCGGCGCCAGGATGCTGTCGAGCGGCGTGCCGGTGGGCGCGCCGAGCGGGTTGTTCCGCGGCAGCGCGATCCCGGTGAAGACCTGGTCGATCTTGGCTTCGGCGTCGTTCACCTCGACCTTCTGCCGCGACAGGTACCGCACCCCGAAGCTCAGCCGGTCGGTGGGTTCGAAGATCATCCCCACGTGGTACCCGACCCCGGTCCCGTTCCCGCTCAGCTTCACGTCGGCGATGTCGGTCCCGACCGGGAACCCGAGCATGCCGAAGGTCACCCCCGGCGCCGCGAACTGGGTGGAGAGATCCACCCGCCGTTCCAGCTTCAGGAACAGCAGGTTGACGTCCAGGCCGGCGCCCACCTTGACCATCTTGTGGAGCTGGTAGCCGATGGTCGGCTGAATGTAGATCGCCCGGATCGTGCTGTGGTAGCCGAGGAAGCGGACCTGGGAATTTTCCGGCCACTCGGTGGTCAGCCCGTAGGGGGCGAAGGCGCCGATGCCGACGCTCAGCTTGTCGGTCAGGCCCCCGAACGCGTACAGGGCGGGCACCGGGATCACCTTGTCCTTCAAGTCAGGGCCCAGGCCGGTGGCGTCATCGGTGAACCCGCCGCGCGGGGCGATCGCCGTCACGCCTGCGGAGATCGTCCAGACGCCCTTCCTGGTACCGGCGAGCCCGGCCGGGTTGTAAAAGAGAGCGGAGCCGTCCGCGCAGGGCGCGGCCACCGCGGTCCCCGCGCGGCCCATCGCGCAGGATCCATGCTCATTGACGCTGTACCCCTGCGCCCTCAGCCCTGCCGGTGCGCCCGAAAGGACGACCAGCCCGCTGACGGCGAGCCAGACCGGAAACCGCCGCATAGAGTACCTCCGATAAGGATAGACTGCGGTTGAGGAGGAACGGGGTGGTGCGGAAACTGGTAGTCAGTCTACGGCCCGGTCACAACTTTGTCAAAAGGAAAAGCGACTGTCCCGCATGGGGTTGTGCGCGGCCGGAACCGGGGGGGCGCACCGGTGGCCGGGGCCGCCGGGTCAGTGCAGGGTGGGATGCTCCCCGGCCGGGCCGGGAATCTGCCCCGCCGAGAGCGGCACCCGATACCCCTCGGCGCCGTCCAGCAGGATCTCGAAGGCGTAGTGGCCCGGGGCGGGCAGGGGCAGGTCGAAGACCAGCACCGCCCCCGCCTCCACGTCGGTGACCCCGGCCGGCGGCTCGCCGAAGTTGACGGCGCCCTCACCTTCGACAAGCCGGTTGCCGGCCTCGTCCACGAACCGGATCCGGATGCTGTGGCTCCCGATCTCGGTGCGCCGCCCCCGCACCCGGAGCACCAGGTGGGCCCGGGTGTGGACCGTGGGGAACTGCTGCGCCCAGACATGCTGGAACAGTCCCACCACCGAGAGCTTGCCCTGCTGGTCGATCAGGGCGTAATCCGCCAGCACCGCGAAGTCGAGCTGCAGGGTCAGCTCACCCGGATGGAGGTGATCTGGTCGTTCTTCCGGATGGCGTTCACGATATCCATCCCGCTGGTGACCTGGCCGAACACCGTGTGGACTCCGTCCAGGTGGGGCTGCGGGGCGTGGCAGATGAAGAACTGGCTGCCCCCGGTATCCTTGCCCGCGTGCGCCATGGAGAGGCTTCCCGCGGCGTGCTTGTGGACGTTCCGGTGGGTCTCGCACTTGATCTTGTAGCCGGGGCCGCCGGTACCAGCCCGGGGATCGTTCGGTTCCCGGGAGTTGGGGCAGCCCCCCTGGATCATGAAGTTGCTGATCACGCGGTGGAAGCGCAGCCCGTCATAGAACTTCTCATTGGCCAGTTTCTCGAAGTTCTCGACGGTCTTGGGGGTCTCTTCGTCGAACAGCTCCGCGACGATGCGGCCCCGGCTGGTCTCGATGGTAGCGGTCTTCATGGTCGTCCGCAGATTCGGGAATCGGGCATGGGCGTGACGGCGCCACAAGTAAGCCGCCCGGCCGCGTTCTCTCAATCCCCGGGGGGCCCCGGGCGCCGGGGCCCCGCCTCAGCCCTCGCAGCCGCCGGCCGGGCCCGCCGCCAGCTCCGCGAGCCGCGCCTGCCAGTCCGCGGGCTCCTCCGCGGGAAGCTGGCACGATGGCCCCACGCAGATGAAGCCGCGGGTCACGGTCTCGTCCCCGAGCATGCCGCGGATGGCGGGAGTCAGCGTGGCGCCGGCCCGGTCCGCCACCCGCACCAGGCGGACGACCCGGCGCGGCAGGAAGATGCGGAGCGCGGCCCGGTGCATGGCTTCCGCCCGCCCGACGCCCCCCGGCGCGCTCCCCTCCACGACCACGAGGTGCGTCGCCGGGTGTACGGCCCAGTCGAGCGCGGCGAGCAGCGCCGATCCAAAGATGCCGAGCCCGCTGGCCGCTCCCGCGAACGCCCGGAGCAGGGCGTCGCGGCGGGCATACCACTCCGGACCCTGGGTGTGCTCCGCGAGCCGCGCGAGGCAGAGCGCGGCGATGCCATTGGGCGACGGGGTCGGCGCATCCTGGATCGGCTTGGCGCGCGCGGGCAGCAGCCCCGGCCCCTCACGGCTGGCCGTGTCGAACAGCCCGCCCTCCACCGGGTCGAGGTAGTCGGCCGAGACCCGCTCCATGATGCCCGCGCTCCACTCGAGCCAGGCGGGCTCCCCCGTCGCCTCGAAGGCTTCGATCGCCGCCAGCGCCACCTGCACCTGGTCGTCCAGCAGGCCGCCCACGCCATGGGGCACATGCGCCAGCGCGAACGGGTCCTGCTGCTCCCGCCGGATCCGCTCGAGGGTCCTGAGTCCCTGCGTCCCCGCCCAGGGCTCCTCCAGCGCCACCGCGGCCGGGATCAGCGCCCCCGCCAGCATCCCGTTCCAGGCGGTATACCGGCTCCGGTCGATGAAGGGCGTGCTCCGGCCGGCCCGCGCGGCGCGGAGCCGGTCCTCGGCCTGGTGCAGCCGGCGGCCGGCCTCGGCCGGCGTGATCCCGAGCCGCGCGGCGATCGCCGGCAACGGCTCGGTCACGTGGAGCACGTTCTTGCCGGGGTTGTGGTGCATCTCCCCCGCGGTGCCGATGTCGTACCAGGCGGCCGCCACCTCCAGCAGTTCGGGATCCCCGATGGCGTCCCGGGCCTCGTCCAGGGTCCAGGTGAAGTAGTCGCCATCGTCATGCAGCCCCACGTCGGCGTCCTGGCTGGCGCCGAATCCGCCGGCATCGTCCGCCAGGACCTCACGCACCCATCGTACGATGCCGCGCCCGGTGGCCGCGAACTCGGGATCGCCCAGCGCCAGGAAGCCCTCCACATACGCCCGCAGCAGCTCGGCGTTGTCGTAGGACATCTTCTCGAAGTGGGGCACCACCCACCGGGCATCCACCGAATAGCGATGGAAGCCTCCCCCCAGGTGATCGTGGATGCCGCCCCGCATCATCGCCGCGAGAGTCTGGGCCGCCATGTCCCGGGCGGCGCCGCTCCCGGTGTCCCGCCAGCGGGTCAGCAGGAGGCGCACGGCCCCGGGGTGGGGGAACTTGGGCTGGGTGCCGAACCCGCCATTGACCGGATCGAAGAGCCGGGCCATTGCGGTCTCCGCCTCGGCCAGGTGTGACGCGGCGGGCTCGCCGGGCGCCGCCTCGTCGAGATGCTCCTCCAGCACGCGGCGCAACGTGCCCGCCTGCTGGGCCACCCGGACACGCTGGGTCCGGTAGAGGTTGAGGATCTGGGTCAGCACCGCGCGGAAGCCGGGCCGCCCGTACCTGCCGTCCGGCGGGAAATAGGTTCCGCCGTAGAACACCTCGCCGTCCGGGGTCAGGAAGGCCGTGAGCGGCCACCCGCCCTGGCCGGTGATGGCCTGGACCGCGCGCTGATAGCGGGCGTCCACGTCGGGCCGTTCGTCGCGGTCCACCTTCACGCACACGAAGTTGTCATTGAGGAGCTCGGCCAGGGCCGGGTCCTCGTACGACTCGCCGTCCATCACGTGGCACCAGTGGCACCATACCGCACCGATATCCAGCAGGACCGGCCGGTCCTCCGCCGCGGCGCGGGCGAACGCCTCCGTGCCCCACGGGAACCAGTGGATCGGCTGGTGGGCGGCAGACTGCAGGTAGGCCGAGGGGGACCCGCCGAGACGATTCGTCATGCAGACAAGGTAGGCAATCGCTGCGGCCGCCGCGCGGTGCACCGGTCCGGCTCGCGGTGTCGGGCTGAAACCCCGGTGCGGCGTCTCCCCGTAGGGCGGGCACCGCGCACCCACTCCCCATGACCATGGAGTTCCATCATGCCACGCATGTCACGCTGGGTTGTGGTTGCCGGGCTCGCCATCCTGGCCCCGGTCGCAGCCGCGGCACAGGGCGCCTCGCCACCGACCGGCTGCACCGCCGCCGAGCATCGTCAGTTCGACTTCTGGCTGGGGCGCTGGGATGTGACCGTGTCCGGACAGGCTGCGGGCACCAACGAGATCACGCTGGAGGAGGATGGCTGCGTCCTGCACGAGCACTGGGTCGGCTCGAAGGGGGGGACCGGCCAGAGCTTCAACTGGTACGACCGGGCCGCCGGGCGCTGGCACCAGGTGTGGGTGGACAACCAGGGCACGGGGCTGCAGCTCGCGGGGACGTACACTGACGGCAAGCTCACCCTGACGGGAACCGCGCCGGGCCCCGGCGGCTCGTCCCAGCCGCAGCGGCTGACCTTCTTCAAGAACTCGGACGGCACGGTGCGGCAGCTCTGGGAATCCTCCACCGACGGCGGGGCCACCTGGCAGGTGGTGTTCGACGGCCTGTATCGCAGGAAGTCGTGAGGCGGCGCCGCTTCCGGTTCACTCCAGCGGCGCGAAGCGTGCGGTGAAGTGCCGCAGGTACGGGGCCTGCTCCACGAACCGATAGCCCCGCACCGCGGCGCGCCGGGCGTGGACGTTGAGGATGGCCTCGACCACGTAGTCGATGTGGCTCTGGGTGTACACCCGCCGCGGGATCGCCAGCCGGACCAGTTCCATGGGCGCGGTGGACTCGGTCCCGGTCGCCGGGTCCCGCCGCCCGAACATCACCGTCCCGATTTCGACGGCCCGGATGCCGGCCTCCCGGTACAGCTCCACCACCAGCGCCTGGCCCGGCAGTTCCGCCGGAGGAATGTGGGGGAAGAGCGCCGCGGCGTCGATGTAGACGGCGTGCCCTCCCGGCGGCTGGACGATCGGCACGCCCCGCTCCGCAATATGCCGGCCGAGGTAGGTGGTCGAGGTGATCCGGTAGAGCAGGTAGTCCTCCGCCAGCGCCTCGTGCAGCCCCACCGCGATCGCCTCGAGGTCGCGTCCCGCCAGCCCGCCGTAGGTGGGGAAGCCCTCGGTGAGGATCAGCAGGTTCCGTTCCTGCTGGGCTACTCCGGCGTCGTTGCTCGCGATGAAGCCGCCGATGTTGGCCAGCCCGTCCTTCTTGGCGGACATGGTGGCGCCGTCGGCATGGGAGAACATCTCCCGCGCGATCTCCAGTGGCGTGCGGGCGGCGTAGCCCGGTTCCCGCAGCTTGATGAAGTAGGCGTTCTCCGCGAAGCGGCAGGCGTCGATATAGAGCGGAATGCCGCGCGCCCGGCACAGCGCGGACACCTCCCGGATATTCGCCATCGCCACCGGCTGGCCGCCCCCCGAATTGTTGGTGACGGTGAGCATGCAGAGCGGAATCCGCTCCCGCCCGACCTCCGCGATCAGCCGCTCCAGCGCCCCCACGTCCATGTTGCCCTTGAACGGGTGCACCGCCTGCGGCTGGCGCCCCTCGGGGATGACCAGGTCCACGGCGCGCGCGCCGGTGAACTCCACGTTGGCGCGCGTGGTGTCGAAGTGGGTGTTGCTCGGGACCACGTCCCCCCGCCTGCACATGACGGAAAACAGGATTCGCTCGGCGGCCCGCCCCTGGTGCGTGGGGAACACATACTTGAAGCCGAAGATGTCCTGGATGGCCCGCTCGAACCGGTAGAAGGACGGGCTCCCGGCGTAGGACTCGTCTCCCCGCATCATCGCGGCCCACTGTTCGCTCGACATGGCGGAGGTCCCGCTGTCCGTCAGCAGGTCGATCAGCACATCCTCGGAGTGCAGCTGGAAGACGTTGAAGGCCGCCTGCCGCAGGCGCTGTTCGCGTTCGTCGCGGGTGGTCATCCGGATCGGTTCCACCGACTTGATCCGGAACGGCTCGATGATGGTCTGCATGGGGACTCGGGTGCGTGGGGAACAGGGCCGGAGGACGTAATATGGAGCGTCGCCCCCGACTCCGGCATATTCCGGCACCGTGATCCCCCCTTCCGAGCCCCGGACGCACCATGCCACCTGAAGTCGACGGCCGCCCGATCGTCGTGGTCGGGGCCGGCGCCGCGGGCCTGATGGCCGCGGTGCACGCCGCTCCCGTGGGCCGCCCCGTGGTGCTGGTCGAGGGGACCTCGGACGGGGGCCGGAAGATCCTGATCAGCGGCGGTGGACGCTGCAACATCCTGCCCTCTCTCCTCGACCCGGCGCGCTTCGTGTCGGAGGCACCGCCGCACCTGGTGCGGCGGCTGCTCGCCGCCTGGCCGCTCCGCGAGCAGCGAAAGTTCTTCGAGGAGGATCTGGGCATCCGTCTCGCACAGGAGGAGGAAACCGGCAAGCTCTTTCCGGCCTCCAACCGGGCCCGGGACGTACGGGACCGGCTGGTCAGCGCCGCGCGGGAGCGCGGCGTGCGCTGCCGGTTCGGCCGCCGGGTGCTGGGGGTAACGGGTGGGGAGGGCCGTTGGGAGGTCCGGCTCGATGGCGGGGAGATGATCCTGGCCCGCGCGGTGGTGCTCACCACCGGCGGCCTCTCGGTGCCCGCCACCGGCAGCGACGGCTTTGGCCTGGACCTCGCGCGGGAGCAGGGACACCGGGTGGAACCAACCTACCCGGCGCTGACACCGCTCCTGGCCGGAGGGGCGCCTCACGGGGCGCTGGCCGGCCTTTCGCTCACCGCGACCATCGAGGCTCGTGGTGGGAGCCTCGGCGCCACGGCCCGGGACGGATTCCTCTTCACCCACCGTGGCTACAGTGGCCCCGCGGTGCTGGATGTCTCCCATGTGGCCACCCGCCACCGGGAAGGCCCTGATCGGGCCCGGATCCGGGTGCAGTGGTGCGACCTGAATGACGCCGCCTGGGAAACGCGCCTTACGGCCCGAACGCCGCAGCAGGTGGCCACAGTCCTGCGAGCGGAACTTCCTGCCCGCCTGGCGGAGCAGCTGCTGCTCGAATGCGGTGTGGCGGGGGATACCCAGTTGGCGCAGCTGCCCCGCGAAGCCCGGAGGGCGCTGGTCGAGCGACTCTGCCGGTACGACCTTCCCTGGACCTCCGATGAGGGATACAAGAAGGCAGAGGTCACCGGCGGCGGGGTGGCGCTGGGTGAGGTGGAAGCCGCCACGCTGGAGAGCCGCCGGGCGCCGGGGATCTACTTCGCCGGTGAGGTGCTGGACGCCTTCGGCCCGATCGGGGGGTACAACTTTGCCTGGGCCTGGGCGACCGGCCGGTCTGCGGGGCTGGCCGCCGCCCGGAAATGACGCGGGGCGGGCCGGATGGCCCGCCCCGCGTCGGAGGAACTGCGGGAGGTCCCGCCCGGCTCACTTGAAGCCGAACGACACTCCGACCGTCAGCGGAATGAAGGTGGTGCTGCTGCCGCTGGTCGAGACCGAGAGGTACCGGCTCTCGACGAAGATGTTCGCATCGCTACCCGCCTTGAACTTCAGGCCGGCGCCGCCGCCGAACGCGACCTTGGACTCGCTGACGCTGCCGCCGCCCCCCTCAGCCTTGACCTGGAAGTAGCCCACCCCGCCCAGGATGTACGGCTTCAGCCCGCCGCCGGTCTTGATGTCGTAGGTCACGCTGCCCATGCCGCCGGCCAGCTTGAACTTCGCGTCGACATTCGCGTCGACCTTGTTCTGTCCATAGAAGAACTCGCCGCGGAACCCAAGCCCCGACGGAAGGCCATAGCCCAGGTGGGCCAAGCCGTGCCAGCCAAGCTTGGCGGCGTCGCCAAAATCGCCCAGCGGCACCGTGAGTCCACCGCCGACGCCGACGCTGACCTTGGACTGGGCGCTCAGCGAACTGGTGGCCGCCTGGGCGGCAAGAGCGACGGCGAACATCGAAAGCACAAGGCGCTTCATGGTCCTGCTCCTCTGTGGAATTCGCCTGCACGTCCAGCCACTATGGCTGGCGGCTAAGCTCATGAAATTTAGCATGCCGTCAGAAGCCACCGAAAGTCACACCCGCCATGACCGGCGCGAACTGCGGCTTCTGGCCATCCGTGTAGATGTTGACGTATCGGGCCTCGGCGTATAAGGCGATCGCCCGGCCCCCGAAGGAGAACCCCGCCCCTGCATTGATCGCGGGATTGGTGTCACTCACGTCCCCGAAGTTGGGGCTCGAGGTCGTGGTCTTGAGGTACCCGCCGCCCCCGAAGACATAAAACCGGTTGGGCGAACGCCGGGCACCGAACTGGAACACCAGACTGGCGAGCCCGCCGACCTGGGTCTGGCGCCCCGAAATGGCCGAGAGGCTGCTGCGGGCGTACAACCCGTCCAGCCGCAGGCCCAGGGAGGCGCTCGCCGCCGGAAAGAACGACAGGCTGGCATTGCCCATCCAGCCGCGGTCAACGACATCGCCATAGCTGCGGAGGGGGACGGTCACTCCGCCACCGAGGCCGAGCCGGATATCGCCCTGGGCGTGGGCGGCGGCGGGAAGGAGCAGCAGCAACAGGAGAGCGGCCCGATGGACACGGGTGCGCATGCCAGACCTCGGGAGAGGAGAGGGTACCACGGTGCCGAGGCGGGAGGAGCGCCGCCGTAACCGGAGTCACAATGCGGCGTGGATCACCAGCGGGGGATTACTGGACCCGTTGCACCAGGCGCTTGAGGGAGTCCACCGGGGCCTGGACCACCACCGAGATGCGGTACCCCTCTTCGTCGAGCCAGGTTGCGACGCTCACGCCGGTAGACGACGTGCCGTAGGCGGTCTCCCCATTCTCGAGGGCCGGGTCGTCAATGGGCCGGAAGCCGGAGGAGTCGGCGGGGATCAGTTGCTGATCCAGCAGGATGCGCCCCCCGTCGGGTGCCCGGTACACCACACGGACGACGTCGAGTCCCCGCTGGGCCCCGGGCACGGCGGAGGCCGGCCCGATCTCCACATGATCCGGCTCGAGTCCGCTGAGCAGGCGCAGGCGCCCACCCAGCCGGAGACTCGCCTCTCCGGTTCCGACCGCGCGGAACCGAGGGGACACCGGAATGGCAGCGGCGGAGGTGGCTGCGGGGTTCGAGGTGGTCACCGGGTCGGCGGCCGGGGTGCTCGGCCGCGGAGAACCGCTCGGCACCGCGCGGGTCCCCGCCGGGGGAGGGGTCTTGCCGGCGCTGGGATTGCGCGTCGCCGGCGCGTCAGAGACCGGAGGCGGTGCCGCCGAGGGGACGGGGGCCGGCACCGGCGCGGTCGTCGCGCCGGCCGCGATCCCGTCACGCCGCTGCGGGGCAGGCGGGGTAGCACGCGCTTCCCGCGACGCGACGGCCATACCCTCATTGGGCTGGCGGAGGCGGCTCGCGCCGTAGCCCACCACCAGCGCCAGGATCACCGCCGCGACCCAGAGGAGGGTCGTGATGTCCGGGGCCCAGGTGCGCTCCTGGACGTCATCGGTGGGAAGCAGGACGAGCCCCCCGGGCGTCACGGTCGCTGCCGCGCCGGCCTCGTGCGCGAGGTCGGGGAAGTGCTCATCCACTTCCCGGTAGTTGTCGCGCCACTCCTCCAGCCGCCGGGCACAGGCGCGACAGGACTCGGCGTGGCGCTTGATCCGCGCCACCTCGCCGCCGCTGGCGCTCCCGTCAATCAGCTTCTCGAGCAGCCGGTCGTTCAAGTGGAACATGCCGAACAATCTACCTTCCAGGTCCAGCCGATGCAGGTTACCGGACGCGCTGCAGCAATCCCCGCAACGAATCGGTGGGCAAGAAACCCGTAAGCGCAAGTCGGAAGCCGTGTTGATCCAGCCACCGTACACTCTGCATACCCTGGGCCGGGACCGTCAGGACGGTGTCACCTGGAAGCAGCGTCGCCGCCCCCACCCTCCCTGCCGACCTTTCCTCCATCTGCTCCCTCTGCTGGTCGAGCCACAGCTCACGGCCCGGCGGATCTTCATAAACCACCCGTACTACGGGGGTGCCCGGTTCCGCTCCCGGGACGAGTGACCCCTGTCCGGTGAGCACCCGGACTGGCTTGAGGCCATCCAACAGACGGATGCTCCCGCCAAGGATTCTCACGGCCACCTCCATGGTGACCGTCTGGAACCCCATATCGGTCAATCGGTTGACCGATTTGGCCGAGCTTGGAGGCTGATCAGCCGCCGCCAACCCGGCCGGGCGGGGAGCCTCCGTGGTCGGCGCCGCCGGGGCGGGGGCAGGGGCAGGCAACCGGGCCCGCATGTCGGCGGTCTCTTCGCGGGCAGCTACGGGCTCCTCCGGGGGCCGCACCGCGTCGCGGCGCGGCTCCGCCTCCGCGGCGTTCTGACGGGCAAGCTCCGCCGGAACACCTGCCGCCGGGGCCGCTGGGAGCGCCACCGGGGCACTCAGCCCACGCGTGGCCGCCGTGCCCGACTCACCGATAGCGGGTGCGACACCGACTGGGTCCTTGCTGGTGGCGAGGTCCGTCGGGATTGCCGGCGGATCCATGCCGCGCACCAGGTAGCCCAGGCCCAGCGCGACTACCAGCGTGGCGGCCCACCCAAGGGTGCGCCACGGCAGGGGGCGTCGGGCTGCCGGGGCGCCGGCCCCCGGGCGCTCTGCCCCCGCACGCGGGGCCGGAAGCGGCGCTGGTTTCCGCGGCAGCTCGATGCCCGTAACCAGCGCGTCTGCCTCCACGGAAAAGGCCCGGATCTCGTGGTACAGGCCGCGGCAGTCGGCGCAGGCGGCGAGGTGCGCCTCGGCCTCCCGGCGGGCGGTGGCGGTGAGCTCCCCATCCAGCAGGCTGGTCAGCTGTCCTTCATCAAGATGCGACATGGCGGTCCTTCCCCTGCGCGCGGTAGGCCTCCACCAGGCGCTTCCGCGCCCGGCAGATCGTGGTTCCGATCGCGCCCCTGGCGAGCCCGGTGGCGGCCGCGATTTCGTCGTAGTCGAAGCCCTCGGCCTTGAGCAGCAGCACCTCGCGGTCGAGGTCCCGCAGTTCGGTGAGGGCGGCCTGCACGGCCCTGGTCTTCTCGTCCCGCTCGAAGTCCTCGTCGGGTGGTCCGGCGCTGCTGGCGCTCTCCCCCTTGAGCAGCTGGAGCCGGCGGCCCTGCCGTACCGCCCGCCGGCCGTCGTCGCGCACCAGGTTGAGCGCTACCGCGAACAGCCAGGGCCGGGGGTTGTCCGGCGGGGCGGCGAGCGCGCGGGCGAACACCTCCGCCGCCAGGTCCTCGGCCCGGTCCTGGTCGCCCGTGCGGCGGTAGAGCATCCGCACAAGCGGCTGGTGGAACTGGGCGAACAGCTCTTCGATCGGTACGTGAGTCATCGGTTATCCGCGGAAATCCCGCACGAAGGCCCGCACTTCGGCCTCGCTCAACGTCGCCTTCCCGCCGCCGCCGATGCGGAGGCTGGCCCTGCGCCCGGCGATCACCAGCTCATCTCCCACGCCGAGACTGCCCGCCAGCTCCGGGAGTGCCCGGGTCACGGCGAAGTACGCCGCGCTGTACGGAGCGACGCTAAGCACCCGGAGGCTATCGCTGTGGCCGACATCCGTCCAGACACCCTGTACCAGGTTGAACACCCGGCCTCCCGCGCGCCGCACATCGCGGCTCGATCCGGAGAGTCGTTCCAGTCGCGCGTCCGCCGCCTGGTCCGCGGCCGCGAGCGTGGTGGCGCGGGAGAGTTCGCCACTCGCCTTGGCCGCCTCGAAGGCCCGCAGCCCGGTCTGCGCGGAGGGTGCCGTCGCGGGCATGGCGTTGCCGGCGCCGAGCGGCCCCTGGCCATTCTGCCGGGTCGCGACGACACCGGGTTCCTGCACCAGGTACGAGGTGTACTCGGTGAGAATGCCGTGGCGCAGGCCGAGCTGGCGGATCTCGCCGATCAGCGCCTCGCTAGTGCCCTCGAGCCGCAGCTGCCGGTTGAGATCGCCGATGCGGCGGGCGGCCCACAGCCGGGCGATGAAGCCGTTCCGGTCCTCGGTGGCCGGGAAGACCGCCTGCGCGGTGAAGCGTTCGCGCCGGCCATTCCGCTCCCCCTCGAACACCACCACTCCGCGGCCCTGCCCGTGGTACCGGCCGAAGAGCACCAGCTCCTCCCCGTAGAAGAGATCGGGCAACTGGGCCGGCGAAAGATCACGGAAGGTGACCGGGCTCTCGACCAGGCGCAGGTTCACCAGCGCGGGACGCCGCAGCTTGCCCATCAGGCTGCCCATCGCCACCTCGACGTCACCCTCGGGCGCCACGTACTCGGCGGTGCCGCGGCCTTCCCTGGCCAGGCGGTCGAGCAGGTAGGTGTTGACGTCGTGACCCACGCCCACGGTGAACACCCGGGCCCGCCCGATCCGGCCGGCCGCCATGGCCGCGATGCGATCGGGCTGGGACTCCCCGACCGAGGGAATGCCGTCGGTCATGAAGAGGACCAGCGGCAGCCGTCCCTCCGGCACCGCGGTGCCGAGCACGGCCTCGAGGGCGCCGGCGATGTTGGTGCCGCCATCGGCATTGAGGCGGTCTACGAATGCGGCCGCTTCCCGAAGCACCTCGGGAGTGGCGGGGGCCCAGCCGTCGCGGAAGTGGGTGATGCCGGAGCTGAACGCCACGAGCCGGAACCGGTCGCCGCGGTGCAGGGTGCCGAGCGCCTGCCGGATCGCCGCCTTGGCCTGTTCAAGCTTGGTGCCGGACATGGAGCCGGAGACATCCACCACGAAGGCCACGTCCCGGGGCACCACCGGGCCGGCCTCGGACTCTGCCGGGGAGAGCAACAGCATGGCGTAGCCGTCCTCGCCTCCGGGGGCGTGCGCCAGCACGCTGGTGCCGATCAGGCCGCGACGGAGCGGCAGCAGGATTTCGATGTCGCCGCCGGTGCGTGGATCCACCTGAAGTTCCAGGCGGCCGCCGTCGCGCCGGACGGTCAAGGGGTGCGTCGGGGAGTAGGGGGCGCCGTAGGCGTCTTCATCCGCCGCCGAGAGTCGCCAGCTGCCGGCCTCGCCGCCCCGGGTGCCCAGGGCGTAGCGGACCCGCAGGGCGTCACCTGCCCGGTCGAGGAGCTGGGTGTAGCGCAACACCACCTTTCGGGTCTCGCCCGGCTGGATCGGAAACACCTGGGCCCGGACCAGGCCGTGGCCGGCAAGAGTGAGCAACGCCGGGTCCTTCTGGCGCCGCACGATCTCCTCGTAGATCCCGCGAGCCTGCTCGGCATTGAGCATCTCGCCCTTGAGCTCCAGGTCTCCCATCCAGAGGGAGAAGTTCTGGAACACCGCCTCGCCGGGCAGCGGATAGAGGTAGCTGCCCTCGGCGATGGCGCCACCCTGATTCTGGAAGCGTTCCTCCACTTCCACCCGGGCGACCCGGCCTTCGATGATGGTACGGACCTCGGAACCCACCCGGATGACGGCGGCGGGGGTGCGCACGGTGACACGGGGACGTTCGATGTCGATCCAGCCCTGGGCGGTCGCCGGGGTGGACGCGAGCGCGAGCGCGCAGGCGCTCAGGAGCAGGTGACGCATGGATCCCTCATTGGCTTCAGGTGACGGCCGGGGGATGCGCCGGGGGTCCACACTTGCACGGCGGGGGCCCATGGGCCAGCCGGGGTGGGGATGGGGGACCCTTACGCGGGCGGCGGGGCGGGGCCTATCCTATGGACATGGCGACCATCAGCGTGCGGCGGACCTATCTGGAGATGACCTCCCCTGCCCAGCTCGTGGCCGAAGGGACGGCAGGCCCGGGCGTCCGCCTGGATGAGGTCCACGACTGTCCCTGGCACTTTTACCGCTATCTCTACGCGGAAGTGGGGCGGCAGTATCACTGGCGGGACCGCCTGCCGTGGACCGAGGCGCAGTTCCGGGACTGGCTCGCCGGCCCGAGCACGATCTGGCTGCTCTCGGTACGGGGCGCTCCCGCGGCGTACTTCGAGCTTCGGGGACACGACGACGGTTCGGTGGAAATCTGCTACTTCGGCGTGCTGCCGGAGTACCAGGGGCGGGGGCTCGGCAAGTACCTGCTGACCCGCGCGGTGGAGGAGGGATGGCGGCGGGGTGCCAACCGGGTGTGGCTGCATACCTGCACGCTGGATCATCCGGGGGCGCTGCCCAACTACCTCAAGCGCGGCTTCCGGGCGGTGCGTGAAGAATCCTACCTCGCGGACCTGCCTGACTAAGCCCTGACGACT
The DNA here is from genome assembly GCA_033763675.1 of Gemmatimonadota bacterium. Classification (GTDB taxonomy): domain Bacteria; phylum Gemmatimonadota; class Gemmatimonadetes; order Gemmatimonadales; family GWC2-71-9; genus JADJOM01. The sequence goes on from JANRJZ010000112.1 coordinate 38,619, forward strand.
CCCCCGGCCGGGCTACGCCTGGCTCGACGGACAGAGGTCGCGAAGGACGCAGTCCCCGCACCGCGGCCGCCGGGCGATGCACACCGCGCGGCCGTGGAGGATCAGCAGGTGGGACACCACGGTCCAATCCGCCCGTGGGACCAGCTGCATGAGGTCCTGCTCGATCTTCACCGGGTCGGTGTGCCGGGTGAGGCGGAGCAGGCCCGCAAGCCGGGACACGTGGGTGTCCACCGTGACTCCCTCGCTGATGCCGAAGGCGTTTCCCAGCACCACATTCGCGGTCTTTCGGCCCACGCCCGGCAGGGCGTGCAGTTCCGCCATGGTGCGGGGGATCTCGCCGCCGTGGTCGGCCGTGACCGCTTGGGCCATGGCGATCAGGTTCCTGGCCTTGTTGCGGAAGAAGCCGGTGGACTGGACCAGCCGCTCGACGTCCGGCTGCCGGGCCCGGGCCAGCGCGGCGGGTTGGGGATACGCCGCGAACAGCGCCGGCGTCACCAGGTTCACCCGGGCGTCGGTGCACTGGGCGCTCAGGATCGTGGCGACCAGCAATTGGTAGGCGTCGGCATGGTGCAGGGCGCAGTGGGCGTCGGGATAGGCCCGCTTGAGCCGTTCCAGGATCTCCGGGGCGCGGGCGGTGGCGGGCGGGAGCTTCGGCGGCTTGGGCCGGGCCGGCCTCGCGCTGCGTCTGCCGGTCCCCGGGCGACCACGAGGGCCGCGGTTCGGTGGGCGGCGGGTCACCGGGTTCCGCGTCGTGCCGCGACGTGGGCCAGGAACCCTTCGACCGGCAGGGTGTTGAGCAGATCCTCGCGGGTGAGCCAGCCCTTCCGGGCGATGGCCACCCCGTAATCCACGTTGCGAATGCCGGCGAGGTTGTGCGCGTCGGCGCCGATCGAGATCCGGAGCCCGGCGGCCCGGGCCTGGCGGAGCAGCCGCCAGTCGAGATCGAGCCGGTGCGGATCGGCATTGATCTCGATCGCGACGCCGGTGGCCGCCGCCTTCGCGATCACGGCATCCATATCGATGGCGTAGGGATCCCGGGACAGCAGCAGCCGGCCCGTCGGGTGCCCGATGATGGCCAGGTGCGGATTGTCCATCGCCCCAAGCATCCGGGCGGTCATCTCCTCGCGGCTCAGCCCGAAGCGGCTGTGAATGGAGCCGATGACGAAATCCAGCCGCGCCAGCAGGGCATCCTCGTAGTCCAGCCGGCCGTCCCCCAGAATGTCCGCCTCGATGCCCTTGAGGATCCGGATGCCGAGTCCCCCGGCGTTCACCGCGTCGATCTCGTCCATCTGACGCAGCAGGTCGTCCGGCGAGAGGCCGCCGGCGTAGGCCGCGGCCTGGCTGTGGTCGGTGATGCCGACCCAGTCGTAGCCCTCGGCCCGGCAGGCGCGCGCCAGCTCCTCGACGGTGTTGGTGCCGTCGGAGGCCCGGGTGTGACAGTGGAGGAAACCCCTGAGGTCCGCCCGCTCCACCAGCCGGGGCAGCGTGCCCCCAGCCGCGGCCTCGATCTCCCCCCGCCCTTCCCGCAGTTCGGGGGGGATCGGGGGCAGGCCCAGGGCGCCATAGAAGGACGTCTCGTCGGTGGTAGGGACGAAGCTGCTCCCCTGCCAGAGAGCGGCGCCGTCGAGGGTGAAGCCTCGGGAGCGGGCATGGGCCGCGAGCGCGGCGAGGTGGGCGTCGCTGCCCGTGGCCTGGGCCAGCACCCCGCCAACGTTGCGTGGCGTGGTGACAATGACCTGGGCCTCGGCGCCGCCACTCACCTTGAGCGTTACCCGGCGCTCGTCCTGACCGGAGAATTCGTGGACGCCGGGCAGCTGCCCGATCCGGCGGAAGATCTCCTCCGGTCCCACCTCGGCCACCAGCACCACCACGAGTTCCCGGACCACTTCCATCCGGCGCCGGACATCTCCCGCGACCACCGCAGCCTGGACGCCCGGCAGCGCGGCCAGCGCCGCGCGCAGCGCCTCGGCCTCGTCGGCGGCATGGTGCGCCAGCCGGAGGCCGCTCGACTGCCTGAGGAAGGCGATGCCCTTCAGGATGTTCTCCGCAGTCTTCTGCCCGAACCGGGGAAGCCGGGCCAGGCGGCCGTCGCGCGCCGCGGCCTCCAGCTCCGGGAGCGAATCGATGTTCAGGGTCTCGTGGATCTGCCGGATCTTGGCGACGCCCAGCCCCGAAATCTGCAGCATCTCCACCAGCCCCACGGGCACCTGCTCGCGGAGTTCCTCCAGGAGCGAGGAGCGGCCGGTGTGCACCACCTCCTGGACGATCGCAAGCGTGGCCGGGCCGACGCCCTTGGTGGCCGCGAGCGAGCCGTCGGCGATCGCGTCGGCGACGCCGCCGCTCAACGCGCCCACCGCCTTGGCCGCGCTCCGGAAGGCACGCACCCGGAATGGATTCTCCCCCTGCAGCTCGAGGAACGCGGCGATCTGCTCGAGAACCTGCGCGACTCCCTTGCCGTCCGGGGACGTCATGCGGCGCCGACCTCCACCGGGGTGTGCGGGCGCCGGGTGCCGCCGGCGCACGCGACGGCCCCGCCCGCGACGGGAAGGGTCCGGGCGGCAAGCAGCAACAGCTCTTCCTCGCTGGTAATCGAGTGCAGGCCGGCCTGCGCGCCCCCGTCGAGGATCGGGGCGAACCACGCGCCGCCATCCTGGCGCACGGGTGCCTCCGGCGGATAGCCGTCGACGGAGACCACGCTGAAGCCGTCGCTCCCCGGATGGAGCCCGAAGACCGCGAGCACGAACAGCCCGCCCGCCGGCCAGGGCCGCACGAAGAGCCCGTCCAGCGGCTGATGCGGCTCCCCGGCGGCGAGTTCCGCCCAGACCAGTCGCTCGGGAAGTTGCACGTAGTAGCAGGCGGGCGGCTCTGCGCCGGCCGTGCCCGCGGCGCCGCCGAGGAGCGCGCGGACGCGATCCGGGGAGGGCCGGATCAGCCAGCCACCCGCCAGCCAGTACAGGAAGGCGTGATGCAGCAGGGCCAGGTGTTCGGCCACACCCTCGCCAATCCCCTCCTCCGGCACCAGCTCGCGGAGGTAGGTCACGACCTCGGCGTCGAGCACGAACGCGTCCGCATCGCCCGGGTCGCGGCCCGTGCGGGCCAGGGAATCACGGATCTGCCCGAAGCGCGGCTCGGCGTCGATGCCGAAGGCGAGGTCGTAGGGGGTGCGGCGCATGAGGGGGGTAAACTATGACCGAGGCAGGAAGGCGTCCAATGCCGCCTGGAAGGCGGCCGGGGCCTCCACGTACGGCACGTGGCCGCAGGCGGGGATGACCCGGAGCTCGGCCCGGAGGGCCGCCGCGGTCTCCCGGGCGCTCTCCAGCGGGATGGGGTCCTCTGCGCCATGGAGGACCAGCGCCGGAATGCCCAGGGCGCGGAGCGCCGGCCGCAGGTCGAAGTCCGCCAGCGACGCCCACACCTCCGCACGGGTCCGTTCGGTCACGCGGAAGGGGGTCAGCGCGACCGCGCGCGCCGGGTCGTGGAAATAGCCCGCGACCGCCAGCTCGAACATCCGGGCCGCGTGGGCGTCCGGATCCCGTTCGCGCAGGCCACTCTCCCGCAGGCGCCGCCGGGCCTCCTGCAGGTCCGGCGCCAGGGTGCGTGCCTGGAAGCGGCGTTCGAATTCGTCCCGCGCCGCGCGCGATACCGGCGCCGGGGAGACCAGCGCCAGCCGCCCCACCCGTGCCGGGTGCTCCACGGCGTACAGCATGGCGAGCAGGCCCCCCCAGGAGTAGCCGGCCAGGGTGAGCCGCTCGAGCCCCCACACCACGCGGAGCGCCTCGAGATCGGCGACATGCTCGCGCCATCCCACCGGGATCTCCCGACCCACCGGCGACCGGCCGCCGCCCCGCTGGTCGTAGTAGATCAGCTCCCGGCCCGCTGCCAGGGTGTCGAAGCCCGGAAGCAGGTAGTCGTGGTGGGCCCCCGGCCCGCCGTGCAGCACCACGACCGGTGGTCCGCTGCCAACCCGGCGCTCGAACAGGGCGACGCCGTTCACCTCGCGGATCGTCCCGGCGGCGACGGGCGCGCTCACAGCAGGACCGCCAGGCCGTCGGCGACGGCCCGGACCGCGGCTTCCTCGGCGGGGGTGAAGGGATCGGGCACGTCGCTATCCACGTCGATCTGGCCCAGGATGGTCTTGCCGCGCCGGATGAGCACGACCAGTTCGGATCGGGTGAAAGTGTTGCAGGCGATGTAATTCCCGATGGCGCGGACGTCCCCGACGTTCTGGTCGGTGCCGGTGGCCACGGCGGTGCCGCAGACGCCCTTGCCCACCGGGATGCGGGTGTGCTCCGTCTCCCGACCGCTCCAGGCCTCCAGCAGCAGTTCCTCGCCGTGGAGCATGTAGAGGTACACGGAGGTGTAGGGTACCCCGGCGGCGCGGATCCGGTCGGCGGCGTACTGCAGCAGCGCCTGCCGTCCGGCGTCCCGGCAGAAGAGCCCCCGCAGCCCGGCGATGATGGGCTGCGGGTCCAGCACGACGGTCATCAGCCGCCTCGGGTGCCGAGGGTGACGCTGACCCGCTGCTCCGCGCCATCGCGCAGGAAGCGCAGCTCGACGACGTCGCCTGGCTTGTGCTGCCTGAGGGCGCTGGTGAGCGCCTGCAGGTCGGAGACGACCGTCTCGCCCAGTCGGATGATGATGTCGTTGCCGCGGAGCCCGGCCTTTTCTGCCGGACTCCCGGCGCGGACGCCGGTCAGCCGCACGCCACCGGGATTCTCCGACATGTCGGGAACGGTGCCGAGATAGGCGCCGTAGCCGGGCCCGGGGGCGGCGGCCTGGGGGGGCGGCACGTTGACGAATGTGAGCGGCGCGCGGCGATCGGCTAGGGTGCGGACGATCTCGGTGGTGAAGTCCGCCACCTGGGCGAGGCCGTCGGGGTTGATCTTCTCCCAATCGTCGGTGGTGCGGTGATAGTCCTCGTGCAGATCGGTGAAGAGGTGGAGCACGGGCTTGCCGGCGCCGTAGAACGACGACTGGTCGCTCCGGCCCCAGCCATCCCCGGACCCGCGCAGGTCGAAGCGGGCGTGGGTGTTGAGGGAGTCGAGCAGGGCGGGGAATTCCTGGGCCGTCGCGGTGCCGTACACCAGCAGGCGGTTGTCCCGCAACCGGCCTACCATGTCCATGTTGACCATCGCGTAGGTGCGGGCCAGGGAGAAGCCCGGGTTCTTCACGTAGTAGTCGGAGCCGAGCAGCCCCTCCTCCTCCCCGCTGAACGCCAGGAACACCACGGTCCGCGCCGGTGGCGCCGAGGCGAGTTTGCGCGCAATGTGAATCAGGGCACTCGCGCCGGAGGCATTGTCGTCCGCGCCGTTGTGGATGCGGCCCGCGCTGTCGGGGTCCAGCGCGCCGAAGTTGCCCGGACCCAGGTGGTCGTAGTGGGCGCCGACCACGACGATCTCATTGCGGAGCGACGGATCCCGTCCAGGGAGCACCCCGATCACATTCTTCCCCACCGCGCCGCCGATGCCTGTGTGCGCCGCAGCGGGCGCGTCGGGGGCCACGGTGAACGGCTGGAACCAGCCGGATGGGGAGGGTCGGAGCCCCGCCTGCCGGAAGCGACGGGCCAGGTACTCGGCGGCGCTGTCGGCTCCGCTCGTTCCAATCAGACGGCCACCAAGCCGATCGTCCGACAGGTACCGGACGTCATTCAGGAGGGCGACGGCGTCCGCCGTCGACTGGGCGGCGGCGGGAACGGACAGGCACACGGCCCCCAGGACGAGGAGGGGGGCGACTCGAAGGCAGGTCAGCATGGGCACAAAGCTAGCGATGCACCCGGACCGGATGAAGGCGGATCGCACTGGGACCAGTTTGAAATGCCTAAGCCATTGCAGCACTTGAGTCTAGGGCTTAAGTTGCGACCGGGAACAACTACCCAATGACCACTCCTGCCGGCATCCTCTCCGACTTGGCGAACGTGCTCCTCCTGCTCCGGGACCAGCCGGACCGCAAGCAGGAGCAGAAGCAGGCATTCCGGCGTTTCGTCGCGAACCTTCCACACGGGGACCACTCCCTCAAGGTGACGGAGGGCGGGTTCAAGTGGGATCAGGTGGAGGTGCCGGTGGGGCGGGGTGAGGTGGCGGCGCTACAGGAGCAGCTCCGGGCCCACGGGGTGGGCGAGGTCCGGCTCCCCTCCGGCCTCATGACCTCCACCCTTCTTTCCCTGGTGCGGATGCTGGCCGCCCCCAAGGGGACCTACGGCTCCTTTGATCACCTGAGCGCCCGGCTGGATTCGGCTGGCTGCGGGGTCATCCCGGTGCTCCCGTTGCCGGAGGCGCTGCGCCTCCCGGTGGACCGGAAACCCGGAACGGAACCGTCGGGGCGGACCTCCGCCAGAGTGGATGACGAGGGGCACATCAGCGCCATCGGGCCCGACGCGCTGACCGAGGCCAAGGTGGGGATGATGCACTTCGCCACCCTGCAGACCCACGCCATCAGCCCCACGGATGAGCTGGTGAACCGCCTGTCGCAGGCCGACAGCCAGACCTCGCGCAACGACCTGCTCAACCAGCTCATCGCCACCGGCGAGTACGCCTGGCGACAGAAGGAGTGGCGGGAACTGCTCAAGGCGGCGTACGGGCTGGTGAGCCTCGAGACCCGGGAGCAGCGCTCCGACGGAGAGGGACGGGGGTACGGGATCGCCCTCCGCCGGATGCTGCCCCGCTCGGCCCTGGAGCAGCTGGTGCGGCTCACCGCCCAGGGAGACATGAAGACGGAGGCCATCGCCGTCCTTCGCCGGATGGGGGTGGACGGCACCGAGGTCCTGCTCAACGCGCTGGTGAACGCCGAGGAGGTGGGGCAGCGGCGCGCCTATTTCAACGCCCTCAAGGAGATGAGCGAGGGGGGCGAGCTCCTGGTCCACATGCTCAGCCACGATCAATGGTTCGTGGTCCGGAACGTCGCCGACTTGTGCGGGGAGCTCCGGCTGGAGAGCGCGGTGCACGGGCTGGCCAAGCAGGTGGCGCACGATGATGAGCGGGTGCGGCGCGCGGTGGCTGGGGCGCTGGGACGGATCGGGGGGCCCGGGGCGGTGGAGCCGCTGCGGCGGGCGCTGCGGGACCCTGCGCCCGGCGTGCGGCTGCAAGCGGCCAAGGACCTCGATGGGCGGCGCAATCGCAGCCTGGCGATGACCCTGGCGGTCGCCGCGGAGGGGGAGGCGAAGGCCGACGTGCAGCGGGAGATGTACCTCGCGCTCGGGAGGATTGCCTCCACCGATGCGATCCAGGCGTTGCGCAAGGCCGCCGAACCCGGAGGCCGGCTGTTCCGGCGGAAACCGCAGAGCGTGCGGCTGGCGGCGGTCGCCGGACTGCATGTTGCGGGGCCGTCGGCCGCCAACGCGCTCAAGGACATGCTGGAGGACGAGGACCGCGAGGTGCGCGCCTCGGTGGAGAAGGCACTCCAGACCCTCTGGCAGTAAGCCTACTGCGGCACGAAATCCGCCTGCGGCGTCACCCGCCGGGCAAACCCCGCCAGCAGTCGCGCCGTCCGGTCCAGGTCCTCCAGCGCCACCATCTCGTTCGGGCTGTGCATATAGCGAAGCGGCACGGACACCAGCGCCGTTGCGACGCCCTTGAGCGCGGTGAAGACGTTGTCGGCGTCGGTGCTGGTATCCCGTGGTGCCGCCTCGATGGTGTAGGGAATCTGCTCCGCCTCCGCCGTGGCCACCAGCAGGTCGAACACCACCGGATTGATGGCCGCGCCCCGGGTCAGGGCGGGTCCGCTCCCCAGCCGATAGTCACCGTGCTTCCGTTTCTCGAGTCCGGGATAGTCGGTGGCATGGGTGACGTCCACCACGATGGCCACGTCGGCGGCGAGGCCGGTGGCGCCGGGGCGCGCCCCGCCCCCGGTGGTGCTGATCTCCTCCCGGGTGGTGGCGGCCGCGGTGACCCGTGCCGTCGGCGGGTCCTGGGCCAGCAGGCGCAGGGCCTCGAGCACCACGAAGGCGCCGACCCGGTTGTCCAGGGACCGGCTGACCAGCCGGCCGTTGGGGAACTCGAGCACCGCGGAGGCGAGGACGCCCGGGTCGCCGATGCGCACCCGGGCCGCGGCCTCCGCCCGGTTGGCCGCGCCGATATCGATCCAGAGGTCGCTGGCCTTCGAGACCTTGTCCCGGTCTTCCTTCTCCATCAGGTGGATCGCCTTCTTGCCGATGACGCCGCTCACCGTCCCGCCGTGGCTCAGGAGCTGCACCCGCTGGCCCACGAAGACCTGGTGGTCCCAGCCGCCGATGGTATCGAAGCTGAGATAGCCGTCGTCGTCCACGTAGGTGACCATGACCCCGATCTCGTCGATATGGCCGGCCAGCATGACGCGCGGCGCGGCGGCGGGGTTGAGCGTGGCGAACGAGTTGCCGTTCACGTCCGCGGTGACCTCGGCCGCGAAGCCGCCCGCCTGGGCGCGCCAGACCCGCGCCGGCAGGGTCTCATAGGAGGAGGGGCCCGGGGTGTCGAGCAGGGTCTTGAGGAACTCGAGCGAACGACTGTCCATGTCGGATCCGGCTGGTGGGTGGGGGACCGG
>JANRJZ010000113.1:0-9951 GCA_033763675.1 Gemmatimonadota bacterium
CCCCACCGCGACGGCGCCGAGCAGGAGGCTGATCCGCCGCCAGGCGCCGGCGGGCGCCGGCGCGCTGCGCGTGGCGCGGGTGGCGGCCCGCGCCGTCGCCCCGCCGGCGATCGCGGCCGCAAACTCCGCCGCCGTCGCGAAGCGATCGGCGGGCAGCTTTTCGAGCGCCGTCAGCACCGCGTCCTCCACCGCCGGCGGGATGGTATCCCGGATGCGCGATGGGGCCGCGGGCTTCTCGGTCATCACCTTCGCCACGATGGCCTGCGCGGTGCCCCCAAGGAAGGGCGGGTCCCCGACCAGCATCTCGTAGGTCATGCAGCCCAGCGCGTACACGTCCGACCGGGCGGTGATCTCCCGTTCCCCCAGGGCCTGCTCGGGGGACATGTAGGTCGGGGTGCCGAGCGACATGCCGGTCTCGGTCATCCGGCTGCCACCGGCCTTGCTCGCCGCCAGCGCGATGCCGAAGTCGGCGACCAGCGCCCGGCCGTCGTGCAGCAGGATGTTCTCCGGCTTGATGTCGCGGTGGATGACGTTGTGGCGGTGGGCGTAGTCGAGGGCGCCGGCCACCTCGGTGGCGATGCGCACCGCATCGGCGATCGGGAGCTGCTTCTCCCGGCTGAGCCGGTCGCGGAGCGATTCGCCCTCGATGAAGGGCAGCACAGAGCAGAGGAAGGAATCCGCCGCCCCCGAATCGAAGAGCGGCAGAATGTGCGGATGCTGCAGATTGGCCGTGGTCTTGATCTCCGACAGGAACCGCTCGGCCCCGATGACCGCGGCGAGTTCGGGCCGCAGGACCTTGATGGCGACCTTGCGGTCGTGCTTGAGGTCCTGGGCGAGGTAGACCGTGGCCATGCCGCCCTGGCCCAGCTGGCGCTCGATGCGGTAGCGCTCGGCCAGGGCGGCGGCGAGACGTTCGGGCACCTGGCTCACGCCATCTCCCTGCAACTCATTGGCTAGCCCGGCGCGACAGGTCCCTGAGCAGCGTGAACCAGCCGCTGATGAGCGTGATGCGCGTGGTCGAGGCCCGCGCGGTGAGCGGGGCGAGCAGGTAGAGCCGCTCCCCGTCAGCCGACACGGCATACTCGTAGCCCGGAATATTGAGATAGGGTCCCCGCGCGATCCGTTCCGGCTCGCTCGCCGTGAACGCTGCCCCCGGGGTCACGGTCACGGTCCACCATTCCTGGCCGTTCCGGTACACCAGGCCCCGGCCGCCCCGGGTCCAGAGCGGCTCCTCGCCCCCGTTCCGGGAGAGGCGCCAGCGCTGGCCCGTCGTGGGCCAGGGCTGGACGTAGATCTCGTCCGCCCCCGATTCGCTGGAAGAGTACGCGATCCAGCGGCCGTCGGGCGAGAAGACACCGCCCCATTCGAGGGCCGGGGTCTCGGCCACGGGGTGCACGATGCCGGTGCTGTCCAGCGGCACCACGAGGATATCCACGTTGTTCGAGTCCCGGATGGCGTACACCGCCACGCGCCTGCCGTCCGGCGACCAGCGGATCGCCGATGAGCCCACCGCAAGCCCGACGGTGGCCACCGTGGTCGGGCTCTCCCGCCCGGTGGCGCCCTGGCTCAGGATCCTCGACTCGTCGCCGGAACGGGTCACGTGCGTGACCCGGCCATCGGGTGACCAGCTCGGGCAGTAAGCCCCGCCGGAGGTCGTCAGGCGGAGCGGGGTGCCGCCGGCCAGGTCGTACACCCAGAGATCGAGCTGGCCGGTGACCGGATCGGCGATGCGGGTGACGATGCTCCGGCCGTCCGGCGACAGCGAAAGGCACCCGAAGAGCGCCGGCTCATACGGCAGGGTGTCCACCTCCCCCGAGCGGTGGCGGACCACCAGCCGGCTCAGGGCTCCGTCCCCCCCGGCGGCATAGGCCAGGAGGCCGTTCCGGGCAAAGGTGTACTGCGCGGAACCCACCGAGGCCTCGCTCCGGACGTGCGGCAGGAGAGCCAGCGGGTCGCCGGTCACACTGAGCCGGGAGAGATCGAACGGCACCACCCACAGCGCGCCCTGGTGGGCATAGGTGAGGTGCCCCGTCGGAGCGTAGCGCAGATCCGTCCCCGGCACAGCCAGCAGCCGCGGCTGCCGCTCCCCGGATACGTAGATCGCCGGGGCGAGCGTCGCCGGGTCCCGCGCCAGGATCCCCCGACCGCCGGGGAAGGCACGCGCGTGGCTGTACATGGTGGGGAGTGGCTCGCGGGCGCCGGTCTCCGGGTTGACCCGGGTGGCGCGCCGGCCCTGCTGCTCGCTCACCAGGATCCAGCCATCGTCGGCCCAATCGGCACCCATGAAGCCGTTGACGGCCGTGATCGGGATCGGGGCGCCGGCGAGGCCGGGGCGCACTTTGCTGAGCCGGTCCTGGGCATGGAAGGCGAGCCACTTGCCGTCGGGGGAGAAGAAGGGGCAGCAGGCCCCCACGGTCCCGGGCACGGGGAGCAAGGTGTCCCGGTCCATCGGCCTGAGGTAGAGCTGGGTGCCACCGCCGCGCTCAGCCACGTAGGCCAGGGTGGTGCCGTCCGGGGAGAGGGCGAGTGCCGTCCGCCCGATCGCGAGGGGCGCCGCGCCGATAAAGGCGAGCGGCGCCGAATCGGGGAGGATGATGTCGGAGACCATCACCCCCGAGCCTTCGGCCGCCGGCCCCGCGGGACGCCACCAGCCCCACGCCGCGAGCGCGGTGCTGAGCGCCAGGGCCGTATAGAGGACGGCTCGGCGGCTTGGCGGCTCGGCGACTCGGCCGGCGACACTCCTGCCGGCGTGCCGGCGTGTCGTCGTGCCGTCGCCACCCAGCGCATCGGCAAACTCCTTTGCGGACGCCCACCGATCGGCGGGCAGCTTCTCGAGGGCCGTCAACACCGCCGCCTCGACGTGCGGCGGGATGGACTTCCGCTGCAGCGTGAGCGGGCGCGGCTCCTCCGTCATCACCCGCGCCACGATCGCCTGTGCCGAGGAGCCGGTGAAGGGCGGGTCGCCGGTCAGCATCTCGTAGGTGACCACGCCGAGCGCATAGACGTCGCTCCGCCCGGTGATCTCCCGCTCGCCCATCGCCTGCTCAGGGGACATGTAGTGCGGGGTGCCAAGGCTCATCCCGGTTTCGGTCATGCGGCCGCCGCCGGTGCTGCTGGCGGCCAGGGCGATGCCGAAGTCCGCCACGAGCGCGCTGCCGTCGTGGAGCAGGATGTTCTCGGGCTTGATGTCGCGGTGAATCACCCCCTGCCGATGGGCGTAGTCGAGCGCCCCCGCCACCTGGCTGGCGATCCGCACCGCGTCCTCGACCGGCAGCTGCTTCTCGCGGCTCAGCCGGTCTCGCAGGGTCTCGCCGTCCACATACGGCATCACGTAGAAGACGGTGGACTCGACCTGGCCGGAATCATGGAGCGGCAGGATGTGCGGATGCTGCAGGTTGGCAGTGGTCCGGATCTCGTGCAGGAAGCGCTCGGCGCCGAGAATGGCGGCCAGCTCGGGCCGGAGCACCTTGAGCGCCACCCGCCGGTGATGCTTGAGGTCCTCGGCGAGGTAGACCGTGGCCATGCCGCCCTGGCCGAGCTCGCGCTCGATGCGGTAGCGGTCCTGTAATGCGATGGACAAGCCGGGTGGGACAGGGGGCATGGATCCCAAGGGAGAGTGGGAAGTGGCATAATGTGGCGCTACCGGAGGCTCTTCGCCATTCTACCTGACGCGATGACCCCGCCCAACCTCGACGATCTCGCCCAGCTCGCCCACCTCGTCGGCAATGACGACGACGAGATCGCCCACGCCGCTGAGTCGGTGATTGACATCGTGGTGGGCCCGCGGGAGGTGAATGACCCGGAGTTCGTGGCGCACCGGTCACTCACCCCCGACCGGGTGCCCGTCGGCACCCGGGACCAGCACGCCGTGGCTCGGCTGGCCTACACCTACAACGCCTACGAAGCGTTCGGGCACAACGGCCTGGTCCTGGCGTTCGGCAATGCGGCGCGGGGCCGCTTTCGGCGCACCGGCAAGGCCCCGGTGACGGTGACCGGCACCCGCACGGCGCTCTTCATCGAGGCCCGGCGCCGGGTGCACCAGGCCGTGGACATCAGCGAAGCCGAGTGGGCCTACACCGACGCGCTGCTCCGGTCGCTGCGGGATGCCCTGCTGCGAGCCGCGGAAGGCTGAGCCGCAGCTACGGCGCCGGGGCGAACAGCACCCGCTGCCGGAGTGCCGCGACCCCCTCCAGCCACGCCGGCGCCAGTTCCGGCCGAAACTCCTCCCACCACGCCTTGAGCGCCGACTGGCTGGTGATCCGGTCAACGACCCGGATCGTCAGGTCCACGACGCCCTGGTCGGCCGCCATCGGGGTTTCCTTCAGCCACCGCCGGGCATCGTCATGCAGGTCTGCCGGCGCCCCCCGGAGCCAGCCGACGCACTCCGCGGCCAGCAGCGCGGTCTGGCAGGCACCAACCGAGCCGCTGTCCAGCGCGGCCTGGAGCGCCTCGGTGATATGCCCGATCCCCTTGCCGTAACGCAGGTCGAACAGCCAGTCGAGCGGCTTGTCATCGTGCGCGCTGCCCGTAGCCCAGGTTCGCTGCATCAGGGCCGTCCATTCACCCGGGCCCGCAACTCCTCGAACCAGTGGGTGGTGACCACCACCTGTCGCCGCTGGTTGCCGGACGGCCACTTGAGGAGCAGGAACCGCTCGCCGTCCGGCGTCACATCGTAGTCCCGCGCCTCCGACCAGGTGGAGCCCGACTCGTAGGGGCCGGCGAAGAGGAGCGCGGGCGCGCCGACAGACCCGGAACCCGGATCCACCGCGGCCGCCATGATGCTGTCGCCGCGAAGGAAGACGAGTTCGCGCCCACCCCGGGTCCACAAGGGTTGCCCGCCACCGCCGCTGGACACCTGCCGGCGGGTGAGGGTCGGATCGGGGAACGATTGAATGTAGGTCTCCACCCGGCCGGACTCGTCGGAGTCGTAGGCCATCCAGCGCCCATCCGGCGAGAGCGCCGGGTGGGCGAGGTAGAAGCTGTTGGTGAGATACCGACGCTCCACCGGCGCGCCCTGCAGCGTCACCGTCCACAACTCGCCGGTCCCGGCGCTCATCACGAAGGCCGCGAGCCGACCATCCGCGGAGATCGAGCCGAGAATCCGGTCGTGGCCTCCGCCGACGAGCTGCTCCGAGGCACGGCTGCCATCCGCCGACCGGCGGTACAGCTCGAACAGTGGCCGTTCGCTCATGTAAATGAGGTCGCGTCCATCCGGCGTCCACAGGGCGCCGAAATCACTCGAGGGCTCGGCGGTGACCCGGGTACGGCCGCCGCGGGTGGGGTCCACCACCCATACATCGGTGGCGCCCCGAGGAGGGGAGAGGTCCAGCGACAGCCGGGCGCCGTCCGGGGAGAACCGTGGATTCTGGTACAGGTCCGGTGTCCCGAGCAGCACCCTCTCCACCCCGCGGCGGCTCACCTCCACCACCTGGAATCGCGTCCCGGCCACCTGGCTCGGCATGGTCACCAGCGTCCCGCCGGATGAGACATCGTACGCCGCGAAGCCGTCGGAGTAGTTCATCGCCACGTCATCCACGACGACCACCGACGGACCAGTCACCTCCCGGCGCCCCAGGTCGAAGGGCACCGCCAGGAGCGAGCGATCGCGGGCAAAGACCAGGTGCCCGCTCGCCACGTAGCGCCCCATCACGCCCCCCTGCACCAGGACCCGCCGTGCCATCGTCTTGAGGTCGAGCAGCTCGATGGTCGCCCGGTCCAGCGGTACGCGGTAGGCGGTGAAGACCAGGTGGCGCCCATCGGGGAGAAGTTGCGGCCACCAGTGTGCCAGCTCGCCGGTGCTGGAGTCGGGCGTGGTCAGTTCCCGTGCGTCGCCACCGGCGGCGCCCACCTGCCAGAGTCCGGTCTGGTAGCTCTTGGTGAAGATGATGGTGCCGTCGGGCGCCCAGGTGCCGCCGCCCCAGCCCGCATCGGCCAGCGCCACCGGGGTGCCCCCCTCGATGGGAAGCTTCAGCAGCTTGCCCCCCGCGGAGAACCCCACCCAGCGCCCGTCGGGCGACAGAAACGCGCGGTTGGCTCCCTCGCTGCCGGGGATGACCGTCGCGTCGATCCGGTCAAGCGGCCGAGCCAGCAGCACATTGCGGCGGCCGACCACCGCGTGGACGATGATCGTTCGCCCGTCCGGCGTCAGCAGGACGGGGGCCGTGGAGGGGACGCCCTGCGCCGAATCGAGGTCCACCGGGAAGCGCATCGGCGGATCGGCCGGCCCGCCGCGGCCGGCCAGCCAGAGTGCGGTCGCGGCGAGCAGCGCGACCAGCACCCAGGGTGCGAGGACCGCCAGCCTCGCGGGGATGGAGGCGGCTCGGCCGCTCGGCAGCTCGGCGGCTCGGCCCGCGACGCCCCTGCCGTCGTGCCGTCGTGCCGTCGTGCCGTCACCACCCAGCGAATCGGCAAACTCCTTTGCCGACGCCCACCGATCCGCCGGCAGCTTCTCCAGGGCGGTGAACACCGCCGCTTCGACGTGCGGTGGCACCGTCCGCCGCTGGGTGCCGAGCGGCCGGGGCGCCTCGGTCATGACCCGGGCCACGATGGCCTGCGCGGTAGATCCGGTGAACGGCGGGTCGCCGGAGAGCATCTCGTACAGCACGCAGCCGAGGGCGTACACGTCGCTGCGCGCCGTGATCTCCCGCTCCCCCATGGCCTGCTCGGGGCTCATGTAGTGCGGCG
Organism: Gemmatimonadota bacterium; assembly: GCA_033763675.1. Taxonomy (GTDB): domain Bacteria; phylum Gemmatimonadota; class Gemmatimonadetes; order Gemmatimonadales; family GWC2-71-9; genus JADJOM01. The sequence goes on from JANRJZ010000113.1 coordinate 6,685, forward strand.
TGCCGAGGCTCATCCCGGTCTCGGTCATCCGGGTGCTGCCGGCGTTGCTGGCCGCGAGCGCGATGCCGAAGTCCGCCACCAGGGCCGAGCCATCGTGCAGCAGGATGTTCTCGGGCTTGATGTCGCGGTGGATCACGCCGTGCCGGTGGGCGTAGTCGAGCGCCGCCGCCACCTCGGAGGCGATCCGCACCGCGTCGCCGATCGGGAGCTGCTTCTCGCGGGCAAGCCGGTCGCGGAGCGATTCCCCCTCGACGAACGGCATGACATAGTAGGCGGTGCCCTGCACCTCGCCGGAATCGATCAGGCCCAGGATGTGGGGGTGCTGCAGCGTGGCGATGGTCTTGATCTCGCGCAGGAACCGCTCGGCTCCGATGATGGCGGCAAGTTCCGGCCGGAGCACCTTGATGGCGACCTTGCGATCGTGCCGGAGGTCGTGGGCCAGGTAGACGGTGGCCATCCCCCCCTGCCCCAGCTCCCGCTCGACACGGTAGCGGTCGGCGAGGGCGGCGGCGAGCGGCTCGGGCGTCACCGCGACCCCGCTGCCGCCAGGCGGGCACGCAGGACGGGGAGCCAGTTGGCCGTGACGGTCATCTCGCCCGCGTCGGTGGGCTGCAGGAAGAGGAAATGCTTCCCATCCGGCAGCACATCCCAGTTGGGGTGCGGGTTGGCGGCGTAGAGGAACCGGTCCACCAGCACGCTGTCCCGCGCCGCGATCGCGAAGCCGGCGCCGGTCGCGACCTTGGCCGCCATGAGGTGCCCGCTCCCCCGGTAGAAGAGCCGCGTCCCATCCCGCGACCAGAGCGGCTCGGTGCCGCCGTCGGCGGAGACCTGCACCCGGCCCCCCGGCCCCGGGAACGGCTGCACCACGACCTCGTCCCGCCCCGACTCGTTGGTCACGAACGCAATCCAGCGCCCATCTGGAGAGATCCGCGGCATGTTCTCGATGGCGGCGGGGCTGTTGGCCACCGGATGCATCGTGGTGTCCCCGGTGAGACCGCGGTAGTAGACGTCCGCCCCGGAGGTGTCGAGCTGGAAGACCACACGCCGTGCGTCGGGGGCGAGCTGCGCCTCGAACACATCGAGATCCGGTCCGGCGATGACCGGCGTCGCCTCGGCGCTGAGGTCCACCGGCCGCCACCAGATGGCCGCGCGTCCCGACAGGTCGGCGCGGTACAACACCCGCGTCCCGTCGGGACTCCACTCCGGGCGCTCGTTGAGGGTACCGCTGGTGAGTCGCGTCAGGGTCCTCGCGCCGAGGGCATAGATCCACACGTCACGCGAACCCGCGGCCCCGATCCCGATGGCAAGGCGCCTCCCGTCGGGCGAGAGTCGGGGAAAGGTATAGTCGCGGGAGTCCTCCAGCCCCAGTCGCGTAATGCCCTCCGGTCCGGCGATCACCACCCGCGAGAGCACCGCCCCACCCTGGTAGACGAGGGTGCCCGCCGGCGAGACCGCCGCGCGCGCCAGGCCGGTGCTGCTGTTGCTGGTGACGTTGTCGACCAGCTGTACCGGGGTGCCGAGGACCTTCCCCGCCCCCACATCCACCCGGACTGCCATCAGCAACCCGCTGACGGTGGCATACACCAGGGCACCGTCCACCATACCGAGCGCATGGATGCCCTGCAGCTCGAGTCGTTTCGTCTCGCCCGTCGCAAGGGTGAGGATCGCCATGTGCACGTCAACGGTGGAGGCCGCGCCCCAGCTGGAATACACCAGGTGACGCCCATCCGCGAGCAGCAGCGGGGCGGTCCGGTACTGCTCCCCGGGAATCCGCTCCGGCCCCGGCAGCAAGGTGGCGGCGCCACCGTTCTCCGGGATGGCATACAGCGCCCGATTGCCCGAGACGATGATCCGGCCGTCGAGTGCCCAGGAGGCACCATTGAAGGTGCCCGGGGCCGGCGCGACCAGCTGGGGCACGCTCCCGTCCAGCGCGATCTTGAAGACCTGATTACTGCGGATGAACCCCACCCACCCTCCGTCCGGCGAAAAGAACGGATGAGTGCCGTCCTCGGTCCCGGGCAGCGGCCGGGTGGTCACCTCGTCCAGCCGCCGTGCGACCAGCTGCAGGCGCGCGCCCGGGCCGGCGCCCACGTACACCAGCGTCTGCCCGTCGGGCGAAACCGTGACGGGATTGTAGCCCAGCGAGCTGACGCGGTCGTTGGCCACGGCGGGGATGGTGAACCGGACCACCGGTGGGTCCGCCGCCGGACGCCGCGTCCAGGCAAAGAGAGCGGCAGCGCCGCCGAGCATGGCGAGCACCCAGGGCGCCGCCCGTGCCAGGCGACTGGCGGCCGGAACGGCGGAGGTGGCCCGACGCGTCCCGCTCCGCGTCCGGCCCGCCGCCCCCCCTTCCAGCGCCTCGGCGAACTCCCGTGCGCTCCCCCACCGGTCGGCTGGCAGCTTCTCCAGCGCGGTGAGCACCGCCTCCTCGACCGCCTCGGGAACGGTGTCGCGAGCCCTCGACGGGCGCGCGGGCTTCTCGGTCATCACCTTGGCCACGATCGCCTGCGCGGTGCCGCCGAGGAACGGCGGATCGCCGACCAGCATCTCGTAGGTCACGCAGCCCAGCGCGTAGACATCGCTCCGCGCCGTGATCTCGCGCTCCCCCATGGCCTGCTCGGGGGACATGTAGGTCGGGGTGCCGAGCGACATGCCGGTCTCGGTCATCCGGCTGCCGCCGGCCTTGCTGGCGGCCAGCGCGATGCCGAAGTCCGCCACCAGGGCGCGGCCGTCGTGCAGCAGGATGTTCTCCGGCTTGATGTCCCGGTGAATCACGTTGTGGCGGTGGGCGTAGTCGAGCGCGCCGGCCACCTCGGTGGCGATGCGCACCGCGTCGCCGATCGGGAGCTGCTTCTCGCGGGCAAGCCGGTCGCGGAGCGACTCGCCCTCGACAAACGGCATGACATAGAACAGGAAGGTGTCAGCCACACCGGAATCAAAGAGCGGCAGAATGTGCGGGTGCTGCAGGTTGGCCGTGGTCTTGATCTCGGAGAGGAACCGCTCGGCCCCGATCACCGCCGCCAGTTCCGGCCGGAGCACCTTGATGGCCACCTGGCGGTCGTGCTTGCGGTCGTGGGCCAGGTAGACCGTGGCCATGCCGCCGGCGCCCAGCTCGCGCTCGATGGTGTAGCGCTCGGCGAGGGCGGCCTGGAGGCGCTCCGGGATCGGCGACATCGGGTTGGACATCACCGGACCCGGACGGCCCGCGCCCAGAGCGGCTTCGCGGGGTTCCCGATCACGAGCCGGAAGTCCCCCCGCTCCGCCCGG
>JANRJZ010000114.1:0-16566 GCA_033763675.1 Gemmatimonadota bacterium
GGGTAAGGCCGACGGGCCGACGAGCTGATTCCCGGGGGCCGGGGGCCGGGGCCCCCGCCCCCCGGGCCCCCGGGGGCGGGGGGCCCGGGGCGGCGGGGCGGGCGGGGCGCGGGGGCGCGGGGGGCGCGGGCCCCCGGGGCCGGGGCAACCGGACACCCGGACAAACGGGGAACGGGGGAAACGGGGGACGGGGGACGGGAATCAGCTCGTCGGCCCGTCGGCCTTACCCCACCTTAGGTTTGCGCCGCACCCCCGGCCACCAGTTCCATTTCCCCGCCAGGTGCATGATGGCCGGCACCAGCACCATCCGGATGATCGTGGCGTCGAGCAGCACCGCCACCGCCAGCCCGAAGCCGAGGAACTGCATTGCCAGCACCCGGGCAAAGGCGAAGACCCCGAAGACCAGGATCATGATCAGCGCCGCGCTGGTGATGACCGACGCGGTGGCGGAGAGCCCTTCCTCGGTGGCCTTCTCGTTGTCCCCGTGCTTGTCGAAGGCCTCCTTGACCCGGGCCAGGAGGAACACCTCGTAGTCCATGCTGAGCCCGAACACCACCGCGAACACCAGCACCGGCACCACCACGAAGATGGCCGAGGTGGCGCCGTCCAGCCCGAAGAGCCCCGCGCCGATGCCGTACTGGAACACCAGCACGATGAGCCCGAAGGTGGCGCTCACCGACAGGGTGTTCATGATCACCGCCTTGATCGGCACCAGCACCGAGCGGAACACGATCGCCAGCATGATCCCGGTGCAGGCGAGGATCAGGAACACCAGCATCGGGAAGCGGTGCAGCAGCACGTCCTGCAGGTCGAGGCTCGCCGCGGTGTAGCCGCCCACCACGATGGTCGCGTCCTTGAGCTGCCTGGGCGGCGCCTTGGCGAGGTCCCGGGCCCGCTGCGACACGTCCATCCCCGAGGTGAGGCTGGTGGTGTCCCCCAGGATCACGTCGATCAGCGCCACCCGTTCGTCGGTGGAGAGGTAGGCGTCGAGGAAGGCGCCGTACTCCTTCCGCGCCTCCGCCATGTCGCTGTAGAGGATCGAGTACTGCAGGATGCCGGTGCCCGGCTCCAGGTCCACGATGCTCCGCACCTGACTGACCCTGGGGTCGGCGCGGAGCGAGTCGGAGAGCGCCCGCAGGCCGCGGAGGCCCGCCGCCGAGGTGGCGCGCTGACCCTCCGGCAGCTCCACCAGCACCCGCACCGGCAGGATGATGTTGGCCACGCCGAGCTGGTCGAGGGTCTGCACGCCCTGGCCCGCCTCGGTGGCGGTAGGCCACCAGTTCCGCGCCGGCAGCCCGATCCGGATCCAGAACACCGGCGCGGTGAGCAGGGCGATGATCGTGAGGCCGATCGTGAGGGCGCGGAGCGGGTTCCGCGAGAGGCTCCGGGCCCATTTCTCCCACGCGGTGGGCGCGTGGTACCATGTGAGCCGCCGCGCCAGCCAGCGGGGGCGGTCGATCTGGCGCCCCATGACCGCGAGCAGCGCCGGGAGCAGCGTGGTCGAGAGCGCCACCGCCACGGCCACCACCACCAGCCCGCCGATCCCGACGCTCTGGGTCTCCACCAGCGGCGTGAGCAGCAGCGCCGCGAACCCCACCACCACCGTCATCCCGGAGGTGAGCACCGCCGCCCCGGCGGTGCTCAGCGCGCGCGCCGCCGCCTCCTGCCGCCGGAGCCCGCGGTTCAGCTCCTCCCGGAACCGGGTCACGATCAGCAGGGAATAGTCGATGCCGACGCCGAGCCCGAGCATCGTCGTCATGTTGAGCACGAAGATGGACATCGGGGTGTAGTCGGCCAGGATCACCACGATCGCGAGCGTCACCCAGATGGCGAGGAATCCCACGATCAGCGGCAGCAGTGCCGCCACCAGCGCCCCGAAGGCGAGGAGCAGGATCCCGGCGGTGAGCGGCAGCAGCCGGATCTCCCCCTGCTTGCTGTCGGCGGCCACCACGTTGCGGATGTCGAGGTCGAGCGGTGAGCGGCCGGTGACCCGCACCCGGTGGGTGGCGGTGTCCACCCCCGTCTGCAGGAAGGCCTCCCGCACCAGGGCGCGCACCGGCGTCACCAGCTTCGCGACGCTGTCCCCCCGGTCCGCGTTGACGGCGAGCACCAGGAAGGTGGTCCGGCCATCGGCGCTGATGAAGGTGGAGTCGCCGGTACTCCGGAAGGAGGCGACGGTGCCGAGGTACGGCTGGCGCTCGAACTTGGCGATGAGGCTGTCCAGCAGCCGGGCGCCGGGGCCGCTGTCCACCGGGGTGGGCGCCTCCAGGGTGACGGCAAAGAAGTCGTTGAGTGGCTTGGGGAAGCGCTGGCGCAGCAGGATGTCCGCGGCGCCCGCCTCGGTGGGCTCCCGGGTGCCGCCCCGCACATTGAGCACCTGCACGACCTGGGGGGACTTCTCCGCGGCGAGGTAACCGACCACCGTCCAGAAGACGATGATGGCCCAGCGCCAGCGGATCAGGGCGCGCGAGATTACGGATGCCACGAGCGGGGGAGCTCCGGACGACGGGAGAAACGGGCGTGGTGCGGGGTCCGCGAAATTCTAGGGGGACAAGCAGTTGGGCGCCAGCGGTAGCGCCGGCCCTGCCCCGCCCCCGATATTGCTGCCATCATGGTCCGCCACCTGCTCTTCCTGCTGCTGGTTGCCCTGCTGGCCCTCGTCATCGTGGGCCAGGTGCGGGAGGCGGCGCAGCCTGGCTCCACCGACCTGATCGCCGATTCCGCCGCGTCCGCGGACCTCACCCTCCGGGCCGGCGCCTCGGAGGATCCCGCCGCCGGTAACTCCTCGCCTCCGGCTCCCCCGCCCCTCGATTCCTTCTCCCGCCAGGGGGTCCGCACTCGGCTCGGCGCCGAGGTGGACCGGCATTACCTCGACTCGCTCTTCGCCGAGACCGATTCGATCGTGCGCCACTGGCCCTCGGGGCTGGCGGCGATCCGGGTCACCATCGTGCCCGGTGGGGCGGACGGGTTCACCGAGGAAATGGTGTCGGATGTGCGCTGGGCGCTCGACACCTGGAGTCCGGCGTCGGTCGGGCTGCGCTGGCTGGAAGAGCCCGACTCGAGCCGGGCCGATTTCATCATCCGCTGGGCCGACACCCTGGAGGCGGACCGCGCCGGGGTCACGGACGTCACCTGGGATCGCGGTGGGAGAATTCGCCGCGCGCTGCTGGTGCTCGCCACGCGGTCCCCGTCCAGCGGGCGGCCGCTGCCGACCGAGAGCCGCCGGGCGGTCGCGCTGCACGAGGTGGGACATGCGCTGGGGCTGCCGCACTCGAGCCGCGCGGCGGACGTGATGTATCCGATTGCGACCGCGACGGAACTGTCGGACCGGGACCGGTTCTCGCTGCGGCTGCTGTACGAACTGCCCACGGGGTATATCGGGGCGGTGGCGCGGTAGGACGGGCGGGACGACGGGACGGCAAGACGGCAAGACGGCAGGACGGCAGGACGGCAGGACGGCAGGACGGCAAGACGGCAGGACGGCAAGACTGCCCGAGCGGCGACGGTCCGCTCCCAGGGTCCGGCGTGGCCAGAATCGCGGTGACCGCACCCAAACCGCCGAGCCGGACCCGGCGGAGCGGTCGGCGCCGCGAGGGCACGACTGGTCAACCTCAGAGGCGGATGAATGCGATCGGTGTCCTTGAGGTCACTCCGTCTCGGGTTGGCCGCGTGGGCCCTGATCCCGACGAGTACCGCGCTCCTCGCCCAGAGCACCGCGCGGCTCGATTCCATTGTCGAGGGCGGCATCCGCCGGGGCATCTACCCCGGCGCCGTGCTCGTCATCGGGACCCGCGCCGGCATCACCTACCAGCGCGGCTACGGCCACCTCACCTGGAGCGCCCGCTCCCCCGTTCCCTCCCCCGACTCCACCCTCTACGACCTCGCCAGCCTCACCAAGGTCGTCGGCACCATGCCGGCCATCGCTCGGCTGGTCGAAGAACACCGAATTGACCTCGCCGCACCGGTCTCCCGCTACCTCCCTCGGTTCAGCGGCGGGAAGAAGGACGCGGTCACCATCCGGATGCTGCTGGATCACAGCAGCGGCCTGCCGGCCTACGTCGAATTCTTCAAGCTCACCAAGACGCGCGACAGCGCGATCGCGCTGCTCTACCGCACCCCGCTCCGCCGTTCCCCCGGCGCCATGGCCGAATACAGCGACCTCAACTTCCTGCTGCTCGGGCTGGTGATCGAGACGGTGACCGGCGAGCCGCTCGACCGCGCGGTTACCCGCCTGGTGCTGGAGCCTGCGGGTCTGAGCCAGGCGCGGTACGGCGTCCCCGCCGCCATGAAGCCCCGCACCGCGCCCAGTGGGCAGTGGCGCGGCACGCCCATTTGTTGCGCGGTGAACGACCAGAACGCCGCGCGCATGGGCGGCGCGGCGGGGCATGCGGGGCTCTTCGGCACCGGCGCCGACCTGGCGCGATACCTCCGCTTCTGGCTCAACCAGGGGAGCCTGGATGGGCGCCGGCTGCTCGCACCCGAGACGGTGCGCACCTTCCTTCTCCCCGGCTCTCCCGCTGCCACCCGATTGCTCGGCTGGGAGCGGCCGCCGCACCGGAATGGCGACTGCGGGGGTGCGAGTCGCCCCTGTGATTCGGCGTATGGTTCGATGCTGACCGACGCAGCGTTCGGCCACACCGGCTGGACCGGGACCCTGATCTGGGCCGATCCCGGGCGGGATCTCTTCCTGGTGCTGCTCACCAACCGGAGCTACGCGCCGCGGGGCGGGAATTCGCTGCGGGCGCTGCGCGGCGGCCGCGGGGCGCTGGCGGAGGCCGCGGCGGAGTAGCAAAGCCTGTCATCGCGAGGAGCGCGTAGCGCGACGAAGCGATCCCCCAAACTCCGCTCGGGGGGTGGGGGATTGCTTCGGCCCCTCCGGGGCCTCGCAATGACAGATGGGCTTCCACCTCCCCAGTCTACGGCCCGTCGTCCCGTCGGCCCGCCTGTCCACCCACCCGCCCTCCGACTACCATTCAGCAGGAGGTAGTCCCCATGCAAACACCCGATTCGGTCCGGAAGGCGCTCCGCGGGGTCAAGGATCCCGAGCTCAACCTGAACATCGTGGACATCGGCCTGGTGTACGACATCACCGTGAGCGAGGCCGGCGACGTGCACGTCAACATGACCCTCACCAGTCCCGGCTGCCCCTCCGGCGCCGAGATCGTGGGGGACGCCAAGCGCGCCATCGAGGATCTCGAGGGCGTGAACTCGGTCGAAGTCGAGATTGTCTGGGAACCCTACTGGACGCCCGAACGGATGGACCCGCGGATCCGGGCGTTTCTGGGGGGATAATCAGTAGGGGCGGAGCTACAGCTCCGCCCCTACGGGGCCTTCACCGCCACCGCCTGCACCAGCGCCTCGCCTAATACCTCGACCTGCCACCGCCGCATCCCTTCCACCTGCGCCAGGTCGGCGACGCTCTTCGGTTCCAGCCGGCTGATGGCCTCCAGCATCCCGTTGGCGCAGAGCACTCCCGGCGCCAGCGGTATCTGCTCCGCCACCTTGTTGCGCACCGCCTTGAGCCGCTCCAGCCGGGCCTCGTAGGCCAGGTCTGGCGGCGGCCGGCGGGTCCGCTCGAACACCGGCAGGCTCTCGGCCGGGGCCTCCACTCCGCGCTTCACCGCCGCCAGCAGCTCCGCGCCGCGGCGGCGCAGCTGATCCGGCGAGAGCGCCTTCAACTCCTTGAGCGCCGTCTCGTCCGCCGGCATCGCCTTGGCGATCGTCACCATCGCCTCGTTCATCAGCACCCGGAACGGCGCCCGGTCCAGCTGGCTGGCCGCATGCTCCCGCCAGGCGTACAGCTCCCGCAGCACCGCGTACTGATGGCCGCGGAGGGTGCGCGCCCCCTTGAGCCGGAGGTACGCCTCTTCCGGCGGGCCGCTGGTGCTCCAGCGCACCTGGTTCAGCAGGGCAAACTCCTCCTCCGCCCAGTGCCACCGCCCCGCCGCCGTCAGCTGCTCCTTGAGGATGTCCCGGAGCTGCGGCAGGTGGCGGGTGTCACCGGCGGCGTAGGCCAGCATCTCGGGGATGAGCGGGCGCACCGACCAGTCGGCGCGCTGGTACTTCTTGTCCAGGGTGACGCCGAGATACTTCTCCAGCAGCGCGGCGAGCCCGATGCCGGGCTCGTTGAGCAGCTGGGCCGCGATCCGGGTATCGAACAGGTGACTGGCGGTGAAGCTGTAGTCCCGGTGCAGGATGCGGAGATCATAGTCGGCGTCGTGGAACAGGGTCTCCACCGCCGGGTCGGCCAGCAGCCGGCCCAGCGCGGAAAGATCCGGGACCGCCAGCGGATCGATGATCGCCGTCGTGTCCCGGGTGGAGAGCTGGATCAGGTAGATCCGGTCGCGGTACCGATGGAAGCTGGCCGCCTCGGTGTCCACCGCGAGCAGCGGTTCCCCCACCAGCCGGGCGGCAAAGCGGTCGAAGGCGTCCTGCGAGTCGAGATAGAGGTGCCCCTCGAGGGCCCGTTCACTCACGGGCGCTCACCTGCTGCGGCATGGCGGAGGTCATCGGTTGCGGGTTTCATGAGACTCCTGGCACCAGGTTCCGGGTGAGCGGGAATCTAGTCTATCATCCACGATCCCCAACCCGTTCCCGGGCCCCTCTCCTCATGCCCCAGCCGCTGCTCGAGCTGCTCCGCGATCCGCCGCCGCGCTGCCCCCTCGGCGTGTTCCCCGCGCCGCTCGAGTCCCATCCGGCGCTGGCGGGCGCGCTGGGCCTGGAGACGCTCCTGGTCAAGCGGGACGACCGGAACGGCGCGGCGTTCGGCGGCAACAAGCTGCGGGCGCTGGAATGGCTGCTCCCCGCCGCCGGTCCGCGGATCGTGACCATGGGCGGCTACGGCTCCACCTGGTGCGCCGCGCTCGCCACCGTGACACGCGGTACCGGCCAGCGCGCCGACGTGGCGCTCTTCCCCCAGCCGTGGACCCCCGCGGTGGCCGGCGCGCTCGCCGCCACCCTGGCCGGTGCGGGGGTACACCTCGCCTCGCGGCGCTGGCACCTGCCCCTGGTGGTGGCGCGGGCCTGGCGCGCGGCGCGGGCCGGCGGCCCGGTGACCTGGCTTCCGGCCGGCGGCGCCACGCCGCTCGCGACCTTCGGCAGCGTCAACGCCCTGCTCGAGTCGGCGCAGCAACAGGCGGCGGCCGGCGCGCCGCACCCCGAGGCCATCGTTGTGCCCTATGGATCCGGCGGCACTGCGGCGGGGCTGCTGGTGGGGGCGTGGCTACTGGGCTGGGACACCACCATCGTCGCGGTGCGGGTGACCGATCCCTGGTTCACCACCCGTCGGCGATTGCTGCGGTTGGCGGAGCGCACCATGGCGCTGCTCGTGCGACACGGCGTGCGCGCGCCCACCGCGCACGCCCCGCTGCTGCTGCGTGGTGACCATCTGGGCGCCGGCTACGGTCACGCCACCCGCGCGGGGTTGGACGCCGCCGCCGCCTTCGGAGCCGCCGGCATCCCGCTCGACGTGACCTACAGCGCCAAGGCCTGTGCCGCGCTCCGGTCACTCGCCGGTTCCTACCGGCATCTCTGGTTCTGGCATACTTTTGACCCGAGGCTCGTCGCTTCGTCGTCGGATCACCCGGTGATGGCGGACGCGCACCGTTACGCGGAGTCACTGTGGCCCCGGCCGAAATTGACCTGACGGTCTACCCCGACGAATGCGATGCCTACGGGCACCTGAACCAGGCCTCGTTCGTCGCGCTGTTCGAACGGGCCCGGTGGGAGATGCTCGCCCGGGGCCCGGGGATGGACTTCTTCACCCGCCAAGGTGCCTGGCCCGCCGTCCGGAAGTCCACCGTCGAGTACCACGCCCCCGCCTTTCCCGGCGATATCCTCCGCTTCGTGCAGGTGCTGGTGCATTTGGGCCGCACCAGCTTCACCCTGCGCCAGACCGCCCGGCGCCTGCGGGACGATGCCCTGCTCGCCACGGCGGAACTGGTCTTCGTCTGCGTGGACGCGCAGGGACGCCCCGTTCCCGTGCCGGAGGCCCTCCCCCAGGTCATGGCGGACAAGCCCCTCCCCGGCAACCTCCGCCGCGTCGCGGTGAACGGCGTCAACCTCGCCGTGGATGTGCGTGGCCAGGGACCGGCGGTGCTCTTCATCCACGGCTATCCGCTGGATCATTCCATCTGGGACTACCCGATGGCGCATCTGGAGGGATGGATGCGGATCGCGCCGGACCTGCGCGGCATGGGCCAGTCGGACGCCCCCGACCTCGGCTACAGCATGGCCACCTACGCCGACGACCTCCTCGCCCTGCTCAACACCCTGGGGGTGGAGCGGGCGGTGCTGTGCGGGCTCTCGATGGGCGGGTACGTGGCCTTCGAGATGCTGCGCCGGGCGCGGGAGCGGGTGCGCGGGCTGGTCCTGATGGACACTCGTTCCGAGGCGGACACACCGGAGCTGCGGCGGGCGCGGGATGCTTCCGCGGCGCAGGCCCGCGAGGGCGGCTCGGCCGCCATCGCCGCGGCGATGCTTCCCAAAATGCTGGCCGCCGGCGTCGCCGCCGACAACCCGGCACTGGTGGACCGGGTCCGGCGGATGATGGAAGCCACCCCCGTCGCGGGCATCCTGGGCGCCATCACCGCCCTGCGGGATCGCCCCGACAGCACCCCCCTCCTCGGTGCCCTCGGGGACATTCCCACCCTCGTCGTGGTCGGCGAGGAAGACCAGATCACCCCCCGGCAGGGCGCCCAGCAGATGGCCGACGCGATCCCCGGAGCCCGGCTGGCGGTGGTGCCCGGGGCCGGGCACCTCACCCCCATGGAGAAGCCCGAGGCGGCCACCGCCCTCCTGGCCGATTTCCTGACCAGCCTTGGGCGCTCCGGGTAGGGCTGCAACTTTTCTCAGGGACCGGGCGTCTATATGCATGACGGGGTTACCCCCGCGGTAACAACGTCTGCATTCCTTCCCTCCACGCCCCTTTGCCGCGGCCAAGCAGTACGGCAAAGGGGCGTCTCTCCTTTCCGGTACCTCCCTGGACGATCCAGCTAGCAGAACGACCCCCCGGAAGCACCGGAGGGTCGTTTCGTCACGCGGGAATCTGCTATCGGCCGATGCCGGCCGTCTATCAGTTACTTCTTTGGCTTCCCTGGAGGGGTGTCGCTGTTGAAGACGTCCTTGTTCTTGGCGATGAACGCCTGCTGGTTGGCGGGGACGTCCTCTTCCGGGAAGATCGCGTTCACCGGGCACTCCGGCTCGCAGGCGCCGCAGTCAATGCACTCGTCCGGCTGGATGTAGAGCTGGTCCTCGCCCTCGTAAATGCAGTCCACCGGGCAGACATCCACGCAGGCGCGATCCTTGACGCCGATGCAGGCTTCAGTGATCACGTAGGTCATTCTGCTGCTCCTCAATCCGGTGGGCACCGGCGGTCGGGTCGTGCGCGCTGTATGGGGGCGACTGCAACGGCCAAGTATTATGACCCCCCAAGGTCGGGCGCAAGGGGGCGATTATGTTTGCCCCATGCCGAACTGTCGAGCCCTTCTCTTCCTCACGGTGACCCTGCTCACCGGCATTCGGGCACGCTCGGCGGCGGCGCAGGCCTGCACCACCCAGGGCCCGCTGGCGCTGGTGCTCTCCGGCGGCGGCGCCAAGGGGCTGGCCCACATCGGGGTCCTCCAGGTGCTCGACAGCCTGGGGATCCGCCCCGACGTGGTGGTCGGCACCAGCATGGGATCCATCGTCGGCGCCATGTACGCCAGCGGGCTCTCCGCCGACCAGATCGGGGCGATGGCGGATTCACTCGGCCTGGCCGACCTCTTCGGCGCCGCGGACCAGCGCACGCCGCGCGCCCTCGGCGATCGTCGCCCCCTCGTGGTCTGGGAACAGGGCACTGGCGGGTTCCGGGTGGCGCAGGCCATCGCGCGGGAGGCCGGGGTCAACGCCGCCCTCAACCGCGCCCTGATCCGGGGCAACCTGCTCGCCCGGGGCGACTTCGATTCGCTCCCCATCCGCTTCCGCGCGGTCGCGACCGACCTGCGCACTCGCGGCACCGTGATCCTCGCCAGCGGCGACCTCGCCCGCGCCGTGCGGGCCAGCATGGCGATCCCGCTGGTGTTCGATCCGGTGCGGGTGGAGGGCCGCCAGCTGGTGGACGGCGGCCTCGCCGCCAACGTGCCGATCGCGGTGGCGCGGCTCCAGGGGGCCACGCGGCTCATCGTCTCCGATGTCAGCTGGCGGCCCCCGGATTCGGTGCAGGGGGAGAACCCGCTGGTCGTCGCCGACCTGCTGGTCTCCTATCTCTTCACCCAGCCGCTCGACTCCCTCTCCCCCGATGATCTCCTCATCCGGCCGCTGGTGGATTCGTTCCAGCCGCTCGATTTCCGCGCCGACCGTCAGCGCACGATCCGGCGGGCCGGCCATGAGGCGGCCCTGGCCGCGCTCGAGGGACGCGAGTTCTGCATCTCCCCGGCGCCTCCCGAACGGCCTCGCCCGGCGTACCGCGTCAAGGAGATCTCCGTCACCGGCGGACGATCCGTAGGCGACGCGACCCTGATCCGGCGCCAGCTACGCCTGACAGAGGGAGCCGAGCTCGACGTCGCCAGCCTGCGGGACTACCTCGCCACCCTGACCCAGCTGGACGAATTCCGCGAGGTCTGGCTCCGGCCCACCGGCCCGCCGGATTCGCTGTGGCTCGATGTGCTGATACGGCCCGCCGCTCCCCGGGTGGGCGTCGCCGGCCTGGCCTACGACAACGACCTCGGCGGCCAGATGTGGCTCGGCGGTGTGGACCGCGGGGCCACCATCCCCCGGATCGAGACCTCCGGCGCCCTCGTCCTGGGCGAGTTGCGGCAGGAACTGACCCTCACCTTCCGCACCGCCGGGGTTGGCCGGCTGCTGCAGCGCCCGCTGCTCGCCGGCATCGTGGGGCGGGAGGAAATCCGGCGCTTCGATCGGGACGGCGGCAGCCAGCCTTCGACCGATATCCGGGAACTCATCGGGGCCATCGGCGCGGAGCGCCGCTTCGGCCGGGAGTGGCTGCTGGAGGCGGGCGGGACGGTACATACCTGGGCCACCGAGGACGCACCACCCGAGGGCACCGCCTGGGGTGGCGTGCTGCAACTCTCCAGCGGACCGCGCTACCGGCCCAGCGGCATCTGGGCCCAGGGGGTCCTGCTCGACCGCTATCGCCGGGTGGAGGTGGATGCCCGGCGGGTCTTTGCGGTCGGGGGAGTCCGGCTCACGCCGATCCTCAGGTTCGGCTGGGGTCGCGACCTCCCGATCCAGCGCACCTTCCCGCTGGGCGGGGTGGATGGCTTTCCCGGCCTCAACATCGGCGAGCTGCGCGGTGACCGCGAACTGTCCGGCGCACTGGTGGTGGAACGGCCGCTCTTCGGTCCCCTGTCTTCCCGGGTGACGGTGGTCTCTGGCCAGGTCGCCACCGGCGGGCCCACCGTCCCGCGCGGCCGCTGGCACACCGGCGGCCGCCTGGGCGTGATCGCGGCCACCCCGATCGGCCCGATCCGGGTGGAATACGGCGTCACCCGCGATGGGCGCAACGGGGTGCTTGTCCGAGTACGGGAATGGTTCTGAGGGGCGGGGTTTGGAGGGGCGGGGCTAAGCCCCGCCCCTCAGCCCCGCCCCTCCTACCCCAGGCTGGCCTTCCGCTGCATCGCCTCGAACCGCCCCGCCTCGGCGGCGTCGGGCCGGGCCAGCGAGACCAGCACCCCGGCCAGGAACCCCAGCGGGAGCGAGACGATCGCCGGGTTGCGCAGCGGGAAGCTGGCCGCCGGATGATGCAGGAGGTCCACCTGGACCGTGGGTGAGAGGTAGATCAGCAGCACGGTGGCGAGGGTACCGGTGAGCATCGCCGCGACGGCGCCCGCGGTCGTGGTGCCCCGCCAGAAGAGCGCGAGCATCAGCGCCGGGAAGTTGCCGCTGGCCGCGATCGCGAATGCCAGCCCCACCATGAAGGCCACGTTCTGTCCCTTGAACAGGACGCCAAGCCCCACCGCCAGCAGCCCCAGGACGAACGTGGCCCCACGCGCCACCCGCAGCTCCTCCGCCGGATCCGCGCTGCCGCCCCGCACCACATTGACCCAGAGATCGTGGGACAGCGCCGCCGCTCCGGAGAGGGTGAGCCCGGCCACCACCGCGAGAATCGTGGCGAACGCCACTGCGCCGACGAAGCCCAGCAGGGCCGTCCCGCCCAGCCGCTCGGCCAGGAGCGGCGCGGCCATGTTGCCCCCGGGATCGGCGGCACGGATGGCGTCGGGGCCGACCAGGTGCATGGCCCCGAACCCGATCACGAAGGTGAGCAGGAAGAACCCGCCGATGAGGCCTGTGGCGTAGAACACCGAACGACGCGCCGCGCGGGCGTCGGGCACGGTGTAGAAACGCATCAGGATGTGCGGCAGCCCGGCGGTGCCGAACATGAGCGCAAGGCCGAGGGAGACGGCATCCAGCGGATTCGCCACCAGCCGCCCCGGGGCCAGGACCGCGTCTCCATTGGCTGCGGCGGCGGCGGCGAAGAGCCGGAGCGGTGAGAAGCCGACTTCCGCCAGCACGAGGAGGGTGAGCAGGATCGCCCCCGCCAGAAGCAGCGCCGCCTTCACGATCTGGACCCAGGTAGTTGCCAGCATCCCGCCAAACAGGACGTAGGCAATCATCGCCGCCCCCACGATCCCGACCGCGGCCTCGTAGGAGGTGCCGAACAGCAGCCGGATCAGCCCCCCTGCCCCGACCATCTGCGCAATGAGGTAGAGACTCACCGTCGCGAGCGTTCCCACCGCGGCGGAGACGCGGACCGGCACCTGCGCCAGCCGCGCGGCCAGCACGTCGGCGAAGGTGTACTTCCCCAGGTTCCTGAGCGGCTCCGCGATCAGGAAGAGCACGATGGGCCACCCCACCAGCCCGCCGGCGGCATAGATCAGCCCATCAAACCCGGAGAGCGCCACCAGCCCCGAGATCCCGAGGAAGGAGGAGGCGCTCATGTAATCGCCGGCAAGGGCGAAGCCGTTCTGGGCGGCCGTGATGCTCCGGCCGGCGGAATAGAAGTGGTCCGCCGTCCGGGTACGGCGTGCCGCCCACCAGGTGATGCCGAGGGTGATGCCGAGAACGGCGAAGAAGAGGACCTGAGCCAGCATTGCCGACTACTCCGCGGCCTGGCCCAGGGTGGCCCGGCGCTCCAGCGCCGCGAAGGCGCGCGCGGCCGCCGGCTCCGGCCGGAGCAGCGAGACCACGATGCCGGAGAGGAAGCCGAGCGGCATGCTCACCAGCGCCGGGTTCTTGAGCGGGAACCAGGCCGACTCGTGGCCCAGGATGTCCACCTGCACCGTGGGTGAGAGGTAGATGAACAACAGCGTCGCGCCGGTGCCCACGAGCATCGTGGTGACGATGCCGGCGGTGGTGGCGCCGCGCCAGAACATCGACAGGATCAGCGCCGGGAAGTTGCCGCTGGCCGCGATGGCGAACGCCAGCCCGACCATGAAGGCGACGTTCTGCCCCTTGAACAGGATGCCGAGCAGGACCGCCACTCCCCCGAGGACCAGGGTGGCAAGCCGCGCCACCCGGAGCTGCTCCCGCGCATCGGCATGGCCGCTCTTCACCACGTTGACCCAGAGATCGTGGGAGAGGGCCGCGGCGCCGGACAGGGTGAGGCCTGCCACCACCGCCAGGATCGTGGCGAACGCCACCGCCCCGATGAATCCCAGGAAGGCGGTGCCCCCGAGCAGCTCGGCCAGGAGCGGTGCCGCCATGTTGCCGCCCGCGTCCACCGCGCGGATCGTGTCGGGACCCACCAGCACCATCGCGCCGAAGCCGAGGATGAAGGTCATCAGGTAGAAGGCACCGATGAGCCCGGTGGCGTAGAACACCGAGACCCGGGCCGCCTTGGCGTCGGGGACGGTGTAGAACCGCATCAGGATGTGGGGCAGCCCCGCGGTGCCGAACATGAGCGCCATGCCCAGGGAGATCGCGTCGAGCGGACGGGCCACCAGCTTCCCCGGGGAGAGCACCGGATCCCCGAAGCGCGCGGCGGCCTCCGCGAACAGCCGCGCCGGGCTCATCTCGAACCGCAGCAGCACCAGCAGTGCCAGCAGCGCCGCGCCGGAGAGGAGCAGCACCGCCTTGACAATCTGCACCCAGGTCGTCGCCAGCATGCCGCCGAACAGGACGTAGGCGATCATCGCCGCGCCGACCACGGCCACCGCCGCCTCGTACGACAGACCGAAGAGCAGCCGGATGAGCCCCCCTGCCCCGACCATCTGGGCGATCAGGTACAGCGTGACCGTCGCCAGCGTCCCCACAGCCGCCGCGATCCGCACCGGCTTCTCCTGCAACCGGACCGTCACCGCGTCGGCAAAGGTGTACTTCCCGAGGTTCCTGAGCGGCTCGGCGATCAGGAACAGCACCACCGGCCACCCCACCAGCCAGCCGGTGGAGTAGATGAGGCCGTCGAAGCCGCTCAGCGACACCAGCCCTGCGATCCCCAGGAACGAGGCGGCGCTCATGTAGTCGCCGGCCAGCGCGATGCCGTTCTGCCGGGCGGTGATCGAACGCCCCGCCGCGTAGAACTGCTCGGTGGTGCGGGTGCGCCGGGCGGCCCACCAGGTGATCCCGAGGGTCGTGGCGAGGAAGAGGAAGAAGAACGCCTTCGCGACCAAGCTCGGCGCGCCGAGGCTGGTGGCCGGCACTTGGGTGAGGATCACGGGGGCGAGGGCGTCAGAGGTGGCCGCGCAGCCGTTCGATCTCAGGATCGTAGCGGGTATTGGCCCAGCGGACGTAGATCCAGGTGAGGACCCAGCAGGAGACGATCACCAGCGCGCCGAGCAGGATGCCAAGCGAGAGCCCGGGAATGACGAGCCGGCCCAGCAGCGGCTTCTGCCACGCGATCAGGCCGAGAAAGCCGAAATAGATCAGGACCATCCCGGCGGTGAGCAGCAGGGCGAGACGGCGCCGGGCCCCCGCGAGGGCCCGGAGCTCGGTTTCGTGCTCGGCGGCCACTCAGGCCTTGCCGAGGAGGTTCTTCTTGAATCCGTCGCCCGGACCGGGCTTGGGCCCGATCCAGCAGGCCAGCAGGGCGTCGGCGAACTCCTTGCCCGCGATCGTCCCCTTGTCGGTGCCGGCGATGTTGATCGTGGTCCCGGTGCCGGGGAGGTAGGTGATGGTGAGGCGCTCGTCCTTCTTGATGTCCTGCATCATGTCGCACAGTTCCACGAACTGCTGCTTCAGCTCGGCCGAGGCGCCGGGGGTGTTGTCCTTGAGGCCGTCGTTCCAGGCCCCGCAGATCTTGTCCTTGGTTCCGTGGCCGGAGATGAAGTGCATGACCATCTGCCGTGGCGCGTCGGCCGCGAGGATCTCCGGCCCGCTGCCGGAGGGGGAGCCGAGGTACAGCCCGGCGACGTAGACCTTGACCACGAACTTCTTCCGCAGCGCCATGCCGTTGAGCGTGAGGCTGTGGCCCGCCACGTCGATCGTCGCGGGCATCGTGACGCCGTTCATGGTCCGGCCGGTATCGGCCGCGGGCAGGGCGACGGCCGGGGCCGTCAGGAGGGAAGAAAGGAGCAGCAGCATGACAGCAGCCTCGTGAAGCAGGGTGAAGGACCGGCGCCATCCGCCGGCCAAGTTGGGGCGACTTTCGCGGTTCCGCAACCCATCAGGGCGGCCCCGTCAGCTCGACTCCCAGCGGGGAGAGCGCCATGCCCGCGCCGAGCGGGATCCGAACGAAAAGGTCCCGTCCGGTCTCGGTGAGCGCGGGGTACTGCTTTCCGATGGAGGCCATGACCGGGCCGAGGAAGACATCCGGCACCGGGATCCCGCGGATGGTCGCCCCCTGGAGGTGGAAGCGCACCGCCTCCGGGCCGGCGCGGTGCAGCGAGATCTGGGCCTCGAGCCTGCTGTCCGCCGGCAGCATCAGGATCAGCTGCGAGAGCGACCGCCGGGCCTCCGCGGGCAGGTCCGCGATGCGGCCGCCCATGCGGATCAGCGCGCTGTCCATCTGCACGGTGAACGCGAAGTCCGGCGGCAGTGCCCCGACCCCGAGCCGCGCCATCAGGTAGGCGGTGAAGTCGCCGCCGTCCACCACCGCGTTCGGCAGCAGCTTGTCGAGATAGACCGAGTCCACCAGCGCCGCGGCGCGGAGCACCCCCGCGTTGGAGATGGGACGGCCGACGGGCGGGGCGCTGGTCTGGGCGGCCAGCGGCGCCGCCACCAGCAGCGACGCCAGGATCAGGAAAGGGCGCATATCACTCCAGTTATTCCCATTCTCCACTCCTACTGCATATTGGACGCCATACTTCACCGCCCCCGCACCACCGGTCCCGGAGGGACGATGGAATTGTCGATCATCGGGCTCAACTTTCTGTACGCCGTGCTGGGCGTCATCCTCATGTTCCTCTCGTACCGGGCGATAGATCGGCTCACTCCCGAGGTGAACTTCGCGGAGGAACTGCGGAAGGGGAATGTCGCCGTGGCGATTTTCATCGCGGCGATCTTCCTCTCCATCGCGGTGATCATAGGAGGGGCGCTGAATTGACGGCCCGGCGTACGCTGGGCTTCCCTGCCCTGCTGCTGCTCGCCTGCCTGGCGGCGCCGCTTGGGGGCCAGGCGGTGACCGGCCGCTAC
>JANRJZ010000115.1:0-4180 GCA_033763675.1 Gemmatimonadota bacterium
CGGCCGCCTCATGTGGGAGGAGCACCTGAGGGTCTGGCTTGGGGATCGGTGGCCGGTCCCGGCCGACGCGGACCGGGCAATGATGGCCGCGGTGTTCGGGCATCATGGGCGACCACTGCGACAGGAATGGGGAGACAGGGAGCGGTACTTCGGGAGTGGCGGGCAAGCGGCGGCTGAGTGCTGCGCCTCGGACCTCATCGTACTCCTCGGAGCCCCTCCAGCGGCGGCCACCGAGTTGGAGGAAGGCAGGGCCCAGCACGCAAGTTGGTGGATTGCGGGGATGCTCTCGTTGGCCGACTGGGTCGGTTCGCACCAGGAGTGGTTTCCGTACCGGGGTGGAACGAGGCAGGAGTTGCTTGAGCTGCCGGAGTACTGGGTCCTGGCGAGAAAGCAGGCGGAGCGCGCTGTCGCCGCTGCCGGACTCAGGCCACCCAGGCCCGGCCGGTTGCGGGCATTCGAGGCGCTGACCGGGAAGATGACGCCGACGCCGATGCAGGCGTGGGCGGAGTCGGTCGCGCTGCCGGAGGGGCCGGTGCTCGCGATCATCGAAGACGTCACCGGGGCGGGCAAGACCGAGGCGGCCCAAGTCCTGATCCATCGGCTAATGGTGACGGGACGGGCTGGCGGGGCATACTGGGGGATGCCGACGCAGGCCACGGCGAACGCGATGTACAAGCGCCAGGCGGAGGGCATTTCGCGGCTCTTCGCCGACGGGAGCGAGCCGACGTTGATTCTGGCCCACGGACAATCCGCGCTCCACGCGCCATTCCAGAAGAGCATTCGCCGGACTCCGGACCAGGAGTTGGTCGCCGACCTGGGCGCTGGCGAGCTCTCCGCCTCGGCGGCGTGCACCGCCTTCCTGGCCGAGGACCGACGGGCATCGTTGCTGGCCGATGTGGGGGCGGGCACCATAGACCAGGCGCTGCTGGCCATCCTGCCCAGCAAGTTCAACACGGTGCGGCTGGCGGGGCTGGCCGAGAAGGTCCTGGTACTCGACGAGGTGCACGCCTTCGACGCCTACATGGGGGTCGAGGCCGAGCGGCTGCTCACCTTTCAGGCGGCGCTGGGTGGCTCCGCGGTGCTGCTCTCCGCCACCCTGCCCGCCGCGGTGCGGCGCAGACTGATCGAGGCTTGGGAAGAGGGGCTGCGGCAGGGCAGGCCGCGCCGACGCCCCCGGCTGGGGGAACCAGACCCGGTTGAGGTCCCGCTGGCGAGCGAGTATCCGCTGGCGACGCTGGTTTCCGCTGAGGGTGGGAAGGAATGTGCCGTGGATGCTGCCGAGAACTCGCGACGCAGCACGCGGGTGGCGCTGGTGCACTCTTTCGAGGAAGCGGGGGCGAGGGTGCTGGCCGCGGCGGCGGCCGGCGGGGCAGTCGCCTGGATCCGGAACACGGTGGACGATTGTCTGCGAGCGGCCCGCTGGCTGCGCGGACAGGGGGCGGTGCCGATCGTGTTCCACGCTCGATTTGCGCAAGGCGATAGGCAGGAGCGCGAGGCGGAGGTGTTGCGGCGGTTTGGTCCGGAGCTCGACTCGCCAGGGCGGGCTGGGAGCATTGTGGTGGCGACGCAGGTGATCGAACAGTCTCTCGATCTCGACTTCGATGCCATGGTGACCGACCTGGCTCCGATGGACCTGGTCATTCAGCGGGCCGGGCGCTTCCGGAGACACGCAGGCCGCTCACGCCCCGCAGGGGTGCCGGAGGAGCTGGTGGTTTTCTGCCCTGCCGTTACCGATGCACCCCCAGGGGAGTGGCTCGCGGGAGACTTCAAGGGCACCGAGGCGGTCTACAAGGATCCGTTGATCCTCTGGCGGACGGCCCGGCTGCTGGCGGAGCACCGGGAGCTGCGGGTTCCGGATGGGCTGCGGAAGTTGGTGGAAGCCACCTACGCCGAGGACACCGTGTACGATGCGGTACTCCCCGAGGGTCTGCGCCAGCGTTCTGACAAGGCGCTGGCGGCTCGTTTCGGCGACGCCTCGACGGCGCACGATTGGGTGCTCCCGCTCGCACGCGGATACACCGGTGACTTCCAGGCATGGTTGAACGACACCCGGGTCCCCACCCGACTGGGAGACGCCCAGACCACGCTCCGGCTGGCGTGGCTGGAGGGAGGCCGCGTGCGACCATGGGTCACCCAAAAGGAGGAGTGGCGTGGGTGGGCGCTCGCCGAGGTGAAGGTTTGGGCGTGGAAAGTCCCATCCGACGCAGAGCCCGAACCTCGGTTTGGCAAGGTCATCGCCGCCGCGCGGCGGGACTGGGGGGAGTACGAGCAGGACATCCCGGTGCTGGTCCTGGAACCCAGGGATGAGAACCAATGGTCTGGCGCCCTGCTCACCCAGCGTGGGAAGCGGGTGGAAGTCGTGTACAGTCGCGAGGATGGGCTTGGCTGGGGGGCGGCGGCTGCCCTTTTGGCTGAGGCGGCTGAGTGAAGGCAATGTCACACCCCTCGCCGAAACTGGCGGACCATCACGCAACCGGCCGGAGGTGACCCGGTGTACGACCTGAGGTATGAGCCGTGGATCCCCTGGCGCCGCCGCAGCGGGCGGGTGGAATGGGGGCCGATCCGGCTGCTCACCGACCAGTACCACACCGACCCGGTCGTGGCGCTGGCGGCGCCGCGGCCGGAGTTCAACGGGGCACTCACCGAGTTCCTGATCGGGCTCCTCACGGTGGCGATCCAGCCGGAGGACGAGAAGGAGTGGAAGCGGCTGTGGGACCGGCCGCCGGCTCCTGCCGAGATCGAGGAGGCGCTGGGGAAGCTGCCGGATGCGTTCCGGCTGGGGGGGGAGGGGCCGCGGTTCATGCAGGATCTCATGGTCGGCGACTTCGAGGACGCCGAGGTATTACCGGTGGAACGCCTCCTTTTCGATGCGCCTGGCGAGCAGGCCGTTGAACTGAACAAGGACCTGTTCGCCAAGCGGAACCGGGCGGCAACAATGGGGCCACCCGCCGCGGCGATGGCGCTTCTGGCCATGCAAACTTACGCCCCGTCAGGCGGCAAGGGGTACCGGACTTCCATGCGAGGGGGCGGGCCGCTCACCACGCTTGTGGATCCCAGGCAGACGCAGGGAGACGGAGACCAGTTGTGGCGCCAATTGTGGGCCAACGCCGAGACGGCGGAGCTTTGGGGAGCTCGCGGCGCCCGCGCGAAGGGCACGGCTTGGCCGCGGGTATTCCCATGGCTGGACCGAACCCGGACCAGCGATCCGAAGCAGGGAGGGCGCCCCACGACCCCCGCCGACGGCAATCCACTGCAGGCGTACTTCGGGATGCCGCGGAGGATCCGCCTCGAGCTGGGAGGCGCTGGCGGTTGCAGCATCACCGGGAGTGCTTCTGCCTTTACCGTCGTGGGCTTTCGAGCCCGCAACTATGGCGTAGAGTACGACGGCTGGAGTCACCCGCTGACCCCCAGCTATCGGCCCAGCGCGAAGGTTGAGTGGTGGCCGGTGCACCCTCAACCAGCTGGTATCGGATGGAAGGACTGGGGTGCGCTCACCTTGGAGGGAGCAGATGACACGACGAAGCCGGCGCGCACGGTCGGGCAGTTTCACCACCGCGGCCCGGCTGTCGGCATTCGCGCGGCCAGGTTGAACGCGTTTGGTGTGGACTTCGATAACATGAAGTGCCGCGGCTGGGTGGAGGCTCGGCTTCCCTACCTGGCGGTGCCGGATGAGGTGAGTCGGCTCCGCCTGCGAGACATGACTCGTCGACTCACCGAGGCGGCATCGCTGACGGCTGCGATCACACGCATCCAGGTGAAGGCCGCCCTGTTCGATAATCCGGACGAGGCCCGGGGAGAGTTCGAGGTAGTCATTCGGGAGGTCTGGTCGGCGACCGAGACCGCCTTCTACGCAGCCCTGGAGCGGGCCGCGGGTGTCGATGGGCCGGAGGCTCTGGAGGGGGAGGCGCGTGCGTTCCATCCGACCCTCCGGGCGGCGGCGCTGACAGCCTTTGACCGGCAATGCGAAGGGGCAGGTGCACCGCCGAACGTGATGCGGCGGACGGTCACCGCGCGCTACCGATTATCGGGATTCCTGAATGGGTACGGACCCAAGGGAGCCCAACTCGCCGAACTGTTGTGGCTTGTGGTTCCTGCTGCCGGGGCGAAGAAGGGCACCGGGAAACGAAAGGGGAAGCGGACGACATGACAGCATCGCCGATGCAGTCACGACCGAGCGCGC
>JANRJZ010000116.1:0-5204 GCA_033763675.1 Gemmatimonadota bacterium
GTCCGGGGCCCGTGACGGGCGGAGCTGGCGCTCAGCCCCTACCCCGATCCCTTCGTGCCCTCCGTGGTTGATTCTTCTCTTCGATTCCAACCTTTTCGCGAACGCCCGGGCGGGGCACAGCCCGCCCCCTCTCCCGTGTCCCGTTTCCCAGTCCCCGTTTCCCGCCCACCCGCCCTACAGCCCCTGTGCAATCCCCGCTAACTCGCGCGTGTCCCGTCTGCATGCCGGCAGCGGCCGTTCGCAGCGCAGTACCGCGAACCAGCACGCGCACGGAGCCTGTCTCGGCATGATGGATGCATTGGTTCGCAGGGCCGGCGGTGTGTTGGACACCAAGGGCGATGGACCGCCACTTCCCAACGAGTGACGGAACGCGGGTCAACCTCAAGGAAGTACTATAGGAAGGTGGGTTGTATGCAGAAGTCACTGAAGGACCAGCTGGATGTCGGGCTGCGCGCGGCGACCTTCGCCGCCGAACACCCCGACGCCAACCCGATCATCACCGCCGCCGGCAACAACCTCGGCGGGCTGAGCGGACAGGGGAACACCCTGGCAGGAGAGTACCAGGTCGCGAACCAGAACCGGCAGGCGGCGCTCCACGGCCGGCGCCGGGCCGAGGCCGCGATCAACACCACCCTCGGCGCCCTCCAGGGGATCGCCGGGTACGCCGCCCTCCGGCGGCCCGACACCCCGGTGCAGTTCCGGATGCCGGGCACCCACGGCGGGATGCGCGGGTTCGCCAGCCGGGTGCGGGGCGTGCTCGAGGTGGTGAACGCCAACCGGGAGCTGCTGCTCACCTACGGCATGCCGGACACGATGCCGGAGGAGCTCCTGGCCCAGCTCGAGGCGTTCGAGAAGTTCGTCGCCCAGCGCGCCGCGGCGCAGCAGGAACGCGCCGCGCTCCGGGAGAAGCTCGCCGAGGTCGCGCGGCAGCTCATGCAGGGGGTGCGGCACCTGAACGGCCTCTACCGCATCCGCTACGCCGCCAGCCCGGAGCTGCTTGCCGCCTGGCGCGGGACCATCGCCATGCCGGTCCGGGGGGCCAAGAAGGAGGATGACGCCGCGCGCACTCGGCCGGCGGCGTGAGGGGCGGTACGGTAGGACCGCAGGACGGCAGGACAAAGGGCACGGAGCGGGATATCACGCTGCGTGCCCGTTGCCGTTTCCCGTCCCCCGTCCCCCCGCCTTCTTGCTCACCTTGGGACCGGCTCCCATCTTCTGACGAGCATGCCGCGGCGCCATCGGATTCTCCCGCTCTTCCTCGCTTTCCTTCCCCTGAGCCTCACCGCGCAGGAGCCGGAGCAAGTACCTGCCTTGCTCGCGCGGGGAGACTCCCTGGCCACCCGGGCGTCTGACCAACCCCGCCAGGCCCACCCCTGGCACGAGCTCGGCCTCGTCAACCTCGCCCTCACCCACGCCGGCGCACCGTATCGCCCCACGCGCTTCAATCGCGAGGGACTCGACTACCCCCAATCCGCCATCGTCGCGTTCGCCCGCGCCATCGAACTGGACCCAACCTTTACTGCCGCGACCGTCGGGTTGGTCGAGGCCGTCGAGCTGAGCCCCCGCTGGGGTGCGACGGGCATCGCGCGGGACGCGCTGCGGCGGGTGGACAGCGCCGCACCCTCCATCCTCCCGCGCGTGCTCCTGGTTCACGCCCTGCTGGAGCGGGAGGGTGGGCATCGCGTGGCGGTCGCCCCGCTACTGCAGCGGTTCCTCGCGGCCGGTGGAGACTCCGGGATCGGGCTGCTGGAGCTGGCCCGGGAGCGATTCAACGAAGGGCACCCGGAGGCAGGAATTGCGCTCTACTGGCGGGCCGTGTCCGCCGCACGGTCCCCCGAGGCTCGCCGGCTGCTCTCGAAGGGCCTGGCCCTCATCGCCGCCCCAGGCGAGATGGCAGAGTTCGATGCCCTGGAGCCTGAGAGCCGGGCCGAGTGGGTCCGCCGGTTCTGGACCCGACGGGACGTCGCCTCGGGACTCCCCGACGGCGCCCGGCTCACCGAGCACTTCCGCCGCTACGAGGTTGCCCGTCGCGAGTACCGCCCGGTCCACCTGGGCCTGATGAACGACTCGGTCTCCGCCGCCCGTCGAATGCTCGACCCGCTGCCCCAAGGGCTTCCGGCGGGAGACACGCCGTCGTTGCCGAACCCGAACCAGACGGATGGTGTCGGCTCCCAGACCAGCCTCACGCCGGAAGGTTCGCTGCTGCTCTCCCGCGAGAGCGCGGTCAGTGAGTTGCGGCTCCCGGGCCTGCTCTACATGCGGCACGGCCCCCCCGACGATCGCGCCGGTTCTTTCTGGCTCTATCACCTTTCCGATGGGGACCTGATGCTGCGCTCCGGTGAGCACCATCTCGGCACCGCCTGCGACCTCGACTCCCGGTACTGCCGCTACGAGCTCTCGGGGGCACGCGTCCCCCCCGAGACCCGCCGGCGCTGGGAGGCGGGGCTCGACGGGGCGCAGGAATGGGCCCTCACCAACGACGGCATGATCCGGCGCTTCCCCAAGCCGATGACGCCGGCAGTCGTAGCCTACGGGCTGCCCGACTCCGGCACCGGTCGGGGGCGACTCCTGGTCGGGTTCGCCCTGCCGGCGGGACATCTGAAGCCGCAGTCGCTGGATTCCGGGGTGGCCTATGCGGTGCGGCTGGAGCTGACCGCCGCCCCCGAACGGGGCGAGTTCCGCATCGGCCACGACACGCTCAGGACCTTCCTGACTCGCGGCCCCCTGCCCGGAAGGGAACAGCTGCTCGGACTGGAAACGCTGGAGGCGCCGCCGGGGACCTATCGCTTCCGCATCGCCTTCACCACCCCCGACGGCAGCCGTGGCGCGCTGCTCGGCGCCGAATCGCTCACCGTGGCCCCCGCCGATGCCAATCGCCTCGAAATGAGCGACTTGATCCTCGGCACCGACTCCTCCCGGCTCCTCTGGCGCCACGGGTCCTTCAGCATCCCCGTGGATCCATTCAGTCGCTTCCGGCGCCGCGAGCCGCTGTCGGTGTATTACCAGGCGGTCGGGTTGGAGCCCGGCACCGCCTACACCACGGCGCTGGAGGTGCTGCGTTCCACAGAGCCGGCGGCCAAGCCCCTGGTGTCACTCAGGGTTGAGGGCGTTTCCGAGGGTGCGGTGCTGCATGTGCAGCGGAGTCTCGGGCTGCAGCGGCTGCGGCCGGGGGTGTACACCCTCCGGGTGACGCTCACCCGGGCCACCGATACGGAAAGCGTTCGGCGGGAGGTAAGGCTCAAGCTGGTGGAGTGACGGCGCGCGCCCGGCCGGCGGCGTGAGGGGCGGTACGGTAGGACCGCAGGACAAAGGGCACGGAGCGGGATATCACGCTGCGTGCCCTTTGCCGTTCTCACCCCCCTTGGCGGTCTTCGCGGTCTTGGCGGTTGAACCCCGCGGGCTTCGCGCGGGGCTGTCATTGCGAGGAGCGCGCAGCGCGACGAAGCAATCCCCTGCACTCCGCTCGGAGGGTGGGGGATTGCTTCGGCCCCTGCGGGGCCTCGCAATGACAGCCTGCCCGTTCCCCGTTCCCCCGTTCCCCCGTTCCCCCTAGTTAAATCCCCATCTTGCCCAGCCATCTGCCGGTTCCCATCTTCAGGTGGGCCACGGCAGGCTGCGGGCATGTCAGGAGGCGGCAATGCAGAAGCACGTATTCCGGGAACTGATGACCTCGGCTGGAGAGGCGCTGGAGCATGCGCGGGGCAGGCGTGCGCTGCGAACCACGGAACTCCCGGCAGCGCCGAAGCCGATGACGGCTGCGCAGATCCGGGCCGTGCGGGCGCGGGTGAACGCGTCCCAGGCCGTATTTGCGAGGTACCTCAATGTGAGCACCAAGCTCGTGCAGGCATGGGAGGCCGGACGCAGGACGCCGGAGGGAGCAGCCCTGAAGCTGCTTCGCATCGGCGGCGACAATCCCAAGGTCGTCTTCGCCGGCGTAATCAGGAAGCCGCTCAAGGCGGGCAAGTTGTATGTGGTACGCGGGAAAGCCGGCGGCAATTCTATTATCCGGGCTCGTAAGAAGAGAAAGACGGCTGTTGAGGACTGACCTGCCCCCTGGCGGTCTTCGCGGTCTTGGCGGTTGATTCCTGCGAGGCTCGGCGTGGGGCGGAGCTGGCGCTTCGCCCCTGCCCGGGTGACTCTGTCATTGCGAGGCCCCGCAGGGGCCGAAGCAATCCCCCACCCTCCGAGCGGAGTGCAGGGGATTGCTTCGTCGCGCTGCGCGCTCCTCGCAATGACAGCCTGCCCGTCCCCCCGTTCGGTCCGCGGGACGAAGGAGGTGACCCCCCGCGTTGTGGAATCCCAGCCGCTGTCGTACATTGTCTTACATGAAGGACGCCGTCACCATCCGCCTCGACCGTGAGCTGCAGCGCCGCCTGGACCGCGTCTGCAAGCAACTCGGCCGCTCCCGGAGCGATGTCATCCGGGACTCCCTCCGCCGGCAGCTCGCGCTGCTGCAATTCGAGCAGGCGCGCCGCCAGGTCATGCCGTTCGCCGAGGCCCGTGGGTATCTCACCGACGAGGACGTGTACCGAGACCTGTCGTGAAGGTGTGTCTCGACAGCAACGTCCTCGTCAGCGCCTTTGCGACCCGGGGCCTGGCCGCCGATGTCCTGCGCGTCGTGCTGGCCGAGCACGAGCTCCTGGTCCCCTCGATCGTGCTCGCGGAAGTCGAGCGAACCCTGCGCATCAAGTTTAAGGTCCCGGCGGCGGACTGGCAGTTGGTGCAGCAGGTGCTGGAAAGCCAGATCGTGGTGCCCCGCCCATCGGAACTGTTGGATATTGCCGTGCGCGACCAGGACGACGCGTGGGTCCTCGCGTCTGCCGTGGCGGGTGGGGCCGACCTGCTCATCACCGGCGATGCGGACCTGCTCAGCGTGGCCGCCGTGGCCGCCATTCCGGTACTGTCGCCGCGGGCATTCTGGGAGCGCCTGCGGGCCACCTGACACCCCTTGGCGGTCGTCGCGGTCCTGGCGGTTGAACCTCTCGGGCTTCGCGGGGGGGCTGTCATTGCGCGGCCCCGCAGGGGCCGAAGCAATCCCCCACCCTCCGCGCGGAGTGCAGGGGATTGCTTCGTCGCGCTGCGCGCTCCTCGCAATGACAGCCTGCCCGTTCCCCGCTTCCCCGTTTCCCGTTTCCCGTTTCCCCGTTCTCCCGTTCCCCCGCCCCCCTGCCCCTGTAAGAATCCCGTCGCCCGCCGCATTCTAG
>JANRJZ010000117.1:0-8939 GCA_033763675.1 Gemmatimonadota bacterium
GGTGCAGCGCGGAGCAGAAATCGGTGCAGTAGAACGGCAGCACGCCCGGGCGTTCCGGCACCCACGCGATGGTGCGGGTCTGGCCCGGCATCAGCAGCAGCTCCGAGGTGTTGGCCCCGGTCACCGCGAAGCCGTGGGGAACGTCCCAGTCCTGCTCCAGGTTGGTGACGTGCCAGTAGACGCTGTCGCCGACGTGGATCCCCTCGATGTTGTCCGGCACGAAGTGGCTGCGGATCGCGGTCATGTAGATGTGGACCACGTTGCCCTTGCGCTCCACCCGGGCGTCCTTCTCGCTCAGCGTCGCGGCCGGATCCTTGTTCTCCGCCAGCGGGAACGTCCGGATCTGCTTGTCCTTGATCGCGGAGGCGAGGATGGCCTGGGCGTAGTGCGGCTCGCCGATCGTCGGGAAGTCGAGCAGGAGCTGCATCTTCTCCCCGGTGATGTCGATCAGCTGCGCCGACTGCGTCAATTCCGGACCGGTGGGGAGATAGCGGTCCTTGGTGATCTTGTTGAGGGCGATCACGTACTTGCCGTCCGGCTTCCGGGTGTCGCCACCCGGCACCAGCAGGTGCCCGATCGAATAGTAGGCCGGGATCCGGTCGAGCACGGCGCAGTCGCTGACCCGCCACTTCACGATCTCCGACGACACGAACAGCGAGGTGTAGGCGTTCCCCTTGTCGTCGAACTCGGTGTGCAGCGGGCCGAGGCCGGGCTCCTTGACCTCGCAGGAGACGATGGCCTCGTACTTGAGCACCTGGATGCCGCCGACCGCGCCCTCGAACGCCTGGTCCGCGATCGCCTTCTGGATGCGGCTGAAGCCATGGACCGGGATCACCGTGGCGAGCTTGCCACCGGCCGCGATGAACTCGCCGCTGGGGTCCACGTCCACGCCGTGGGGTGACTTCGGGGTGGGCAGGTAGTAGACCATGCCGGGGCAGTCGGCCGGCTCCAGCACCTTGGAGCCGGTGAGCATCTCGGAGTGGGCCACGTCCGCGGCGTCCACCCAGTTGTGGGCATACTTGGTCGGCCAATTCTTGGCCTTGCCCCCCGCCACGCACCGCTCGGCCTGCTGCCAGTTGACCGCCGCGATGAAGTCCTTGTCGTTCTGCGAGGCGTTCCGCTCCTTCAGCGTGCTGGCCTGCTCGCTGTTGTAGGAGGTGAAGAACGCCCAGCCGTGGGACGGGCCCTTGCCGGGCCGGGCCAGGTCATAGTCGAAGCCCGGCATGTGGATCTGGAAGGCCAGGCTCATCTTCCCGGTCTTCGGGTCCACGGAGATGAAGGAGATCTGGCCGCTGAAGTTCTCCTTGTAGGTGGAGATCGAAACGTCCCGCTGCGGCGTCGGTACGCTGAACCGGGTCGCGGCCACGACGTACTCCGTGCCCTGGGTCACGAACGGCGAGGCGTGGTTGCCGGCCCCATTCGGGATCTCGATGATCTCCTTCGTGTTCATCTCCGCGAGGTCGATCCGCGCCACCCGCGGGGTGTTGTTGCCGTTGATGAAGATCCAGCGGCCGTCGTTCAGCCCGTCGGTCTTGGACAGCGACGGATGGTGGGCGTCGTCCCACGGCACGAACCCATAGCTGGTTTCAAACAGCGGCTTGCTCTGCTCGCTGTACCCATAGGCCTTCTCCGGATCCTGGGAGAAGACGGGGATCACCCGCAGCAGCCGGCCGGAGGGGAGGCCGTACACCGCGAGCTGGCCCGAGAACCCCCCTGACGCGAACATGTAGAACTCGTCGTACTGCCCCGGGGCCACGTAGACCCGGCTCGCCGCGTCGCCGGTCCCGCCGGCCTGGGCCGCGGGCCGGGCACATCCGCTCGTGAGGGCGGCGGCCAGTGCCAGTCCGCCCAGGGTGCCTCGAGTCCACCACATTGCGCGCATCGTCAGTCTCTCCTGGTTCATGCCGGTCGGACCGGGGCGGTCCGGGCTCACTTCACTTCGGGGCCTGGGTTCTCAGGTACTCGACCACCTGGCGGGCCTGCTCCTGGGTCAGCCCCAGGTTGGGCATCTGCGTCATGTATTCGGCCAGCAGCGCCCGGGCCGACGGGTGCTTCGTGTACATGCCATCGGGATTCAGGATCATGTTCATCAGGTAGGCCGGAGACCGCTTCGTGGTCGCATCACCCAGCGGGGGACCCACGTACTTCTCCTCCATCTTGTGGCACGCCGCGCACTTCGCCTCGAACAGCTCCTTCCCGTCCTCGGCCAGTTCCTCATCCACCGGGCCCAGCACGATTTCCTCGGTCACCGGCCCGATGCCGTGCTGCTCCTGGAACGCCGTCAGGCCGGAGGCGCTGGGAGCCGCGGCGGCCGGCGGGGCGGGGGTGTCGGACTTGCCGCCGCCACAGGCCGCGAGCAGCAGGGACACCATGAGGGCCACCGGGCGGAGGCCGGACGAAGGGACAGGCGACATGCGATGCTCCTCGGCTGTGAAGACTTTTTCATCGGGAATCCTGACTTCCTTGGCTTCCCGGTGCGATTATTCGGCCGTGAGTATCGCGATATTCACATGAATTGATGAGGAATACGACCGTGAAATCTGCTTCAGGGTTGGGGCGGGGAGAGGGGGAAGGGTGCTGACCCAGACGGCGGAATACGCCTTGCGCGCGGTGTTGACCATCGCCGCCGAGCCCGAGGGCCACCCGGTGGGGGCAGCCCGGCTCGCTGACACCCTGGGGATTCCGCAGAATTACCTCTCCAAGACCCTCCACCTGCTGGCCCGGGCCGGGGTGCTCGAATCCACCCGGGGCAAGCTGGGGGGATTCCGGCTGGCGCGGCCGGCCAGGCGGATTGCGCTGGTGGATGTGGTGGGACTGTTCGACGATGTCACCGGGCGGCGGACTTGCCTCATGGGGCGCGCAACCTGCAGCGACAGCAACGCCTGCGCCGCCCATGCCCGCTGGAAGGGGGTCTCGGAGCAGGTGGCGGTGTTCTTCCGTGAGACTTCGATTGCCGACCTGGTCGCGGACCGGGGCAAGGCTGGAAGGGGTTAGGACGCGCTCCGCCCTGCGCCGAAAGGCTTGATCCTGGCCCAGAAGAGCGTGATGAACCCGGCGGTCCCGAATAGCAGCAGCGCGGTCCCTGCCGACACCCACGTCTCCCCACCCCCGAGCGCTCCCCCCAGCCGGATTGCCAGGCCCGCCGTGTAGGCCGCCGCCGCCAGCCGTGTCCGCCCGGGGGAACCACGCGGCGCATCTCCCGCGTGCCGGGGGAGCATCCAGTACGCGGTGCCCACCACGAATGGCAGCAGCCAGCCGAACAGCATCAGGGTGAAATGGGCATCCCGCAGGGCCGGGTGCAGGGCCCCAGCAAGCGGCTCGCCTGCCAGGAGCCAGGCCCCGAGCGCGCTTCCCGCCACCAGGGCGCAGAGCGCCCCCCGAAGCAGCCAGACCGAGAGGGGTGGCATCAGGCGGCCAGTGCCCGTATCCGCGGCCAAAGCAGCCAGGCGATGCAGCATGCCGCCGCCAGCTGCAGCAGGGCGGAGAACTGGAGCGGCCAGCGCGGGCCGCCGGCTCCCAGGTGCCAGGACTCACCACCGACCCGGGCGAGCAACCCCAGGTTGAGCAGTCCCCAGGCGGCCCACCCGGGGGCGGCGCTGCCCCGCGGAGGGTGGTCCCGGTGCCGCGGGAACATCCAGAACGCGACCCCGGTTATCACCTGGAGGAGCCAGCCGACCGTCAGCAGGTGCAGGGCGCTCAGGCGGATGGCGGCGGCGGGGAGGCCCGGCCAGAGGCCCTCCGGACGGGCCAGCAGCGCCTCGGCCAGGAGGCCGAGCAGGAGCGCCACGAAGCCCGCCTTCACGAAGGCGCGCGAGAGGGGTGGCATGGGGCTATCCGTGAATCAGCGAGAGCACGATCTCGAAGGCGATCAGAAAGATGACGACCCACTCCAGTGCCTCCATGCGAACGCCGCCGGCGCGGTCGGAGAGCTTCTGGTAGATGCTCTCGATGGTGTGGAGCTTCCGGGTGATGCTGGCATCCATCTCGCTGAGGTGGAAGCGGGCGGAGGCGAGCCGGTAGATCCGTGTCAGGTACTCCTCGCCGAATACCTTGAGCGCGTTCGACACCCGCTCCAGCATCACGGCGCTCTCCAGCTGCAGCTCCGCTACCTGGTGCAGGTCGGCGCTGGCCGAGGAGGGAAGCAGCAGCCGCAGCCCCTGGGGGCGGGCCAGCAGCTGGTAGGAGCGCTCGATGGCCCCGTCGAGCTGGAGGTCGAGCCAGCGCATCTCCAGCAACTGCACGTTGGCGAACTCGAGCACCGCACGCACGTCCTCCGGCTCGGGGTCGAGCACGAAGGCGGCGTCCCAGTCAATGATGGTCACATCCGATGCACCGAACGAGATCCGGAGGTCGGTGGCGTTGCGGACCTCTTCCGCCGACGGCCCCCCGGCATCGGGCCGGAGGATCCTGGCGATCAGGTCGGCGTGGGCCTCGCAGAACGCGGTGGCCGGGCCGCCGCCCGGGTTCTCCCGCATGCCGAACAGGGTGTAGTCCTCGGTGAAGGCGGCCACCCGGCTCTGCTGCACCGCCCCCGCCACCGAGGTGAGCAGGGCCTCGACCCGGGCGCGCGCGTCCTGGCGGAGCAGCGCGGTGCGGCTCAGCGCGACGCTGGCCTGCTGCAGTTCCTCCAGTCCCCCATCGACCGCGAGCTGGTATGTCACCGTTGCCGCGCCGAAGTCGTAGAGGACCAGGTCCACCTGGGGCGCGGTGCTCCAGCGCTGGATCGCGAGCGACGGCTGCTCCTGCGAGACCCGGAGCGGGGCGGGGCGATACTGGAAGAACGAGGTGGCGCGCCCGCGGTGGCGGAAGGTCTGCCGGGCCGACGCGCCGCCCAGCAGCCGCTCGACCATCTCGAGGTCAATCGCCTGGGCGACTTCGAACACGAAGATCGGGTGGATCTCGGGCATCTGTCACCGCTCCTTCACGCTTTGCTCATGGCTTCGATCCGACATTGACCATATCTGCGACGCAGGAGGGCTCATGTTGATCCTGACCCGAACCGACGCGGGCCGACGGCTGGCCGCCGGCCTCGGTCCCCTGCTGGTGGAGCCGCCGGTGATCCTGGCCCTCTCGGCCAACGGCGCCCAGGTCGCCGGGGAGATCGCCGCCGCGTTTCGCGCCCCGCTCGACATCATGGCCGTGAGGCGACTCGAGGTCCCCGGCCGCGCGCACGCCATTTTCGGCGCAGTGGCGGACGGCACCACCATCCTGGATGAAGACCGGGTGCGCGAACTCGGTCTGCCGGAGGAATACGTCCGCGGTCTGGTTGCCGCGGCGAGTGCCGACACCGCCCACTGCGCCGCCGCCTGGCGCGAGGGGGCGGACCCGATCAACCTTGCCGGCCGGACCGTGGTGCTGGTGGACGACGGCCAATGCGAGGTGCTCGCGGTCACCGCCGCCGCCCGTGCCCTTGCGACCTGCGGTGCCTCCCGGGTGCTCTTCGTGGCGCCCACCGGCTCCCGCATGCTGGCGGCCCGGATGGCCGCACTGGGCATCGAAACCCTGTTCCTGATCGAGCCCGGCGCGCCCTTTGGGGCGCTGGTGCGGGATGCGAACTTCGCCCAGACCACCCCCCACGAGGTGGGCACCCTGGTGCGGCGCAGCCGGCCCGACCTGACCGGCGTCAAGGGACCCTGACCGGCGAATCTAGGGGCGCCCGGGGTGAGGGGCGAGGGATGTCCGGGCCGCCCGCGGCTGTGGCCGCCGACATCCCCCGTCTCCTGCGGGAGCGGCTCGACGGGTTCCGGGACGCCGGCCGGAGTCTGGACCAGTACCCGGCCGCAGGGCCGGTCCATGACCTGCGGGTCGCCGCCCGGCGACTGCACGCGGCCCTGACCCTCTGGGCCCCACTCCTCGACCTGCCAACCGGGCTCCGCCCTGGCACCATCCGGCGGGTGGAGCGCCGCTTCGGCGCCCTGCGGGATCTCGACATCCTGGCGGCCAGGCTGGAGGCGCTCCCCGGCGGCCTCGAGGATGCGCGCCGCGAAGTCGAGCACGAGCGGACCGACGCCCTCGGGCGGGGCGGCGCCTCCCTCCGCCGACGCCCGTTGCGCCGCACACTCGCGGCCCTGGATGATTGGTGTGCTGCGCCCGCCTTCACGCCATTGGCACAGCTTCCGCCGGAATCCGTGGCCGCCCCGCTGCTCGCCCCCGTGCTATCCCGGGTGCTCCTGCACCCCGGGTGGCTGATCCCGGACTCGCCCGCACCGGACGACCCGGGCGCGGCCGACCTGCACGCGCTCCGCCGCGTCCTGAAGCGGCTCAGGTACAGCCTGGAATGCCTCACGGGCTGGTGGGGTGGCGACGCGGCCGGCTGGCTCGACGAACTCCATGCGATCCAGGATGCGCTGGGGGCCTGGCATGACGAAGGCATCCTGCGGACCCGCCTGGCGCGCCATTCAGCGGATCCGGATATCCTGGCGGCGAGCGAGTCCCGGGCCCGGGCCGCGCTCGAACTGTGGCCCGCCTGGAGGGCGCGCTACCTCGATCCCGTGGTGCGCGCGGGACTGTACCAGCGGATCGGCGGCGCAGCTACCACGGCTGCGCCGCCGAATCATCCCTGAGCCGCCGGTCGGGTCAGTAGGCGATCGTCTGGGCGTGCGCGATCAGGCGTTGCGCGACCCGGCCCAGCCTCGCATCCGCTTCCTGCGCCACCTCGACCAGTGTGGGATGGGTCCGCCGGAGCGGGCGCCCCAGCAGTGCCGCGGGATTCACGATCCGAACCACCGTCGCGCCACCGGGGATGGTCTCGAGGGTGACATTGCAGGGCAGCAGCAACCCCGCTTCCGGATCGGCCTCCAGGGCGCGCTGTGCCAGGGTGGGGTTACAGGCGCCCAGGATCAGGTAGGGGCGAAATTCCGCGCCGAGCTTTTCCTTCAGCGTTGCCTGGACGTCGATGCGGGTCAGGATCCCGAAGCCCTCCGCCTTGAGGCAGTCAGTGAGCCGCGCCGTGGCGCGTTCCAGATCCACCGGCAGGGTAAGCGTATGCCCCATGGCCCCGGCCCGCCTCCCATTCCGTTGGCGGAGCAGCTCCCCGGCTCCCCGTACTGCGTTGCTCGCGAGGACCGCGGCGCCCGCGGCCAGCACGGTCCCGGCCGCTTCCTGCATGGCGTGCCGACGGCGCTGCCGCCGGATTCTGGTCGCGATCTCCTTCTCGACTTGGAGCACCGCCGCGCCCGCCTTGGCCGCCACCGCCCGTGCCTTCGAACTGAGTCTGGTCTTCGACGTCATCTGGTCCTCCTTCTTAAGCCCACAGGCCTCAGCGCAGGGCCCCGACCTGGGGTTCGTGCAGAAGGTCATCGAGCTGGCGGGCCGCCGCTGCAAAAGTTTCGCGCAGCGCCAGGTCGAAGTTCGACCGGGCGGGACGGGCCAGGGCGAGTTCGCCGCCGGGAATGCCGAGCGCGACCCGGAAGGACCAGGCGCGGGGTTCACCGTTGGCGTGACGAGCGGGCACCGACAGGACGACCCGGCACTCCAGCAGGCAGCCGTAGTACGCTTCCAGTCGGGCGACCTCCCGTTCGATGGCGCCTGCCTCCTGGGCGGTGGGGCGATGGCCATGACCGCGGATCTCGAGCGCTCGCTGCATTGGCGGCCTCCCCGATTCCTGCGTGATCCGGCCGTGACCGGCAGGACTACCCGGGAATTTGCGGCCGCGCCGATGAGCGGGGGCTGAGGCGACGGTGAATGAATCCTCAGCGGTGTCGCAGCTTCAGGAGCTGCCCGAGCAGCCCCGGCACGGCCGCCAAGCCGAGGATGACGCCCCATTCCCGCAGGGAAGGGCGGTGCAGTCCCAGCAGGCTGGATAACGGGGGCCAGGCGGTGGCCAGCAGGAGCAGCGCTGCGGTGGCGCCGACCGCGGTGAGGGCGGCGGGATTGGCAATCGCGCGGCGCCAGCTGCTCACATGGTGGCGCTGGCGTGCATTCCCCAGGTGCAGGACCTGGGCAAAGGCGAGCGTCAGGAAGGCAATCGCCATCGGCTTCCCGGGAGGGAGGCCCGCGTCCTGGGCCCAGCGGTAGGCGCCGAGCGTGGCCGCGGCGATGACGGCCGCATAACTGAGAGCGGTCACGAGCTCCCGCCGGGACACCAGGGGGGCGCCGGGTGGCTGTGGCGGCCGGCGCATGAGGTTCGCCTCTCCCGGCTCGAGGGCGAGGGCCAGGGCGGGAAGCACGTCGGTCAGGAGGTTGAGCCAGAGGATCTGGAGCGGAGTCAGCGGCGGGGGCCACCCCGCCGCGGCGGCGATCAGCACCACTGCTAGCTCCGCGACGTTGCAGGCGAGGAGGTAGAGTACCGCCTTCCGAACGTTGTCCTGGATCACCCGCCCCTGCTCGACCGCGACGCCGATGGTGGCGAAGCGGTCGTCCGCGAGGACGATCTCCGCCGCTTCCTTGGCGAGGTCGCTGCCGCGCCGACCCATCGCCACGCCGATATCCGCGGTCCGGAGCGCGGCGGCGTCGTTCACCCCGTCCCCCAGCATGGCCACGACCTCGCCGGACTGCTGCAGCGCCCGCACCAGGCGTACCTTGGCTTCGGGGCTCACCCGGGTGTAGACGCTGGTCCGCCGGACCGCCTCGGCGAGGCCGGCATCATCGAGGCGGTCGAGCTCCGCGGCGCCGAGGGCCAGCGGGTGCCCGGTGCCCAGCTCGAGGCTGGCGGCGACTGCCAGCGCGGTCGCCTCCTGGTCGCCGGTGATCATGATGGTGCGGATGCCGGCGCCGCGGAACCGGGCGATCGTCTCCCGGACGCCGGCGGCCGGCGGGTCGCTGATCGCCGCGAAGGCGACGAAGCAGAGTTCCCGGAGCGCGTCTGGCGTCGCCGCCCCAACCGGTCCCTCGGCCAGGGCCAGCACCCGGAGCCCCCGGCCGGCGAGGGCCCGGTTGGCGGCCAGGAGTTCATCCCGCAGCGCAGGAGTGAGTGGCAGTGGCCCGCTCGCCGTCGCCAG
>JANRJZ010000118.1:0-33295 GCA_033763675.1 Gemmatimonadota bacterium
GGCCCGGCGTGGCGGGGGAGCCACATCGCGCCGGACCGGAACGGTTCAGGCTGGGAGCTGCGGCTCCACCCCCGCAAGGGCGCAGAGCCGAAGCACGGTCTCGCCGATCTTGTTGTTGGGCGTCGAGGCACCGGCCGTGATGCCGATGCGGGTGGCGCCCTCGAGCCACCCGGCGGGCACCAGCTCCTCCGGCGCCTTGACCATGGGCTGGTGCCGGAGCCCGCCGGTGTCGAGGTCGATGGACGCGGCGTCCTCGATGTGAAAAGTCCGCACCCCGCGCTCCCGGGCCAGCGCCGCGAGGTGGGTGGTGTTGCTGGAGTTGTACCCCCCGACCACCAGCATGAGGTCGAGCGGCTCTTCGAGCAGCCGGAGGACGGCGTCCTGCCGCTCCTGGGTCGCGGAGCAAATGGTGTCGAAGGTGCGAAAGTGCGCGGCGATGCCATCCTCCCCATGCCGCCGTGCCATGCTGGCCCGCACTTCCCGTGCGATCGCCAGCGACTCCCCCGACAGCATGGTGGTCTGGTTGGCCAGCCCCACCCGGTCGAGATCGCGGGCGAAGTCGAACTCGGGCGACATCGCGTGCGCAAAGCGGCCCCGCAGCGCGGCCGCGTCCACCTTGCCCTCGATGAAGTCGCAGACCAGCCGGGCCTCGTCCATGTCGAACACCACCAGGTAGCGGCCCCCCGGATGCCGCGTCACCTGGCTCGCCGTCGCGCGGGTCTCCTCGTGGAAATACTTCCCGTGGATCAGCGCGGTGAACCCGTCCCGGGCGTACTGCTCCACCCGCTTCCACACATTCAGGACCGAACCACAGGTGGTGTCCACCAGCACGGCGCCCAGCGACCGGAGCCGCTGGAAGTCCTGCACCGTGACCCCGAACGCGGGGAGAATCACCACGTCCTCGGACCCGATCGGGCTGAAGTCGAAGCCGCCATCCGCCCGCCGGGCCAGGATGGTGATGCCCATCGCGGTCAGCTTGGCGTTCACGTGGGGGTTGTGGATGATCTCCCCCACCAGGAAGAGCCGCTTGTCGGGGAACTTGGTGCGGGTCTCGTAGGCGTACTCGACGGCCCGGTCCACCCCGTAGCAGAAGCCGAACTCGCGCGCCAGGCGAAACTGCAGCGGCCCCGCCGTGAGCCGGTAGTCGCCGGCGCGGAAGGCGTCCACCACCGCGCTCGAATAGTCGCTGGTGAGCTGGCCCTCGATCGCCGCCTTGAGCCCGAAGCCCTTCCGGAAGTAGCCGTCGGTCATGGGATGGAAGCTACTCCCCCGGGGCGGGCGGAGGCACCGTGTCGGCAGGGCACGGGGTGTCCGCCACCAGCCCGGTCGCGCGGCCCGTCACCAGGATGGTGTCCTCCCCGTCGAGCGCGCGCAGCCGGAACTCGAATCGGGCATCGTATGCGCGCCCCGCCCGCGCCAGCTCCAGCGTACCCGAGTCGCTCTGAAACGCCGCCATCCGCTCGTCGGTGAACCACCGCGCCGCCGCGGCCACGCCCGGGCGCACCGCGGTGTCGATGCCGGGATCAAAGGACTGGAACGCCCCGGCGCCCAGGCTGTCACCGGCGGGAAAGAGCACCAGGCCGAAGCCCTGGTCGGCGC
This sequence comes from Gemmatimonadota bacterium, assembly GCA_033763675.1. Lineage (GTDB taxonomy): Bacteria > Gemmatimonadota > Gemmatimonadetes > Gemmatimonadales > GWC2-71-9 > JADJOM01. The sequence continues at coordinate 1,600 of JANRJZ010000118.1, forward strand.
GGATCGCCAGGACCTCGAGCCGCGCCCCCGCCGGGCACCAGGCCACCCGCGCGCTGGCGGCGATGGCGCCGGTGTCGGTGCCGGTCCACGACGCCTCGATCCGCGGGCCGGTCCCGCTCTGCTCGCAGCCGGAAAGCACCAGGACGAGGCCGGCGAGGGACAGCGCGCGCGCCGGGGCCGGGACGGGGAATCTCATGGGCGGGAACCTAGGCGGTGCCGGGGGCAAATGCCAAAGGGGCGCCCCCACGCCGCGACGCCCGCCGGCCACTGGGGCCGGCGGGCGTCAGGGAGGGTGGCGCCGACTAGAACCGGTAGCCGAATCCGGCGCCGATCACGAACGGGTTGACCTTGAGCTCGTAGACCTTGGTGCCGCCCGACTCCACGTCGGTCTTGATGTAGATGTACTTGGCGTCCACGTTGAACACCCCGCGCTCGCCGATCGGCACGTCGAACCCGGCGTTGAAGGCATAGCCGAAGCTGGTGGAGAGATCCAGCGCCTCGAGGCCACCGGACTTGCCGTAGAAGTACGTGAGGTTGCCGCCAGCGCCCACGTACGGATCGAAGCCCCCCTTGGCGATCGGGTGGAACTGCAGCACCAGGGTCGGCGGCAGGTGCTGCACGGTCCCCAGGCTGGCGCTCCCCGCCTTGACTTCCTGCGACGCGGTGGCCAGCACCAGCTCCACCGACAGGTACTGGTTGAGCCGCCGGCTGATGTCCACCTCGACCGTGGCGTCCGACTCGACGTCCAGCCCGGAGGGCTTGCTCGACGCGTTCGGCGTGACGACGATGCCGCGCGCCCGTATCAGCCACGGATGGCTGTCTTGGGCCTGCAGGCCGGCGACGCTCAGAAGGAGGAGACCCAGGGACAGCCCGACGCGAACACCACGCATACCCGCTCCAGTTGAGAAAGGTTGAGCGGAATGTGGCCGGCGCGGCTGAAGCCGGAGTGAAGCCCGGCCCAAGAATCTGTTACCTTCGGAGCGAATGCCGGCGCGGATCGGCGGGATTCCGGCGGTCGGGATTCACTGGAACAGGCTCCGCACCACCAGGTCGAAGCGCAGTCCACTCCCCCCCTCGCTGATCGGGTGGCTCAGGTCGAAGCGCAGCAGCCCGCCGAAGAGGCCGAGCCCCGCACCACCCCCGGAGAGCAGCCGCGAGCGGAACAGGCCGGAGGCCGCCGCCGACTGGCCCGCGTCCACGAAGAGATAGGGGCGGAAGAACCCGCCGCTCACCGGCCAGTCAACCTGGGCCGCCCAGAGGGCCTGGCCCTGCCGCGTCCCGTAGTCGAAGCCGCGCACCGTTTCCTGCCCGCCCAGCCGGAAGGCCTGCTGCGGCAGCGGGTCGTTGCTGGTGATGCCGGCCCGGAGGGTGAGGGTCGGCACTGACCGGCCGCTCCAGAGCGCCCGCCGCACGCTGCCCCAGGCGCGCACCGTGCCGCGATCCTCGTTCGCCAGCAGGTCGGCGGCAAGGGTCCAGCGGGAGCGGAAGAGCCCTCCATCCACCCGGACCTCCGCGCCGCCGAAGGTCCCCTCCGCGATCGGCGGGTTGCGCGGGTACCGCCCGGTGCCGCCCAGCGCATCATTGAGCCAATTGCGGCTCTCCCGCCGCACGCTCTGCTGGTCCTCCACCCTGAGGGTGGTGCTGAGCTCGATCCCCGTGCCGAGCGCGCTCTCGCGCCGGAGCGTGCCGCCATGGACCAGGTGATAGTCGGCGTCGTCGTGGCCGGCGAAGAGCGCGTTGAGGCTGTTGCCGAAGCCGTTGCCCCGCCCGAAGGTGTCGCTGCTGGCGAGGTCCCGCTGCCCTCGCAGGGTCCAGCGTGCCCCCGGCGCCTCCCGGACCACCGAGACACCCGCCATCACCCGCTCATCGGAGAACCCGAAGCGGAGATCGGCGCGGAGCGTGGTGAATCCGGAGTTCCACTCGTAGCCCAGCCCCGGCGCCGCCCCCTGCACCCGGTTGAAACGCACCCGCTCCGGCAGCCGCTCCCAGCTGAAGCCGTTCCCCGGCCGCCCAGTGAGCTCACGCGGCAGGTCCACCGCCATGCGCTCGAGGTCCGACTGGACCTCCCGCACCGCCCGGTCGCTCGCGGCGTCATCGCCGAGGGTGAGGGCATCGCCCCAGGCGCCGTACTCCGCCAGCGAATCGGCGGGGGCGCGATGGATCTCGTAGCGACCGTTCCGCCACCAGCCGGCATCGTCCCGCGGGAGCGAGTCTTCGGGCATCTCCGTGCCATCGCGGCGCCGGCGCCGCTCCGTCCGCAGTGAATCCCGCCGTGCCGCGGCCAGCGCCTCGAGGCTGTCGGGATCGCTCACCCGATCCGGGGGCGGGAGCAGGAAGACCAGCGGCCGTCCGGTGTTGATCTCGTAATCCTCGAACGTGGTGCGGGCCTCGAACGGCACGACCAGCTCGCCGAGCCACGGCAGCTCCACCCGCCCCGACACCGTCTGCCGATAGGGCATCCAGTAGCGCTCCCCCTGGAGCGCGTACTCGAGGTCGGCATCGAGCGTGAGGATCCGGCTCACGATGCGGTTGATCCGCCTGGCGTCCCGCTCGGGCTCCTCGGGATCCACCCAGAGTTCGGTCCCCACGAACCGGAAGCTGATCCGGGCCAGGTCGGCCTCGGCGGCGTCGAACCAGAGCCGTCCCGCCACCAGCGCCGCCCCCTTCTTCCGGGGCAGCACCTCCACGGCGATCAGCTTCACCCGGCGCCCGTCGGTGGTGGCGTACTGCACGCTGTCCGTCACCGCATAGCGGTACCACTCCGGCGCGCCGGCGGCGAGGGGATGAATCGCGGCGCGAGGCGGCACGTCGTTGCCGAACACCCGGATCGAGTCCCCCAGCCCGCGCGGAAAGAACCAGGGCTGGTCGAAGGTGCTGTTGAGCCGCATGGTGTTGGAGCGGGCCGCGGCTCGGCGGCCGAGGATGTCCACCCGGAGATCGTTGGGCTGGGCCCACTGAACCGTCCCCTCCTGCTCTTCCACCGCCGCGTTCGGCACCTCGGCCCAGCGGCGCCGCCCGAGGCCGAAGGAGAGCCGGTACCGGAACCGGGCCAGGTAGTCCCGCACCGACTGATCCGACGTGGCGTGGCGCGCAATGGCCCGCTCGATCAGCGCGCGGGTCGCCTCGTTGGCGAAGGGGTGGGTGGTGTCCGGAGGTACCGCGACGAGCGCGAGGAGCAACGGCAGCATGGCCAACGGTAACCTCGACTGGAACCGACGGGAACGGAAAGGGCGGACCCGGAGGTCCGCCCCGCGACGCGCTTACGGGCCGCGACTCAGGCCAGCGGCTCGCTCCCGGCCGCCGTCTTGGCCCAACGGCTGCGACCGTCCCGGTGCAGTCCGTAGGCCTTGAGCCGGCGCCACAGCGTGGTGCGGCTGATCCCCAGGTGCTTGGCGGTCTCCGCCAGCTTCCAGCCGTGCTGGTCCAGGGTCCGGACGATCGCGTCCCGTTCCCGGTCCGCCAGGGTGGAGGGACCATCCACGCCGGGGATGAACATCGCCTCGCCGAGCTCGAGCGCCCCGACCCGGAGCGGCCGCAGCCGGCCGCCCATCGCGGCCAGGCGGGGCAGCAGATTCTGGGCGTCATCCACCGGGTCGAGCAGTTCGGCCAGGGCTTCACGGGCCTGGGTGTTGGCGTACAGGACCTTGCCCTGTGGATCGAACACCACAACGCCCTCGCTGAAGCCATCGAGGAGGGCCTTGGCGAGGGGGGAGAAGACTGATGGTGCTGGCGTATGTGTATCCGGCATGGCTCGTTCTACGGTTTGGTACAAATGGGGGTTTCAGGATGCGTCTACCCCGGGGACGAACGGGAGGGGGCTCGGATGGACACCTTACACCCCCCTTACTCCACCGCTCCGGCCCCGAGCCCCGCCGGGCTGGCCTCCCGCCGCTCCGCCCGGATCACCAGCCCCAGTCCCGCGAAGATCGCGAGGCCCGCCAGCAGCGTCCGGGGCGAGATCCCCTCATCCGGCAGGAGGAGGGGGGAGACCAGCGCGGCCAGCAGTGGTTGAAGATAAATGAATGAGGCCACGGTCTGGGGGGAGACGCGCCGCAGGGCCCAGAGGTTGAGGAGGTAGGCGAGGATCGTGGGGAACAGGACGATGAAGCCCACCAGTCCCCAGGTGACCGGGGCGATCCGGGCGGCGGTGGCCCCGTCGAACGCGGTCCAGCCGAAGGGCACAACCCCTACGGTCGCGAAGGCCATGATGTACGTGCTCGTGGTGATCGCGTCCAGCCGGCGAAGGAGCGGCTTGGAGAGCAGGAAGTACCCGGCGTAGCAGACCATGGCGAGCAGGATGAGCAGGTTGCCGAACGCCACCCCGGGCGCAAAGGAGAGCCGGTCCGGTCCCACCAGGTAGACCGCGCCCGCGCCGGCCAGCGCGATCCCCCAGAGCTTCGCGGCGGAGGGCCGCTCCTGCCCCAGCAGGACCGCGCCCAGCACGGTGAAGACCGGCGCGGTGGTGGTGAGGATGGTCGCGTTGATGGCGGTGGTATGGCTCAGCCCGAAGACGAACAGCGTCTGGTTGCCGGTGACGCCGAGCAGTCCGCACAGCGCCACGTGCAGGAGGGTGCGCCGATCCCGGATCCAGGGCCCGCCCCGGGCGGCGTTGAGCAGCAGGAACGCGCCTGCCGCGCCCACGACCCGGCAGAACACCAGCAGGCCGGCCGGCACCGTCTGCAGCACCAGCCGGCCCACGATGGCGTTGCTGGCAAAGAGGACCTGCACGACTACCAGCGCCAGCCAGGCGCCGCGCGTCGAGCCCGCCCCGCTCATCGGCGCCGGTGGCGGGGGGGCTTGAACCGGGAGCGGCGTTCCTGCTGTTCCGCCTGCCGGAGCGCCACGCGCAGGTCTTCCAGCGTCTCGGCCAGCAGCGCCGGCCGGTTGCCCCGCGCCACCGCAAATCGGAGCGGCCGGTCCACCCGGGGCAGGTCCGCCTCCGTCAGGCGCCGCGCCTGCCCCTCCCGCAGTTCGAGCCGCGCCACCCCGGTGCCGTTGGCAATCTCATAGCGGAGCGGGACCGTGTCCCCGAAGACCCGTGCGCTCCCGGGCAGGGCCTGGAGCCGGGCACGGATCGGCTCCGGCACCAGCGCCGCCGGCTCCAGCGCGACCGGGGTGCCGAGGAACGTCCGCCAGCCGATGACGCCCGCGAGCTGCTCCCGCAGGCGGGCACGGACGGCCTCCGGGCCCGCCGCCTCGAGCGACCCGCCGGAGCGCCGCCACAACTCGGCCAGCTCCTGCGCCGACCGCCGCAGCCGCCCCTGGCTTGGGTGCACCGTCTCGCCGGCGAGGAGCAGCCGGGCCAGCGCGTCGGGGAGCAGCTCGCGGAACTCCGCCGGGACCGGATCGGCGAGCGGCTCGACCAGGGTGTCCAGCTCGAATCCGAAATAGCTGAGCCGTTGCCGCACCACGAGGCCCTGGTGCTTCCGCGGGCCCCCCACCTCGAGCTCCGCCGGCCCCCGCCGCGCGAAACGGCGGATGAGGTCGTACGGCAGCGTGGTGCCCTCGATGGCCGCGCGCGGCACCCCGAACTTGTCGGCGAAGAAGCGGAGATTCCCCGCCACCGCGCCCCAGCTCCCGGCCACCGAGTTGCGCGAGACCCGTGCCTCCTGGCCGTCGGCGGTGTGCTCGTCGATCACGAGGTCGAAGGGCATGATGCGGGCGAGCAACTCGAGCCAGCCGTCGCGCAGCTCGCCGCCGGCGTAGGGGAGCTTCGCCGGGAGCGGCAGCTCCAGCGCACGGTACACCGAGGCGGTGCCGAGCGCGATGTCCTCGATCGCCTTGACCAGCACCCCGCGCGCCGTGGCCCACTCGTCCAGTCCCGCCTCGTCGAACCGGTGCCGCGGCAGGCCGTAGACCTCCCCCAGCGCCCCGAAGCGGTTGACCGCCTCGGCAAAGAGGTTGTAGGCCGTGAGGTGGTCGCTGCCGTTCACCCGCACCCCTTCGAGGTCCCGCTCCTCGCGGGTCATCCGGTGCAGCGAATCGATGTTGGAGCAGACCGCCACCACCGGGGCCAGCGCCGTGCCGGCGTGCACCAGCAGCTCGCCCCACGCCCGGTCCACCGGCATGGCCTCCACCTCGCGGCCGTAGCGCGTGAGCTTTCCCTGCTCCACCAGCCCCCGGTCGGTGAGCCGCGCCAGCGCCTTGCGGTAGGCGGCGCGGTCGAGCGGCACCGGCAGGTCCAGCTCGCTGGCGTCGACTCCCAGGGCGGCGCAGGTGATCGCCACCCGCTCCGCGTCACCGGCAAGCTGGAACTCGGGCGGCGTGGGGCGGAGCCGCTCGAACACCATCTCCCGGTCGGAGAGAATGAACACCTGGCCGTCCGCCACCCGGCCGTGCACCCGCCCCGCCATCTGCAGGATCTCGTTGGCCCCGAGATAGAGCCGATGCAGGACGTTCCGGCCCCGATCCACCACGTTGCTGTAGCGCGCGTCGTAGATCACCACGGTGTCGAGGCCGCGGATGTTGAGCGCCGACTGGCCGGCCGCGGTCATCGCGAGCAGGAAGGGATGCCGCGCCTCCCCCTCCAGGAATGGGCGAATCACCCGGATCGGCTCGCCGCCGTGATAGAACGCGGCGTTGAGCCGGGGCCACCGTTCTCCCAGCCCGTGGGCCAGCTGCTCCACCTCGGCGCGGGTGGGCACGAACACCGCCACCCCACGCCGCTCCTTGATCACCCAGCGCAGGAACTTGTCATCGAGGAACTCCTCCGCCCGCTTGGGCAGCACCTTGACCTTGGCCCGGAGCGCCGGGTCGAAGGCGGTGGTCTCCAGCACCTGTGTCGAATCGAGGTAGCGGGCGTAGAAGGCGGGATCCACCGTGGCCGAGAGCCAGATGAAGCGGCACCCGGCCCGCTTGCCCAGCGCCAGGCACAGCTCCAGCTCGGCGGAGGTCTGGTGAATCTCGTCCACGATCAGCGTGTCGCGGCGGCTGATGAGGTCATCCTCGAACCAGCGCCGCGCGATCCCCGTGGTCACGATCACCACATTCCAGCTCGGCGTCTCGGGCGTTGCCTCCCGCTCCCGATTGACCACCCCGACCCGGAGCGGCGCCTGCAGGATGGATTCCGCGATCGGTCGGATGCCGAGGGTCTTCCCGGTTCCGGTGCCGGCCACGATCCCGAAGCCCTGTCCGGAGGCGGCGAGCGCTCGCAGCTCCGCGCCGTGGGTCCGTTCCAGCAGGGTCTCGATCCCGCTCAGGCCGAGGCCGAGCTCGATGGTCTCGCAGGCGGCGCGGGTTGGGGCGATGACGATGACCCGGCCGCGGGGATGGGCGGCATGCCGCCAGGCATCGATGTCGGGGGGGAGGAGGTGATCGCGGCTCGGGTGCACACCGTAATGTAAGGGCGCCCCTTGTGGGCGCCCGTTTCGTGGCACTGACCGCCTTGGTCACCACCCCCGCATACGGCGCGGGCGCCCCACCTGGGCGCCCGGTTCCTGCGCGTGACCCGGCCTGGATTCCCGAGGCGGGCCGCTAGTTCCGCACGAAGGCGATGGTCACCCGGCGCCGGGCCTGGGACGCGGAATCCGCCGGAACAACCTCCACCCGCATCGTCGCCAGCGAGGTCCGGCTCAGCACCGGGGACTCGAGCCCGGGTCTCGGCAGGCGCGTCAGGGCCTCCCGGCTCGGCTCGGCATGGAGCACGCGGGCCGTGGCGGTCAGGTGGGCCCGAGCCTGTCCCGCGAGGCCCCCGGGCAGGATGCAGAACGCGAGAAGCAGGAGTGCGGCCGCCGCAGGCAGCGCGCGGCACGGGTGTAGAGCGGGCCGGTCCTCGGAGGGCGCGAAGCGGAAGGGGTGACCGGAGTCACCACCTGGCCTGCGCCGATTCGGGTGAAGCCGTTGCCATATCAGCACTTGTGCCGTCCCGCCCGGGGGCCGTTCCGGTGACTAAAAGGTGTCTCAAGGTGTACAAGACATTGACACACTGAAGTACCGGTTTCCCAATGACTTACCGCGCATCACCTGATGTCCTTGAACACGCGGCACAGTGGTTGCCCTCCCCCGGCCCCAGGAGCAGCCACTCCTGGGACCTGCAGTCCGAAACGACCACACACCAACAGCGAGGGAAGGGCAATGCGCATCTTGACCAGAGTATCGGCCGTCGTCGTCGCGTTCTTGAGTCTGAACGCCGGCGGGGCCAGCGCCCAGAGCGCGAACATCAACGCCACCGCCACCGTGTTCCAGGCGATCACGGTCACGGGGGCCCGGGACCTGGCCTTCGGGAACGTCTTCCCGGGCGTGGCCAAGACCGTCGTGGTGAGCGACGCGACCAGCGGCCGCTTCGACCTGACCGGCCAGAGCAGCGGCAATGTCAACGTCAGCTTCACCCTGCCGACCAACCTGACCAGCGGCGCCAACAACCTGCCGATCGGCACCTGGACTGGCTGCACCAACGCCACCAACACCACCACCGGCTGCACCAGCTTCACGCCGTCGGCCGGGGCCACCGCCTCCGCCTTCAGCGGCGCCGGCGCGCTCTTCGTGTGGGTGGGTGGCACCGTGTCTCCGGCCGCCAACCAGGCCGCGGGCGCGTACACCGGCATCGTCACGCTGACGGCCGCCTACTTCTGAACCCCTGACCAGGGCGTTTCGGGCGACTCACGGGTGACCTGGACACGGCTATCTTGCTCGTGTCCTTCACCCGTGGGCCCTCCCCCGGACTCCCCTCATGCGTCGATGCGCTTTCCTCCTCCTGCCCGCCCTGCTCACGGCCGCACCGCTCGCGGGGCAGTCCACGGTCACCGGCATCCGGGACCTGGCCTTCGGCGTGGTGATCCGTGGCGTCCAGACCACCGTGGCGCCGTCGGACCCGGTGAAGAGCGGCCGGTTCTACGTGCGGCACCGGCTCAACCGGCAGGTGCGGCTCCAGTTCACCCTGCCGACCCAGCTCGCCCGGGTCGGGGGCGGCGGCAACCTGCCGATCACCTTTCCGAACAACAGCGCGATCGCCCGGGGCACCGCCGGGAGCAGCGTGCCCGTCACCTTCAACCCCAACGTGGCGCAGACCTTCAACCTGGTCACCAGCGCCGACTTCTTCGTGAACCTCGGGGGGCGGGTCTCGCCGGCGGCGAACCAGGCCACCGGGAACTACCGCGGCACCGTCACTCTCACCGTCACCTTCTTCTAGGCGTCATGCGCGGTCTGTCGCTCGGCCTCATCGTCGTCATGGGCTGGGCCCAGGGGGCCGGCGCCCAGGGCGTCGTCGTCGCGCCCCACGCCGTGTACCTCGACCACCGCACCCGGAGCGCCTCGATCACGCTCTACAACCCCGGCGCTGACGCCGCCGAAGTCCAGATCGCCGCCATCTACGGGTACCCGGTGACCGACTCGCTCGGTCACTTCATGCTGCACATCCCCGATTCGGTGGAAGCCACGATGCCGGCCGCCAACGGCTGGATCGAGGCCTTCCCGCGCCGGATGACCATCCCGCCGCTCTCCCGCCAGACTGTTCGCCTGCTGGCCCGGCCGCCCCAGGGGCTTGCCGATGGCGAGTACTGGTCCCGGGTGATGATCACCGCGCGGGGCGCGGCCCAGGTCGCCAGCGCGGACACCGCCGGCATCTCCATCGGCCTCTCGCTCGAGGTGCGGACGATCATCCCGCTCACCTACCGGAAGGGCGCGCTCTCCTCCGGCGTGGCCATCACCGGCCTGACCGTCACCCCCGCCGGGGACTCGCTCGATGTCCGTGCCCGGCTGGAACGCCAGGGCACCGCGGCCTACATCGGGACGGCGCGCGGCGCCCTCATCAATGCCAGTGGCAAGACGGTGGCGCGCTTCGAGGAGCCGGTGGCGGTGTACTACGACGCCACCCCCGGCTTCATGTTGCCCGTCGCCGGCCTGCCGGCGGGGAGCTACCGGCTGCGGCTCGAGCTGCTGAGCGAACGCCCGGATATCTCTCCCGAACTGCTGCTGCGCGCACCCCCGGCCCGCGACTCCCTCGAGGTGCGGCTGCCATGAAGCGGCTCGGCCTGCTGCTCGCGCTGGTCCTGGCACCCGGCCTCCGGGCGCAGGCGCCGGAGCGGGTGCTGGTCGAGCTGCAGCTGGGCCGCATCGCGAGCCGCACGGTCGAGGCCTATCGGGCCGGCGAGGACGCCCTGGTGCCGCTGGGCGTGTTCTTCGAGCTGGCCGAGCTCCGCGCCACCCGGGGCCCCAACGGCGCCCTCGAGGCGATCGTCCAGCCGGGTAATGTGCCGCTCCGCATCGAACCCGCAAGCCAGACCATGCGGTTCGGCAAGGAGCGTATTCCCCTCAGCCGGCACGAAGTCCTGGCCGTTCCCGGGGAGACGTACCTGAGCACCGCCGTCCTGGGCCAACTCCTCCGGCTGGACTGGGCGGTGAGCTGGGCCGACCTGCAGGTGACGGTGATCGACCCCGACCAGCTGCCGATCGCCCGCCGCATCCGCCGGGAGGCGATGCTCGGCGCCCGGTTGCCCGGTGTGAGCGTCAACAGCTTCGCCGCCCTCCGCCTGGGGCTGGAACGGCCCCGGGTAAACGGCATGGTGCTCGACTACTCCCTGCTCACCCCGACCACCGGCATCGACGGCGCCGCCTACTCCACGCTGCTCGGCCTCGACGTATTCGGCGGGTCGTTTGCCCTGGGCCTCACCAGCCAGAACGGCCCCTCGAAGGCGCCGCGCGCCGAGGCCTCGTGGAACGGCGTCTGGCGGGAGAACCGCTGGATGAGCCAGGTGCGCCTGGGGGATGGCTTCGCGACCGGGCCCCGGGGCCGAAGCCTGCGCGGCCTCTCGGTCTCCAACAGTCCCTTTGCCCGGCCGTCGGTGCTGGGCAACGTGCCCTTTGCGGGGGAGCTGGGCGCCGGCTGGACCATCGAGGCCTACCGCGGCGGCCGCATCGTCGGGTTCGACTCGGTCAACGCCCTGGGCCAGTTCTCCTTCGACGTCCCGGTGCAGTATGGCGAGAATCCGGTGGACTTCGTCGCCTACGGCCCCTTCGGCGAGATCCGGGAATTCAACCGGACCTACCGGGTCCGCAGCGACGGCCTGCCCGCGCGGTCCTTTGAGTACGCCGCCTCCGCCGGCGAGTGCCGCACCGACCGCTGCGGCGCCACTGCCAACCTCGACCTGCGCTACGGGCTCAGCAATCGGTGGGTGGCGCGCGCCGGCATGGACCAGTTCTGGCGTGACAGCCTCGACAACCTTTCGCATCCGTACGTCGGCGTGGCAGGCTCGATCGGCAACGCCCTGTCCCTCGAGACCGAGCTGGTGGCCGACGCAGTGCTCCGGGGCGCGGTGCGCTTCGAGCCGACCATCAACCTGCAGATCCAAGCCGAGGCGTTCCGGTTTGCGCAGGGCGTGGCGGACCCGCTGCTCACGCCGATCGGGCGGGAGCGGCAGTTCACCCTCAACGCCTTCTTCCGGCCGGTCCCGGAGTTCGGAGCGACCTACCTCGAGGCCGGCCTTGACCGGATCTCCGGCAGCGGCGGCGAGATCACCAGCGGCCGGCTGGGCGGGTCCACCCAGATGGCCGGCGTCCGGCTGCTGCCGGCGGTGCGATTCCAGCGGATCTCGAGCCTCGCGGCACAGGCCACGACCCAGACATTCCTGAGCCTCAATACCTTTGTGCTGCCGCAGCCGAGCCTCGGCCCGACGCTCGGGCTGTTCACGGCGCGCACCAGCCTCGAGATCGAGCCCGGCGTCGGCGCCTCGAGCGCCTCGGGGTACCTCGGCGTTCCCCTGCTGCGGGGGTTGCGCGCCGAGACGGGGCTGTCGTGGTACCGCGGCAGCCGCGGCGCGACGTTCTCCTTTATGCTCGCGGCCGAGCTGCCCACAGTGCGCTCCTACACCACCGTGACGGCGGGGAATGGGCAGACCCTGGGCTCGCAGTATGTCTCCGGCTCCGCCATCTACAACCCGTCACGGAGCGGGGTGGACTTCTCAGGTACCGCGGCACTCGAGCGCGGCGGCGTCACCGGCAAGGTCTATCTCGACGAGAACAGCAACGGGCAACAGGACCCCGGGGAGCCGGGGCTGCCCGAAGTGCGGGTCATCGTCGGCCCGACGTTCAGCTTCACCGACTCGAACGGTGTCTATCGCGTCTGGGACATCCTCCCCTACGAGCCGACCTCCGTCATGGTGGATTCCACCACGCTGGCGTCGCCGCTCTGGGTCCCGGCGTTCGGGATGGCAAGCGTGGAGCCCTCGCCCAACCGCTACCGCCGGCTGGACCTCGCGGTGCTGCCGGGGGGCGTCGCGGAGGGGATGGTTTCGTGGGGAGCCGGGCGCGCGGGGGCGGTGGGAGGGGTGACCCTGGTCTTCAAGCATGTGGAGAGCGGCGAGCAGCAGGTGGTGACCACCTTCTCCGACGGCAGCTTCTACGTGATGGGGCTCCGGCCCGGCACCTGGGAACTGGGCGCCGATTCCCGCTGCCTGGAAACACTCGGCGCCACGGTGGAGATGCAGCGCTTTGTGATCGCGCCGAGCGCCGAAGGGACGGCGCTGGAGGGGCTCAAGGTCGAGTTGCGCTGAGGTGGTACCAAACAAACCACCCCCGCTTGGGGCGGGGGTGTCGGTCCGGGCGGGGAGCCCGGACCTGCTGGGCGAGCCGGTAAAGACAGCTGTGAGGCCGTGAGGAAGGGTCGGCTCACCCCATTCAATGAAATCGCGTCGAGTTCAGTCGCGATCCCGGTCCCGGTGGCGATCGTCGTCGTACCGATCGTCGTCGTAGCGATGGTCATCGTACCGCCGATCATCCACCCGGCGGCGGTAGTCATTGCGCCGATCATCGTAGCGGCTGTCATCCTGGTAGTACCGCCCGCCGCGTTCGTACACCACAACTTCACGCAGCCCGCGATAGTTCCGGTCGTACCGGTCGTAGTAGCGGTGGCGGTCGGCGTCGTACCAGACCCGGACGGTGCGGTAGCCGTGACGGTGGTACCAGCCGTGGCCCCGGGCGCTGCGATAGACCACGACGGTGCGCACCTGGGGCGCGTGGTACCGCGTCCGGTATCCGTAGGGATCCCCGAGGATCACCCGCCCGGAGACCGGGCCGTCATGGATGCTGATGTCGGCAACGACACGCTGGGCGGAAGCGGCCGCCGGCAGCAGGACGAGGGAGGCGGCGGCGAGGAGCAGATATCGAGCGTGCATGGGCCAGACTCCAGCTTGAGGATGACGAGCCGTATTGCCAGCCTCGTGCCAAACAGCGAGACCCATACAGGACAACGACTTACGTTTTTTGAGCCGATTCAAGGTGTCCGCGCCAGCGTACACGGAGGTCCCGAACGGGCCTTCGGGACCCGGAGGTGATTCGGAACGGGACGCTCGTATAAAGATGCGCGACCGGCCGCTCGGCCACCTTGACAGCCCCTCGGGGCGCGGGCATTTTGTGGCCTCCGCGCGGGCGCCGTTGAACGCGTGGGACCACCCAGACCCTGGGTCGGTGCCGGACGTCCCCTCAGGCCATCGGATCCCCCAATGTCCCTATGGCGCGAGATCCTCTCCTTCTTTTCATCCCCGCATGCGGAGGCAGGTATGGCAGCTGATTTCTTCCTTGGCGAGTCGCTGGTTGGTGAGGGCAACGAGATCGCCCACATCGACCTGGTCATCGGCAGCAAGAGCGGCCATGCCGGCGCCGCGTTCGTGAACGCGCTGGCCAACAACAAGGACGGGTTCACCACCCTGCTCGCCGTGGTGACCCCGAACCTGCCCGCCAAGCCCGACACCATCATGTTCAACAAGGTGACGATCAAGGGCGCCAAGCAGGCGGTGCAGATGTTCGGCCCGGCGCAGGCCGCGGTGGCTCGCGCGGTCGTGGACAGCGTGGCCTCCGGCGTCATCCCGAAGGACAAGGCGAACGACTGGTGCATCCTGGTCGGCGTGTTCATTCACTGGCAGGCCGCCGACGACAAGAAGATCTTCCAGTTCAATTACGAGGCCACCAAGCAGTCCATCGAGCGGGCGCTCAAGGGCCTGCCGACCGTGGACTCGGTGCTCGCGGGCGCCAAGACCGCCCGGCACCCGTTCTCCGGCGTGGACAACGCCTGAGCCACGGCCCACCGGCTGGCACGGGAGGGGCGGGGCGACCCCCCGCCCCTCCTTCTTTTTTCCGCGGGCGGTTCCGCCGCCCGGTATCGTCCACCCCCTGAGAGATCCCCTGCCCGGCTCGGGATGACCGTGTCATGCGCAACCTGCTCCTTCAGCTCGACAGCTCCCGCCAAGCCAGCGTCTTCGACCAGGTCGTGGCCTACGACGGTGGCGCCGACGAAATCATGAGTTACGGTGGCGTGACGCCGGAAGACGTCCGCGACCTGGTCCACGGCTGCATGTTCACCCGGGGGCCCAAGGACCTGCGGCACACCGCGGTCTGGATCGGCGGCAACAACATGTCCCAGGGGGAGCAGCTCCTGGCCATGGCCGTGGACGCGATGTTCCCCCCGCTCACCGTCTCGGTCATGCTCGACTCCAACGGCTCCAACACCACGGCCGTGGCAGCGGTGGTGAAGATCGAGCAGGCGGTCGGGGACCTGAAGGGAAAGAAGGTGGTGATCCTGGCGGGCACCGGACCGGTGGGGCAGCGCGCCGCCGGGCTGCTGGCGCGGGACGGCGCGCACGTCACCATCACCTCGCGCAAGCCGGAGCAGGGCGAAAAGGCGCGGCAGTTCATCAGCGCCCGGTTCAACGTGCAGGTGGAGTCCACCACCCTCTCCGACCCGTCGCAGCTGGCGAAGGTCCTCGAGGGTGCCGAGGTGCTGCTCAACTCCGGCCCCGCGGGGGTCCAGATGGTCTCCCGGGCGGCGTGGGGCGCGGTCAAGACACTGAAGGTGGCGGTGGACCTGAACGCGGTCCCGCCGCTGGGGATCGAGGGCATCAGCGTGGATGACGCCGGCGGGCAGCGCGACGGCGTGGCCGCCTACGGCGCGTTCGGCGTGGGCAACTTCAAGACCAAGCTGCACAAGCGCTGCATCGCGCGGTTGTTCGAGCGCAACGACCAGGTGCTCGACGCGGAAGCGATCGCCGACATCGCCCGGGAGATGGTGCGGTAGGCCGGTGCCCGCCTGATGCCTCGCGTCATCGGCATTGATCCCGGGACGGTTTCGCTGGACGTGGTGGGCCTCGAGGACGGCAGGGTCTGGCTGGACCGGACCCTTCCCACCCGCGAGGCCCTCGACGCGCCGGGGCAGCTCCTCGACCTGCTCACGGGCCGGGGGCCGGTGGACCTCATCGCCGGACCCTCCGGGTACGGGCTCCCCCTGATCCGGGCCGACCGCGCCACCGACGCCGAGATCCGCCTGGCCTTCCTCGCCGCCGAGGGCGAGAGTGGCGGGATCGGTGGGCTCCGCCGGCTGGCAAAGATGCTCACCGACGCGGGCCTGCCGATGGTCTTCACTCCCGGCGTGATTCACCTCCCGACCGTTCCCGCCTTCCGCAAGCTCAACCGGGTGGACCTCGGCACTGCCGACAAGGTGGCCGCCGCCGCGCTGGGGATCTGGGACCAGGCTCGCCGGTCTGGCTCCCCCCGCGACACATCCTTCATCCTGCTCGAACTCGGTGGCGCGTTCACCGCCGCGATCGCGGTGGAGGGGGGCGCCATCGTGGACGGCATCGGCGGGACCGGCGGGCCGCCCGGGTGGCAGTCCGGCGGCGCCTGGGACGGTGAGGTCGCATTCCTCGCCGGCGAAGTCACCAAGGAGATGCTGTTCCGGGGCGGAGCGGGAACCGCTCCTGAGGGGATGGCCGCGTACGTCGAAGGCGCCCAGAAGGCCGTGCGGGCCCTGACGGCCGTGGTGCCCGCTCCGAGGGAGATCCTGCTCTCCGGACGGCGGGCTGCGGAACCGCAGATTCACGAGGCGCTGGCGGCGCGGCTCGCCGGGATAGCCCCGGTGCGGGATCTCGCGGGATTCGCCGCGACCGCCAAGCAGGGAGCCCAGGGGGCGGCGCTCCTGGCGGACGGCCTGGCGGGGGGACCCAATGCCGCGATCACGGATGCGATGCGCATCGGTGCATCGGCGGGGACGGTGCTCGACTACCTGCGGGTGATCACCCCCGAGGAGGCGCGGCGGCGGCTGGGCTTGCCCTGACCTTCACCCCGCCGCGCTAGCCGCCGGTGTTGGCCAGGATGGCCACCGCCACCGCGGGGGCACAATCGGCGATCCGGCCCCGAATGGCGGCGCTGGCGGAAACGAGTTCGCCGAAGTCCACGCAGGGCCGGCCGAGCCGCCGCGCCAAGTCCCGCACCAGGAAGCGGCCCACCCCGGCGCTGATCACCGGCGCATCGGCCGGGATGTGCGCGCGGTCAACCTGTCGCACCGCGGCCGCCAGGATGCGCTCGAGCTGCGCCGCACGCAGCGCCGCGGCCAGCGCCCGCCACTCTGCTTCGGTCGCGGCATCGAGGTCCCGGCCGATCATCCGCGCCAGGCGGCGCCGGGAGGCGGCTGCATCCCGGGGGCCGCCGTCCGCGGTTGGATGGAGATCGGCGCCGTCCGGCAGCTCACCGAGCACGCGGTAGACGTCCGCCATGGTGGCGAAGTACTCGGCCATCAGCGGTACCCTGTCCCCACCGAAGGGTACCGCGTCGGTCACCGCCATGACCGCGGTCCGCGCCACGCCGCTGTACACCAGCTCCCCGCTCACCAGTCGCTGGTAGTCGTCCCGGCCCAGGGCGCGCACCCGCCCGCCCGCGACGGCGATGATGTCGGTCGTGGTGCTGCCGATGTCCACGAAGAGCGCGGCGGGCTGCCGGGCCGCGACGACGCCAGCGCTGGCCAGCCAGTTGGCGGAGGCGATGGCGCCGGTGTGGGCCGCGACGACCTCGTCCGTCACGAAGCCACCCTCCCCAGCGTAGAACTCGAGCGCGGTGCCGGGCAGGTGCCGGCGCATCGCTGCGGCCAGCTCCAGCACGCCGGCGTCGCGGCTGGGAAAGAGATCGGTCATCTCCCCCGTCATGGTGATGGCGTGGCGCGGCGCGGGGCCGAGGTCGGCCAGGGCGGCATCGATCGCGGCGTGGAGGTGGTCGAGCCCCTGCCACAGCGGGCATGCGGCCTGGAATATCCGGTCCACCGCGCCGCCCGCGTCGAGCCGCGCCGCCTTGAGGTGGGCGCCACCGAGGTCCCAGCCGATGAGCGACTTAGTCGTCACGGCGCCGAGCCAGCGTGAGGCTCACGGTCCGCCCGCGTCCCGGTGGCAGCGGGGGAATGTCCGTGGCTCCGAGGGCCGCCGCGAGCACGCGGGCGCCGACATTCAGCCCGCGGGCCGCACGCAGCGCGCAATAAGAAGTGGTCAGGCGGGGATTGATCTCGAGGACCACGGGGCCTTCCCCCGTACCCAGCAGGTCCACTCCCACGTATCCGAGCAGTCCTGGCACGGCCTCCCGGATCCGGTGGGCGAGCGCGAGCAGGCGCCCATCGGCGTCGGCCCCCGCGTTGACCTCGAGCCCTTCGAGCCGCACCACGCCTTCGGTGATCGTCACCCGCTGCCGGTTGACGGCGAGCAACTCCGTTTCCGCGCCGTGGCACAGGAGTGAGAGGCTGAGCGCCGCGCCGGCGCGCCACGGTTGCGCCACGTAATGGCCAGGGCGGGCGGCCAGGCGTGCCCGGGCGGCGGTCCAGTCCCCCACCTGCCAGGTGTCATCCGACCCGGCGCCGTCGTCGGGCTTCACGACCCAGGGGCCGGACCAATCCGGGATCTGGTCCGGTCCGGTGAACGTTGGCACGGCTGGTATCCCTGCCGTGGCAAGGGTGGCGACCGTGCGCGCCTTGCTGGAGGCCACGGCAATCGCGTCGGGGCGGCAGCCGACCAGCACCCGGCCCCGCGAGAGGGTGAGGCGGGCGAGGTACTCGAGGGTCCCGGCGGTCTCGGGGGCGGTTGGCCAGGCGGCGTCTGCCTGGTCGAGCGCACGGCTGAAGAGCGCCGCCCCGTCCTCCGACGCAGCGGGAACCAGGGTCGCGACACCCTCGAGCGGGGGAAGACGGGGATCGCGGGTTGTCAGCAGCGTCACCGGCTGACCGACGAGATCGCGCAGCAGGGCGCGGAGCATCAGGTCCGCCTCTCGCACCAGCGAGGCCGGCGGAGACTGGGACAGCATCCCGCCGCCGGTCACGTGCTCGTACACCAGGAGCCTCATGGTGACACCAGGCGCGGGGCCGGGGTGGCGAGGGCACGCTCCAGCGCCTGCTGGCGCTCGAGCACCCGACGCCGAGCCTCCTCCGGGGATCCGCCCTCGGCGTGAACAGTGCAGATCGGGTCCCAGGGCGCGAACCGGGTACCGATCACGGGAAGGTCGCGGCACCACCCGGGGAACTCGATGCCGGGATCGAGCACGGCGGCCACCGGCGCGTGGACGATGGCGGCGGCCCGGGCCGTGGCGGCGATGGGCCGGGCGGTGGGGAGTTCGCCGCGGCAGGCGCGGAGGTGCCGGTCAAAGAGCCCGGTGTCCCAGTCGGGATCGTGGAGCTCGAGGGTGGCGGTGGGTCGCGGGTTGAGTTCGAGGATGGAAGGCTCCGCCCCCTCCAGCAGGAAGTCGAGTCCATTGAGCCCAACGATGCCCGTGGCGGCGACGAGACGGTCCAGCCGCTGGTCGAGGCCCGCGAGCACCGGCTCCGGCAGGCGCACGCCGCCCACGGCGCCGCTATAGAGGAATGGCAGCGCCGGGTGGCTCGCGGTCCACTGCTCGTTGACGCCCAGGCGGAATCCCCGGGTTCCATCGGCGAGGAAAAGGACCGAGAGGGTGCGGCCCGGCTCCAACCGCTGGAAATACCGGCCCCGTCGCGGGGCCTGGCCCCTCGCGGGCCGCACGTGGGTGCCCCCGGCCCCGCCCCCCAGCTTGACCAGCCAGCCGGCCGCCTGGTGCGGGGGCTGGAGCGAGACCTCGGGATGCCGGATCCCGATCCGTGCGAGCAGCGGGAAGAACCGGGCGGGGTCCTTCACCAGCGCGACGACTTCCGGTGGATTGCCCGCCAGCCGCCGTCCGGCGGCGAGCCGCGCGAGGAGCCCCGGCCGCCCCTCGAAGCCCGAGCCGCAGACTACCCCGGCCCAGCCCTCCGGCGGCTCGAGCTCTCGCGCCGCGGCGAGCAGGGCGCGCCGATCGAGTCGCGGCGAACCGGCCGCGGCGACGGCGCGCGCGGCGTGGGCGGCCTCCACGGTATCGCGGTCGGCGAAGCAGTCGAGCACGACGACCGCGTGGCCCCCTCGCGCGGCGGAGTGGGCCAGCATCCGGCCGCTGACCGCGGCCACCAGCCACCGGGGTGAATGCCCCTCAGCGACGCGCCGCATGCACCGAGGCGTCGAGAGCGCGGTGATCTTTATGCATCGGGGGATCTTAGCAGCTATTATGTTGTCCTGACCATGTCCGGCCCCCCGATCCCCGCCCCAGACGTTGCTGCCGTGACCTGCCCCTTCTGCGGCCTGGTGTGCGACGACCTTGTCATGGCCGGCACGCCGGACGCGCTCGAGCTCCGGGCCGGCGGCTGCCCCACCGCGGCGAGCGGCTTCGGCCAGCGGGGGCGGAGCGATGGGCCCCGGATCGCGGGCCGGCCGGCGACGCTCACAGAGGCCGCGGCCGAGGCCGCGCGGCTGCTGCGTGAAGCGCGGCGGCCCCTCTTCGGCGGCCTGGCCACTGATGTGGAGGGCGCCCGCGCGGCCGGCCGGCTGGCGGATCGCACCGGCGGCGTGCTCGATCACATGAATGGCGCCGCCGCCGTGCGCAACCTGCTGGTGCTGCAGGACGGGGGCTGGATCACCACCACGCTCTCCGAAATCCGCAATCGCTGCGACCTGCTGATCCTTGCCGGCGGCGACATCACCCCCCGCTTTCCCCGCTTCTTCGAACGCACCATCGGCGCCCGGGAGACGCTCTTCGGCGAGCGCGCGGCGTGTGAGGTCGTCTTCCTGGGCCGGGGGCCCTCGACGGGAGCCGCGCTTCGCGGCGCGGTGGAGGTCATCGGGTGCGAGGTACCGGCGCTGGGCGACGCTTTCGGCCTGATGCGCGCGCTCCTGGCCGGCCGCCCGGTAGAGGCCAGCGCTGCCGCGGGGATGCCGACCGCAGTCTGGCAGAAGCTGGTGGACCGGCTGCGGGCCGCGAAGTACGGGGTGGTCGCCTGGGCGGCGGCGGACTTCGACTTTCCCCACGCCGAACTGACGATCCAGGCGCTGTGTGAACTGATCAAGGACCTGAACCGGGACACCCGGTGCTCCGGCCTGCCGCTCGGCGGGAGCGATGGCGACGTCACCGCGGATGCGGTGGCGCTGTGGCAGACCGGCTTCGGGCTCCGGGCCGCCTTCGGAGGCGGGGTGCCGGAACAGGACCTGCACCTCAACGCCACCGACCGGCTGCTGGCGTCGGGCGAGGCCGACGTCCTGGTCTGGATCGCCAGCATCAACGCCGCCCGCCTCCCGCCGGCCACCGACAGGCCCACGATCGTGCTGGGCCACGCGGCCATGACGGTGGCCCGGGAGCCGGCGGTCTTCATCCCGGTGGGCACGCCGGGGGTGGACCACGCCGGCCACCTGTTCCGCACCGACCGGGTGGTGGCGCTGCCCCTGTTTCCGGTGCGGCCCTCGACCGTGCCGAGCGTGGCCCAGGCGCTGCGCGCGATCGAAGCGGCGCTCGGGGACGCGGGCTGATGCTGCTCCGCCTGGCGGGGGGCCGGGTCTACGATCCGGCGCACGGCGTCGACGGGGAGATCCGCGACCTCTACGTGCGGGACGGCCGGATCGTCGCGGCGCCCGGACCCGAGGAGCGGGTGGACCAGAGCTACGACCTGACCGGCCGGGTGGTGATGGCCGGCGCGATCGACATGCACACCCACATCGGCGGCGGCAAGCTCAATATCGCCCGCGCGATGCTGCCCGAGGATCATCGGGGCGATCCCCGGGCCCGCACTCCGCTCACTCGCGGGAGCTGCGGCCATGCGGCGCCGGGGACCTTCGCCACCGGCTACCGCTACGCGGAGATGGGGTACACCGCCTGCTTCGAGCCGGCGATCCTCCCGGTGAACGCCCGCCAGGCCCACCTCGAGATGGGCGACACGCCCATGGTGGACAAGGGCGGCTACGCGATGCTCGGCAGCGACGACTTCCTGCTCCGGCTGATGGCGTCGGGCGCGGAACAGCAGCTCATCAACGACTACGTCGCCTGGACCCTCCACGCCACGCGCTGCATCGGCATCAAGGTGGTGAACCCGGGCGGGATCTCGGCCTTCAAGTTCAACCAGCGGCGGTTCGAGCTGGACGAGCGGCATGCCTTCTATGGCGTGACGCCGCGGGACATCCTGCGGGTGCTTTCCCGGGCGGTGCATGAGCTGGGGGTGCCGCACCCGCTGCACGTCCACAGCAGCAACCTCGGGCTGCCGGGCAACGCGGACACTACCCTGGGCACCATCCAGGCCGCGGAAGGGCTGCCGATACACCTGACCCACATCCAGTTCCACAGCTACGGCACCGAGGGGGACCGGAAGTTCTCCTCGGCCGCGGCCCGGATCGCGGCGGCGATCAACGCCACCCCCAACGCCAGCTGCGACGTGGGACAGATCCTGTTCGGGCAGACCGTCACCGCCTCGGGTGACAGCATGGCGCAGCACCGGAACGCCGGGCTCGCCAGCCCGAAGAAGTTCGTGGTGATGGACATCGAGTGCGACGCCGGCTGCGGGGTGCTCCCGTTCAAGTACCGGGACACCAACTTCGTCAACGCGCTCCAGTGGGCGATCGGGCTGGAAGTGTTCCTGCTGGTGACCGACCCCTGGCGGGTGTTCCTCACCACCGACCACCCGAACGGGGCGCCGTTCACCACCTACCCGCACCTGATCCGGCTGCTGATGGACCGCACCTTCCGGAACGAGCGGCTGGGGCTGGTGAACGCCGACGCCCGGGCGCTGTCCACGCTGGCGAGCATCGACCGGGAGTATTCGCTCTACGAGATCGCGATCCTCACGCGCGCGGCGCCGGCCCGGATCCTCGGCATCACCGACCTGGGGCATCTTGGCGCCGGGGCGGCGGCGGACATCACGGTGTACCGGGACGAGCCGGACCGCGAGCGGATGTTCTCCACCCCGGAGTACGTCTTCAAGGACGGGGAGCTGATCGTCCGGAATGGCGCGGTAGTGCAGGTGACCTGGGGCCGGTACCACACCGTCGAGCCGGCCTACGACCGGGGCATCGAGCGCCGGCTCAAGGAGCACTTTGACCGGTACCAGACCATCCGGGCTGCGAGTCTCCAGATTTCGCGGGACGAGATGGCCGCGTTCGGTCATGGCGCCGAGGTGCGGACCCACCCATGCCGGCGGGGGACGGCATGATCCTCAACGGCGTCGCGATCGACGATGAGTTCGCGGAGGCCTTCGGGATGAAGGCCACCCGGGTGATCATCACCGCGCAGAACCTGACCTGGGCCCACCACGCCGCCACCACCGCCACCGGCTTCGCGACGTCGGTCATCGCCTGCGGCTGCGAGGCCGGGGTGGAGCGGGAGCTGTCCCCGGACGAGACGCCCGATGGGCGGCCGGGCGTCGCGATCCTGCTGTTCGCGATGTCGGGGAAGGAACTGGCGAAGCAGATCGAGCGGCGGGTCGGCCAGTGCATCCTCACCTGCCCCACCACCGCGGCGTACGCCGGCGTGGCGGGGGGCGAACCGGTTGCGCTGGGCAGGAACCTCCGCTTCTTCGGCGATGGTTTCCAGGCCTCGAAGCAGGTCGCGGGGCGCCGCTACTGGCGGGTGCCGGTGATGGATGGCGAGTTCCTGGTCGAGGAATCCACGGGCGTGGTGCCGGCGGTCGGGGGCGGCAACTTCCTGGTGCTGGCGGAGACCCAGCCGCAGGCGCTGGCCGCCTGCGAGGCGGCAATCGCCGCGATGCGCCGGGTGCCCAACGTGATCATGCCCTTTCCCGGGGGCGTGGTGCGGTCGGGCTCCAAGGTCGGGTCCCGCTACAAGGCGCTGAGCGCCTCCACCAACGACGCCTTTTGCCCCACGATCCGCGGCATCACCCGGTCGCAGCTCTCCCCCGGCATCGGGGCGGTCCTGGAGATCGTCATCGACGGCCTGACCGCCGACGACGTCGCCGCCGCCATGCGCGCCGGCATCCAGGCGATCGTGGACCTCGGCGCCCCCCAGGGCATTCACCGCATCAGCGCGGGCAACTATGGCGGGAAGCTGGGCAAGTTCCACTTCCGCCTGCGCGAGATCATGGCCCGGTGAGCGCGCTCCGCCTCACCCTGACCGCCCGCCCGCCGGCGCGCGTGGACCTGAGCCCGCTCACCGCGCAGCCTCTCGCCGGCCGGAGTGCGGCGGAGATCGCCGCGCTGCCGCTGGTCCTCGGCAACCGGCGGGTGCGGCTGGACGAGCTGTTCCGGGTCACCGGGACCCCGGGCCAGGTGCTCGAGATCGCCGGGGGCGACGACCGGCTGGACCGGATCGGCGCCGGGCTCGCGGGCGGGAGCATCGTGGTCGAAGGGGACGCAGGCGCATACCTGGGCCAGCGGATGACCGGCGGCTCCATCACCGTATCGGGCCACGCGGGCCCCTTTGCGGCCACCGGGATGAAGGGTGGCGAGATCCGCGTGGCGGGGAACGCGGGGGACTTCCTGGCCGCCGCGCTCCCCGGGGAGCACCAGGGGATGCAGGGCGGGCTGGTGCTGGTCGGCGGCAACGCGGGGGATCGCGCCGGCGACCGGATGCGGCGCGGCGCGCTCCTCATCAGTGGCTCTGCCGGGGATTACTGCGCCAGCCGGATGGTCGCCGGCACCATCGCGGTGGGCGGCCGGGTGGGCCGGTCCACCGGCATGGCGATGCGCCGGGGCACCGTGCTGCTGCTCTCCCCTCCCGAGCACCTGCCGCCGACCTTCAACGACTGTGGCCGCTTCCCGCTCACGATCGTCGCGCTGCTGGCCCGCGCCTGGCGCGGGCTGCCGGGCCCCTTCGGCGTGCTCCCGGCCGCCGGACTCCCGGTCCGCCGCTTCATGGGCGATCTGGCCAATGACGGGAAGGGTGAGGTGCTGGTGCGGGATTAGGCGATTGGGCGATTGGGCGATTGGGCGATTGGGCGATTGGGCGATTGGGCGATCAGGCGATTGGGGGACGGGTACCTGCTGGGCAAGCTCCTCCCCCGGGATTATCTTCTCGCCCCGGCCCGCGCGGCCGGCCTTCCCCCAGGCGAGCAGACGGACGACCGATGACCAGCCTCAACATGAATGAGCGTGCCCGCGACCTCGCCGACCTGATGGTGGAGGATGCGGCCGGGCTGCGCATCCGGGCCACCACGCTCGCGAGCGGGGCACGGGTCATCGACGCCGGGGCCGGGGTGGACGGCGGGCTGAATGCCGGCCTGCTCCTGGGCGAGATCTGCATGGGCGGCCTGGGGGACGTCGAGTACGCCAGCCTGACCCTCGGGGGCGAGAACTGGCCCGGGGTACAGGTGCGCACCGACCATCCGGCGCCGGCCTGCATGGGCTCGCAGTACGCCGGCTGGGCCATCCAGGTGGGCAGCTACTTCGCGATGGGATCCGGACCGCTGCGGGCCCACGCGCGGGTGGAGAAGGAGCTGTTCGAGAAGCTGCACTACGCCGAGGACGCGACCTGCGGCGTGCTGGTGCTGGAGGGGCGGGACCTGCCCACGGACGCCGTCGCCGAATACGTGGCGAAGAAGGCGAATCTTTCCCCCGCCCAGCTCACGATCCTGATTGCGCCGACCGCCAGCCTGGCCGGCGGCACCCAGATCTCGGCCCGGATCCTCGAGACCGGGCTCCACAAGATGGAGACCCTCGGGTTCGACGTGCGCAAGGTCGTGAGCGGCATCGGCACCGCCCCCATCCCCACGGTGGCGAAGAACGACCTCCGGGGCATCGGCCGGACCAACGACTGCATTCTCTACGGCGGGCAGGCGCACTACACCGTCCGGGCGGACGACACCGAACTGGCCCAGCTGGCGGCCCAGCTCCCGGCCCGCGCCTCCAAGGACTACGGCACGCCGTTCTACGAGATCTTCGAGCGCTACCACCGCGATTTCTACAAGATCGATCCGCTGCTGTTCAGCCCGGCGGAAGTGTGGCTGACGAGCGTGACGTCGGGGAAGACCCACCACGCGGGCGGGGTCAACGTTGACGTGCTGAAGCAGTCGTTGGTCTCTGCCTGAACCGGTCCCCGACAGAGGTCGGCTGGCCCCATTCTCTCTGGAGTGATCATGCGTCCTGTTCGCCTGCTGTCCGCAGTTGCACTGCTCGCGCTCGCTGCCTGCTCCAGGCCGGCTGACAAGCCGGCCGCGGACACTACCGCCGCCCAGCCGGCACCGCCCTCGCCCCCGATGGCCTTCGTGACGGTCATCTACAACACCCCGAAGAGCGCCCCGGCATTCGAGCAGTACTACTGGGCAACCCACGTCCCGCTGGTGGGCCAGAAGCAGGCGGAAATCGGGTTTGTCGCGGCCGAGCTCACCAAGTTCGACGCCACGCTCGACGGCAAGGCGCCGACCTACTACCGGCAGGCCGTGCTCTGGTTCAACAGCATGGCGGACCTCGAGAAGGGGATCGCGACGCCGGGCTTCAAGGCGGTGGGCGACGACCTGGCCAACTTCGCCACCGGCGGCCTCTCGGCGCTGGTCGGGGAGCAGACCAACGACGCCTCGGCCCTGCTGAGCGGCGACACCACAGCCTTCGTGACCGTCATCTACAATCATCCGAAGGACGCTGCGGCCTTCGAGCGCTATTACGCCGCGACGCATGTCCCGCTCGTGGGGTCGGGGGCCGCGGAGATCGCGTTCACCCGGGCGGAGCTCTCGAAGTTCTCGCAGAATCTCGACGGCACGCCGGCGGCGTTCTACCGCCAGGCCAAGCTCTACTTCCCGAACGCCGCCGCCCTCACGACCGGGACCGGCACCGCCGCCTTCAAGGCGGTGGGCGACGACCTTGGCAAGTTCGCCGACGGCGGACTGACGGCGCTGGTCGGGCACCTGACCAGCAAGCCGTAGGCGAACCGGGGGCCGCCGAGGCGTGCCTCGGCGACCCTTCCCCGCATGGAAATTGTCATCCTCGCCGGCGGCAGTGGCTGGCACACCGATGAGCTCGTGCGCGCGGTCAGCGCGCGCGGGCTCGTCCCGCATCTGCTCCCCTGGGAGGCCAGCGTCTCCCGCATGGGATCCGCCAGCGGGGTGACCAACTCCGGCCGCGCCCTGCGTGAGGCGCGGGGCGTCCTCGCCCGCATCATTCCCGGCGGCACCCTGGAGCAGATCATCTTCCGGGTGGACACCCTGCACCGTCTGGAGGAGGAGGGCGTCCGGGTCATGAACACCGCGCGCGCCATCGAGCGCACGGTGGACAAGGCGTGGACCAGCGCCATCCTCGAGCGGGCCGGCCTGCCCACCCCCGAGACCGTGGCCTGTGAGCGGGTGGAGGACGCCTTCGCCGCCTTTGCCGCGATGGGCGACGTCGTGGTGAAGCCCCTCTTCGGCTCCATGGGACTCGGCATGAGCCGGGTGAGTGACGAGGACATGGCCTGGCGGGTCTTCCGGGTGATCGAGACGGTGCGGGGGGTGTACTACCTGCAGCGCTTCGTTCCGCACGGCGGGCGCGACGTCCGCGCCTTCGTGGTCGGCGACCGGGTGCTGGGGGCGATCGAGCGGACCGCCGATGACTGGCGCACCAATTTCTCCCGCGGCGGCAGGGCCGCTCCCATCACCCTGCCGGCCGCCTGGGCCGACCTGGCGCTCCGGGCCGCCCGGGCGGTGGGCGCCGAGTACGCCGGCGTGGACCTGCTGCCGGCGGAGGATGGCACGGTGTACGTGCTCGAAGTGAACGGCATCCCCGGCTGGGAAGGGCTGCAGGCGGCTACCGGCATCGACGTGGCCGGGGCCATCCTGGACCAGTTGCTTCGGATCCCGGTCCCATGACCGACGCGCCGCCCGACCTCGCCGCGCTCGTGACGCTGGCCTGCGTGCTGGAGGCGAGCGCGCCCAAGCCCGGCAACGTGGCGCCGGGACGGCCGTTCCGCGACATGCGCTACGAAGACTTCATCGCGAGCGCGGTGGCGGTGGGCCCCCCGCTGGGCCAGGCCGGGCAGCGGCCGCTGGGCGAGGTGGTCCGCGCCGCGATCGCCGCCACCCGACGCTGGACGGCGGCCAATACCAACCTGGGCATCGTGCTGCTGCTGGCGCCGCTGGCCAAGGCCACCGCCCTCCCCCGCCCGCTCCGCGCCGGGGTCGGGCAGGTGCTCGTGCACACGACCATCGCGGACGCGGTAGAGGTGTACGCCGCCATCCGGCTGGCGCAGCCGGGGGGACTCGGCAGCGTGCCGGCACAGGACCTGGCCCAGCGCCCCAGCGTCACCCTGCTCGAGGCCATGCGGCTGGCAGCGGACCGCGATGCGGTGGCCCGGGAGTACGCCACCACCTTTGAGACGACCTTCGGGGTGGGAGTCCCGGCGCTGCGCCGCGCCCGCGGCGCCGGCCTGGGCTGGGAGGAGGCGGTGGTGGAGACGTTTCTCGCCGTCCTGGCCCACCAGCCGGACACCCTGATCGGCCGGAAACTCGGCCCCGCGGCTGCCGCCGAGGTCTCCGCCGGGGCGCGGGAGGTGCTCGCCGCCGGTGGCACCCGGGCTGCGGCGGGACGCGCCGCCCTGGCGGCGTTTGACGCGGGCCTCCGCGACGCCCAGAATTCACGCAACCCCGGCACGACTGCCGATCTCACCGCCGCCGCGCTCTTCGTGGCGCTGGTGGAGGACGGATGGCGGACCGACCCATTGAGGAATGACCGTGCGCAGTGACTTCAGGGTGACCGTCAGCAAGGACTACCTGGTCTTCAGCTCCGCCCACTTCATCACCTTCCGCGGCCACCAGTGCGAGACGCTGCACGGCCACAACTACCGGGTGGGGGTCACCGTCGAGGGGAGCGTGGACGACGAGACGATGTTCGTCGTGGACTTCTCGATCCTCAAGAAGATCATCCGCAAGCTCACCGACGAGATCGACCACAAGGTGCTGTTGCCGCTGAAGAACCCGAAGCTGGCCTTCCGGGTGGAGGGAGACCGGCGGCTGGTGGATTACTTCGGCCAGCACACCTACACCTTCCCGCTGGTGGACTGCGCCATGATGCCGATCGAGAACACCACCGCGGAGATGATCGCGCAGTACTTCGCCCACCGCACCCGGGAGGAGCTGGGCACGATGGGAATCCGGAACCTGACCGCGATCGAGATGGAAGTGGAGGAGAGCTTCTGCCAGTCGGCCACCTACCGGCTGGCGCTGTAGCCTAGGCCCGCGGGGTGATCGCCCCGCTGTGGATGGCCGAACCCACCAGCGCCGCGTCGCAGCCGGCGTCCTCCAGCAGCTTGAGGTCCTCCGTCGAGCGCACCCCCCCGCCGGCGTAGACGGGAAGCCCTACCAGCCGCTTGAGCCCTTCGAGCAGGTCGAGGTTCTGGGGACCGGTGCCGGTCCCGACCACCGCGAGATCCAGCACCAGCAGCGCCGAGACGCCCGCCTCCGCGGCCCGCGCGCCCAGCTCGAGGCCCACCGGGTCCTGGCTGGAAATCCGGTGACTCTGCAGCTGCACCGGCTTCCCCTCGTGGAGGTCGAGGCTGAACACCACCCGGTCGCCACCCACGGCCTTGACGATTGCCTTGAGGTCCTTGAATCCCTTGAGCGTCTCGAGCCCCACCACGAGCGTGGTGGCGCCGGCCTCGAGCAGCACCTCCGCCGCCCGCGCGGTGGCCACCCCGCCGTCCACCAGCAGGCCCGGCCCGAAGCCATGCTCGGCGTCGGCGAGGGCGCGGATCAGCTTGACCTGGGGGGTCCAGCCCTCGATGGCGTCGAGGTCCGCCACGTAGCAGCGCCAGGCGCCGAGGCTGGTGTGGTACGCGCGGGCCAGCGCGACCGGGTCCCCGGCGCGCCCCGGGAGGAGCGCCGACTGGACCGGCCGATACGCCTGACGCTTTCCGGCACGGGCGTGGACTGCTTGCCCTCGCAGCAGATCGAGAACGGGGATGAGCTCCATCGCGGAAGAACTTACCCGCTCCCGGCGATGGGGGCGAGCAGCGGCGGGGCCTTGTCGCCGCGGCCACCCGGGGTCAGATATCCCCGCCGGACCGGGAGGGGCCCATGCCTGAGGGACTGACGGTGGTGAAGGTCGGAGGCGGCCTGCTTGCGCAGCCGGGGCTCCTGCCCCGCGTGGGCCAGGCGCTGGCGCGGCTGGCGGACGAGCGCGCGGTCGTGATCATCCCGGGCGGAGGCCCGTTCGCCGACCAGGTGCGCCAGTTCGACCAGCGCCACGGCCTCTCCCCCACCTCGGCCCACTGGATGGCCATCCTGGCCATGGACCAGTTCGCCTGGGTGATAGCCGCCGAGGTTTCGGGGAGCCGGATCGTGGAGGACCGGGCGGGAATCCTGCAGGCGCACCGGGAAGGGGCGATCCCGGTGCTCGCCCCCTCGCGCTGGCTGCGCGCCACCGACGAACTGCCCCACCGCTGGGAGGTCACCAGCGACAGCCTGGCGGCCTACCTGGCCACGCTGCTCGGCGCGCCTGAGTTGATACTGGTCAAGCCGGTGAGTGGCGGGACGGAACTGGTGGATGCCTGGTTCCTGCGGGTGGCGCCGGCGGATCTCCGGGTTCGCATCGTGGGCGCCGCGGAGTTTGCGGCCGGCGGGTAGGGGAACAGCGCGGGGAGCAGGTCGATTGATCTATGCGCTGCGCGCCCGCTCCACCCGCACCGCCTGGGCCAGGTCCCGGACCAGCCCGTCATCCACGACCCCGTTCCGCCCCCCGCGGCACACCGCCCCCCGTACCCCGAAGATCTGGGCCCCCGCGTCGCTGGCCGCCCGGACGTGCGGCAACCCGAGGCTGCCGCCCACCGCGAGGGGGATCTCGTCGGCGGCGAGGGCGCTCGCCAGCAACGCGAGCGCCGCCGGCTCGACGAATGCAAACAGCGTCTGACCGTCCTTGAGGCAGGTGTCCACCAGGAGGCCATCGGCGCCGGCCTCGGGCACGAAGAACTGGAAGGCGTCGGGGGGGAGGGAGTGGACCCGCGCGGCATCCGCATAGGCCACCGCGATCACCCGGGGCCGGCCCGGCAGCCGCGCCGCTCGCCGCACCGCTTCCCGAAGGAGCGCCTCCGCCTGGCCGGCATCGCGTACGCCGTGGAAGCCGAGCTTGACGTAGCCCAGCGGGACGGTGATCCGTTCCATGGCCCGGGCGATATCCTCAAAGGTCGTGACATCGCCGAGCGCGGCGCTCAGGCGGACCGACTCGGGCACCGCCAGCCGGATCCCCTGCAGCGCTTCGGGGCTCACGGCGCCGATCGAACCCCGCGCCGGGTCCTTTGCATCCACGATCTCGGCACCGCCCGCCAGCGCGGCCCGTGCCTCCCCCGCATCCCGCACGCTCACCAGCAGTCGCACGTCCGGCGCTCCCTTGTTCGGTCCCGCTACCCCCGTATGTTACGCCCTGCCATGACTGCCGACAACGCTTCGCCCGCCACGGGCACTGTTCTCGCCGGGAAGCGGGTGCTGGTCACCGGTGGATCCGGCGGCATCGGCCGGGCGATCGCGCTGGCCGCCGCCCGCGCCGGCGCCGATGTCGCCATCTGCTACCGCGCCAACGAGGCGGGGGCCAACGCCGCGGCGGAGCAGATCCGCGGAACCGGCCAGCGGGTGGCGATCTTCCGGGCGGACGTCGGACGGCAGGAGGAGCTGGACCAGCTGGCCACGACGGTACGCGACACCTTTGGCGGAGTGGACGCCTGGATCAACAACGCCGGCGCCGATGTGCTCACCGGCGCCGGCGCGGCGCGATCCCGGCTGGAGAAGCTGGACCTCCTGCTGCGGGTGGATCTCCGCGGGACGATGCTGGCGAGCTGGGCGGCGGCGGAACTGATGGCCGGCCAGCCCGGGGGCGGTGTGATCATCAACATGGCCTGGGACCGGGTACTCCAGGGATTGTCCGGCGAGAATCCGGAGTTGTTCTCCGCCGTGAAGGGCGGCATCCTCGGCTTCAGCCGCTCGCTGGCCAGAAGCCTCGCGCCGGCGATCCGGGTGAATGTGCTCGGCCCAGGCTGGATCGATACCGCCTTCGGCCAGAGCGCCCCAGCCCCATTCCGGGCCCGGGTGGCGGAGCAGATTCCCCTCGGCCGGTGGGGGACACCGGAGGATGTGGCGGGCGCGGCGATCTACCTGGCGTCGGACCAGGCGCGCTACGTCACCGGACAGATGATCATGGTGAACGGCGGGGACGTGATGTGACGGTAAGGACGGTAGCGACGGTAGCGACGGTAGCGACGGTAGCGACGGTAACGACGGTAGCGGCGGTAACGACGCAAGGGCTGGGATTGGGACGACCGCCCCAACAGGGAGTCCGCATGGCAACCAAGGAACGCACCTACACCGAGGCCGAGATCGCGGAGAAGCTCACCGCCCTTCCCGGCTGGTACTACGAAGAGGGCTTCATCCGGCGGCAGTTCAAGACCGACGGCTGGCTTACCACGCTGACCCTGGTCAACACCATCGGCTTCCTGGCCGAGGCGGCGTATCACCACCCGGACCTGACGGTGTCCTGGGCCAAGCTCTGGGTGAAGCTGCAGACCCACTCCGCCGGCGGGATCACGGACAAGGACTGGGAACTGGCCCGAAAGATCGAGGAGACCGTGCTGTGGAAGCCGGCCGGGGGCGCGCTCGAGGGCACCCCGAACAAGTGGGTGCGAGGCGGGGACCCGAAGTGACGGAGGAGGCGGCTCGGCGCCTCGGCGGCGCGGCGGGCCCGCCGCGGCCGGCGGCCGC